>JAYVOQ010000021.1:0-33821 GCA_043757845.1 Hyphomicrobiales bacterium | reverse complement strand
GCCGCACGGACCATTGCAAAATTGTGGGATGCAATCGCCAACATCATTCCAACCATCACACCCAAAGAAGCTCAAAACTACTTCATCAAAGCAGGTTATAACCCAATATGATCGGAAACCGCTCTAACTTCGATATTCGGAATTTTATCGCCCTTACCTCCCCTCCCGGACTTTGGCCCATTGTGAGCTTCTGCCAGTTTCGCGGACAGAACCTTAGCTCAGTGTCCCCGAAACCGCCCGCAGCTCAGTTATTTTGAACGATCTTGAGGAACCAACTGATAGAATAAGATTTTGACACGGGGAATCCGCCCTTGGTAAGAGAGAGGTCGTAGGTTCGCCCCCACTGGCAGCACCATTCTCAAAAATGACACTCATCCACATCACAACCTTCACCGCCGACAGCAGGTCTGCCACTTTGGTTGAACTGTTAAAATTGCAAGGCCTAGAGAAATTCGAACCGCAAAAGTCCGAATCGGGGAAGCCTTTTTTGCAAGATTGCGTTGGCCGTCAAGCTGGACTGGCCATAAGTCATGTGCGAGGTTGCGTCCCGCCATTCTCGATAATGGCGATAAGCAAAGTTGGAGCTGTGGGGATCGACGCAGAAGTCTGGCCGCCCGGAGGCACGAACGAACCCTTCCTTGCCAGCATTGCAGCGCCTGAGGATGGCGACGTCATTGTCAGAGCGCGGACAGCTGGGCGCGATCCTGCTACCCTCCTTTGGGTCCTTAAAGAATCCGCTCTAAAAGCCAGCGACGACGTGATGACAGATCCGCGCCACTTAACAGTGGGTGTGTCAATCAATGGTCACAATCAGACCTTACCAAGCGGCGCAGCTTCGGCCCCATTACTGCGATGTAAGCTGCGCGTGTTTGAGATGCACATAAATGCCACAGAACGAGGAATTCTTGTAAGCGTGGCGATTGCAGGCTTCCATGGTGCAAAAAATAGGCAGAATCTTGATGTGATATGCGATAATCCCAACATTCGATTAAAGGTCTGCGATTGGCTCTAATGGCTGGTTTGTCACATTTAGTCGTGGAAGGCCCACAATGTCGACACAGCCGAATGCGATAGGTTGTCAGCATGTTTGATCAGGAAAAAAATGAATAAGACTACAAAAAACGTCCAAGCAACTTCCGATATCGCCAGCCTCATCGGCCCTAAACATCCAGAATTTCTGAAAGACGAAGTTCTGGCAGATATTTTCCGCGCCACCGTTGCGCGTGCGCCAAACGCCATTGCCATCATATCAGGCGAACGCCGCCTATCGTATCTTGAAGTTGATCGCCTATCCGACCGTATTGCCGCAGCTCTCCTCCAACGTGGCGCAGCGCCCGGTAAGGTGATCGGACTTTATTTCACGCGCGGCGTGAATTTGTTGCTGGCACAAATCGCCGTCACCAAAACGGGAGCCACATGGCTTCCTTTTGATTCTGAAACGCCCAAAGACCGCATAGCCACCTGCCTTGCTGATTGCGGCGCAATCGGATTGTTGGTTGACGAAGATGTCGAAGATCGTGTCGCAGGTTTTGAACATCCCGTTTGGTCGATGAGCGACGCTGAATTTAATCATCCTCTTGATAAGGCACTGCCCGCACCAAAAAAGATCACACCTGATACTCACGCTTATTTGATCTATACGTCGGGAACAACCGGCACGCCGAAGGGCATAGCAATTACGCACCGCAACATCTGCCACTATTTGCGGGCTTCCAATTCCATCTTTGGCATCACCGCCAAAGATGTGATGTTCCAAGGCTGTTCAGCAGCGTTCGATTTATCGATGGAAGAAATCTGGGTGCCATATTTAGCGGGCGCAGCGCTTTGGGTCGCAACGCCAGAGATAATGGCAGACACCGAAAATCTGCCCCGCCGGATGCGCGATGCGGGGATAACTGTCATCGATACAGTGCCAACATTGCTTTCGATGTTTGCAGAGGATGTTGATAGTTTACGGCTCATGATCGTGGGCGGCGAAGCTTGCCCACCAAGTTTGATTGAACGTTTTTCAAAGAAAGGCCGCCGCATATTTAATTCCTATGGCCCCACGGAAACAACAGTGGTAGCCACGATTGCCGAATTAAAGAAGGGTGATTTTGTTACAATCGGTAAGCCAATCCCAAATTACACAGCCTATGTGGTGAACGATAATCTTCAACTGGTTGACGCTGGTCAACAGGGTGAGTTGTTGATTGGGGGGCCCGGCGTTGCAGATGGTTATTTGGGTCGCTCGGATTTGACCAAACAGAAGTTCATTGCCAACCCATTCCATAAAAAATCTGCAGACAAAATTCTCTACCGCTCTGGTGATGCCGTTTCGATTGATGAAAATGGGAACATCCTGTTTCATGGCCGCGTGGATGATCAAGTAAAAATCCGTGGATTTCGTGTTGAACTTGGCGAAATTGAAACGGCTGTAAGTGAAGATGCGGCTATTGAACATGCCGCAGTTGTTCTGCGCAAAGACCATGGGCTTGAACGGCTGGTCGCCTTCATCGTGCCGCGCAAAGACGTAAAGCCAGACATTCACACCTTGCGTGAAACACTTCGCAAACGCTTACCGCCCTATATGGTTCCCGCTGCATTTGAAGTGATTGCCGAAGTGCCTCGCCTAACTTCGGGCAAAGTTGACCGTAAATCACTGAAGAATATGACTCTGGCATCGGCTTGGGCGGATGAAAGCCAATCAGAGCAAGGCAACAACGCGGTTGAAGTAGCTTTGATTGCTGCGGCCAAAGAAATTTTTCCCGGCCAACCAATTTTGCGTGATGCCGATTTCTTTACCGATTTGGGCGGTCATTCCCTGCTTGCTGCGCAATTCATTTCTAAGGTGCGCCTCACCAAATATGGCCAAACCATTACGCTACAGGACATGTATGTCGGCCGCACCATTGGAAATATCGCCAAGCTTTTGATTGATCGTGGCGCACTTCATGAAACTGAACGCGATGCTTCGGCCACCCTGCCCCGTGCGTCGATGACACGCCGCTTCTGGTGCGCTGTTGCCCAAACGATAACTTTACCGCTTATTTTGTGTTTGCATGCAGCACCTTGGCTAGCCATTTTTATTAGCTACTCTCTGATCAGTCCCGACGAAAACTCACTCTTCGGTGATGCCGGCTTCGTCTTTGTGGGCTATGCAATGGTCACATTATTCAATTACATTTTCGTGCCACTGGCCAAACTTGTAATTATGCGCAAGACCAAGCCCGGTGTTTATCCGCTTTGGGGCACCTACTACTATCGCATGTGGCTGGTTCAACGCCTCACCGGAATTGTGCATCTGAAGTGGATGCAGGGTACGCCTGTCATACGTTTTTATCTGCGACTGTTGGGCACAAAAGTTGGTAAGGATGCTTTGATCAGCGACCTTTTCGTTCACGCTTACGACCTTCTGGAAATTGGCGATCATGCCTCGCTTGGTGGCCAATTGATCATTGCCAATGCGCGCGTGGTCGGCGATAAATTTATCATCGGCCAGGTAAAAATCGGCAACGATGTGTCTCTTGGCAATTCCGTTGTGATTGAAGAGAACACTGAAATCGGCGACGGTTCAGAGTTATCTGATTTGACTTCGCTTCTGGCGAATACCAAAGTTCCGGCCAACGAACGTTGGAGCGGATCACCTCCGCAAAAGGTGGCCGATCTAAATCGCGAAGACCTACCCGAAGCTGCTCAAGCCACCAAAATGCAGCGCGTTTTTCAAATAGTGCTTTATGCCGTGCTCTTGGTTATCTTGCCCCCCATTACAGTTCTGCCCGTGGTGCCAACGTTTCGCGTGATGGAGTGGATCGATTCTTTCGTAAATCCATTGTTGGGCGGGATTGCCTATAATTGGTATCTTCCGATCATCGCACTGCCAGCCGCTGCATCGATGGTGCTATTCACTTGCCTATCGGTCGTGGCATTGCGCTGGTTGATTTTACCGCGGCTGAAATCTGGTAGCTATTCAATTTTCAGCAGTCTCTATATTCGCAAATGGATTGTGACACTTGTCACAGACATTACTCTGGACGCTGTAACATCGATATTTGCAACGATCTATATGCCCGCATGGTATCGCCTGATGGGGGCGAAAATCGGAGCCGGTACAGAAATATCGACGAGCTTATCTGGACGCTATGATCTTGTTGATCTTGGCAAAGGCAATTTCATCGCAGATGAAGTGCGCTTGGCAGACGAAGAGTTGCGCCGGAATTGGATGACGTTGGGATCAATCAAAACGGGTTCGAAAGTTTTCATCGGAAACTCTGCCGTTGTGCCCATGAATTATAGTATTGAAACCGGCGCGCTTATTGGCGTGAAATCACGCCCACCTGATGGCGGCGAAGTTGGTGCATCTGAAATCTGGTTTGGCTCACCCGCGATAAAGTTACCTGTGCGCCAAACGTTTGCAGCGCAGGATACCTCAACTTTCAAGCCCGGCTTAGGCCGACAAATTTTGCGCGGCCTATTTGAGGCATTTAACATTTCGCTGCCGACGGCTCTTTTTATTACACTCGCAACTTACGGCATGGAATTGTTGAATGAGCCTATCAACGAGGGTTCATGGACCGAAGCGATTGCAATGAGCATTTTAGTCGTTATCTTGATCGACATTACCCAATTTATGCTTGCGGTGGTTTTGAAGTGGTTGGCCATGGGGGTCTATCGTCCCACAATTAAACCGATGTGGTCTTGGTGGGCGATGCGCACTGAAGCCGTGGCCGTTATGTTCTGGGGCATGGCGGGCAATGCCGTGCTGGAACATTTGCGTGGCACACCAATGTTGCCCTTCGCGCTTCGTCTTTTCGGTGTGAAAATAGGTAAGGGCACCTATATGGATGCCACTGACATCACTGAGTTCGATTGTGTTTCAATCGGTGACTATGCGGTGATAAACGTTGGCACTGTGCTGCAGACGCATCTGTATGAAGATCGCTTAATGAAAGTGGGCCGTATTATTATCGGCAAAGACGTAACTGTGGGTGCGGGCTCGACTGTTCTTTATGACACGCATGTGGGTGATGGCGCACAAATCGGCCCGCTCACCTTGGTAATGAAAGGCGAAAGCCTGCCCATGCATTCTTCTTGGGTTGGTTCACCAGCGCAACCCATGAACAAAAAACGCAACATTTTGATGGTCGCTCCCGCAGGTGCTGGGGGTTAGCAACTCCTAACCTGCTGTCAATGCGTCATGTCCGCGAAGGTGAGAATCCATCCGTGACATGATACCCGCGTTAATAATGGTTTTATGCCTGAGCGGAGCTTGGCTAAGTGAAGATGTGGATTTAATCTGTCATAGTGAATTAAAGTCCGCTGCTGCCAGCGAGCTTTTGATTTTAAACGGAATACGAAGCGCGAGGACGCCTCTCCTCCCAAAATCATATACTCTCTAGGAGGCTACCACAGTGCGGCCCGTGCGACCTTCTACTGAACCGTGCACGGCTTTGCCATTCAGTTTCAAACCGATTGGATGCATTTTTTTCCTTCAAAGCGGGCGAACTTGATTGCGGAACGTCGCTTCGCTCTCGATACGATCGATCAAACTTGAATCGGTGCGCTGTCAAGTGGCAGAAAATTACTTTTCTGGTCATGACTCAAGCTCGGAGATGAAACCTAAGATCAAACACTAAACGCAAGTAGTATCTTTGTAACTAACCAAGACACGCCCCCGCTCAAAAGGCTGCCCCAAACCATGTCAATGACGGCGATTTTAGTGGTAAATCCATTGATGACAGCAAGGCTTGTGAGATCATACGTTGCATAAGCTATAAAACCAAAGAGCGCGCCTTGCCAAAGTGCCTGTTGAGCTGATCCAGCTTGGAGGGCGCCTGATACAGCGAAAACCACAAGGCCCACCGCATAAATTAAATAAAAGGCCAAGGTCGCCGTTAAATTTGGGTTGGCACGCAGCAGAAATCCAAGTTCCGCCACATAGTAAGGCCTTCCGGGCCCCAACAACCAGAAAAGATCAACAGCGACAAATATCAAAAGCGTGAGCGGATAGGCCCAGAGTGTTGTATTCATAATTTAGGTTCCATCTCCATGGGTGGTGGTAGAAAAACGGGCATGTACTGGCTTCGATTTGGGACGCAGCCCTTTAAAATAAAGCTGTGCCGCTTCCCAATGGATACCAACGATAACTTTGACGGGTTGGATCATCAGCCCAAGCAAACTCTTGATCAATTCTGTTTGCGAAAATGGGCGTTGCTTGCCATCAAAGCGCGCACAAAGTTTAAGTTTGCCGTTTTCAAACAGCGAAATGTTGAGGCGCAATCCATCTGCAAATCGCTGAACGTTGAAATGATATTCACCCGTTACGGAGTTGAATGGCGAAACATAAAGTTGCTTGGTGGCGATATGTTCGCAGCCTTCTTGCACAGCCATCGCATAGGAATGGCGCTGGCCAAAGGTGTTGTTCACTTCATAGACAACGGCTTGCCATTCACCCGCCACATCCAATCCAAAATAAACCGTTATGGGGTTAAATACAAAACCCAATACCGCAGGATAGCAAAGCATGAAAATACGTTTAATCGGCTGACGGGTTTGAAGGCTATCCATTAGTGCGCGCACATGCACCGCAATGGCTGTGCCGTCTCCTGGGCCGTGATTGCGATCTGCGATGCTGAAAAGACGTTTGCAGTTGTAGCCAAATAGCTTTGTAGACGTGTTGAGGCTTGGCAACTCATCAACATCCAACAGAACATCAGCCACGCGGTAATGCAATTCATGGCGCTTGGGAAAATAGCGCCTATGCAGCAAGCTGCCCGAAAAAAGCGCTGGCCCGGCAAACATCATTCGGCAGCCGTTAAGCGGGGATGCGGGGCCGAATTGGCAGGTACGGTTATGCGACTTGATGGGTTGGAAAGCCTCCATGGTCGGTCTACGCCACCCAATTGCTCCGCCACCGCCAAACCTGCCTGTAGACCATCCTCATGGAACCCTGCGCCGAAATAAGCCCCACAAAACCATGTGTTCTGCTTGCCCTGCAGCGACCACAGATCACGCTGCGCTTTAAGCGTGTTGCAATCAAACAGGGGATGAGTGCAAGCAAAACTAAGATCAGTGAGTTCGGATTTCGGCAAACGCACTGGATTGAGCGAAACGAAGTGATCAGTTTTTGTAGCCAAGTTTTGCAGGGCGTTCATCCAATAGGTTACACCACAATGTTCTGCGCCCAAATCTCCGATATAATTCCAGCTGGACCAGTAAGCTTTGCGCTTGGGCATCAATGATGCGTCGCGATGTAAAACCACTTGGTTTTTGGAATAATGAAATGGCCGCAACAGGCTGACTTCTTCGGCGCTTGGTGCCTCAAGCAGTTGCAACGTATGGTCGGCATGCGTGGCCATAATCACATGATCAAAGTCGGCGGAATGGCCAGAAACGCAGGTGACTATTACGCCCTTTGCCAATCGTTTCACTTTTGAAACGGCGTCTGCACGATGAACCTTCATACCACCTTCGAGAAGTTTGCTCACATAGGTTTGCGAGCCACCCACAACACTGCGCCACTTTTCACGTGAACCAAAATTCAAAAGCTGGTGATTATCGAAAAAGGTGATGAAGGCTTTGGCCGGATAATCCAACATGCGTCCCGGATGCGAAGACCAGATGGCTGCGGCCATGGGTATTAAGTGGCGTTCTATAAAGGATTGGCTAAACTTGTATTGCTGCAAAAACGCACCCAGAGACACCGCGTCATCCAAACTTTGTGATAGCTCTTTCGCGTTTCTGTAAAACCGTGCAATGTCTGCCACCATGGCCCAATGGGCGCGCGAAAGTGCGGCCCTCGGAGATCCCAGCATTTGGCGCAAACTTGCTCCAGCATATTCAATCTTCCCACCGTTGAGCGAAACTGAAAATCCCATTTCCGTTTCATCGGTGGCAACATTCAGATGATGCAGCAAGGCCGTGAAGTTAGGATAGGTTTTTTCATTGAATACTATAAACCCCACATCAACGGGAACTTTACCCAATACCTCAGTGTGAGCATGGCCGCCCAGACGCTGGTCAGCTTCAAACACCGTTACATTGTGAAATTTTGACAACAGCCAAGCTGAAGATAGCCCTGAAACGCCAGAGCCAACCACCGCGATATTCAACTTTTGCACACTTCGCCCCTTTATTGCATACTATACGAAACGACACCGCAGCTGGATTAGTTTCAGATATTCTGAAGTGATCCATGCACGGCACGAAGGCGTAAACACTTTTAGAAATGCGAAAGCTGACTATCATAGATGCCAATGGCAAAGCAAACTCCACGGCGCCACCAATCCAACGGTGGCCCGTGAACGAAGCGCGTTTAACCACACTGATCAAGTTGGTGGCGCAGAATCTTGACCGCGAGGCCTTTGCTGAACTGTTCGACGCACTTGCCCCGCGCGTGAAAGGCGTATTGCAAAAGCGTGGGCTTGACCGTGATAGCGCCGAGGACGTGATGCAGGACGTTCTACTCAACGTTTGGGTTAAGGCTGGGCTGTTTGATCCTGCTCGCGGCAGCTTGATGGGGTGGGTTTACACCATCGCGCGCAACGCATCGATAGACCGCGCCCGCCGTCAAAAGCCCAATGTTTCGCTCGATCTCATCGAGTGGGAACCAGTGGACGAAAGCGAAAGTTCTGAAGAACGACTTCTGCGCTTGGGTGAAAACGAAAGCTTAAAGCACGCCATGAAGTCTGTACCAGACGACCAGATGGTTATTATTCGCATGGCATTTGAACAAGATCTTTCGCAAACCGAAATTGCCAAGCGGCTAAGTTTGCCGTTAGGCACCGTTAAATCACGCATGCGCTTGGCCTATGCCCGCATGCGTAAAGCCATAGTAGAAAACCAATGACGATTAATCACCATCTCGATGAAGCAACCTTATTTGCCTTTGGCGCGGGAACACTGCAACCGTCACTTACTGTTCTTGTGAAAGCGCATTTGGAACTATGTGCCGCATGTCGTTCTGCCGCCTTAGCTGCCGCTGAAATTGGCGGGGCAATTTTGCGTGAACAGGATGAAGTTACAGTAAGCGCTGAAAGCAAATCAGCCGTGATGAACCGCATTAGCACTGCCACATTGCACCGCTTGCCTGTTCAAGTGGCCAAGCGTGAGGATGAAATGCCCCATGCCTTGCAGTCACTGCTGAAAGACAATGATTTTGACACATTGAAATGGACAAGAACCGGGCCGGGCCTTGCCATGTACAAATTGCCTAAGGCAGATAATGAACAAGGTTTCTTCGGCTTGCTGCGCATTGAATCTGGCCGTAAAATGCCTGATCACGGCCATGGTGGCACCGAATTGACGTTGGTTCTGCAAGGGGCCTATGAAGACGCCATGGGTCATTTTGGGCGCGGTGATATTGCTGATCTGGATGAAAGCGTTATTCACACACCCGTGGTGACAGGCGATGTGGCTTGCATTTGCTTGGTGGCCAATGATGCACCTACGCGGTTCCAATCTTGGCCGGCACGCTTAGTGCAAAGGTTCATCGGCATTTGAGCGAAGCTTTGCCATGGAACGTCGTTTGGGTGACGGGGGCCTCCAGCGGCATTGGCCAAGAGATTGTGCTCCAACTTGCCGCACAAGGTGTGAAAGTTGCAGCGTCTTCACGCAAAGCTTGGCCGGAACCACTGCCAACAAATGTGATAAACTTTCCACTGGATGTAAAAGATCCAAGTGCAGTTGATACTTGCATTGCGCGCATAGAACATGAACTGGGGCCCATCGATCTGGCTGTGCTGGGCGCAGGCGCGTATCAACCTTTTGATCTTGCAACGTGCGATGCTGAAGAATTCGCGCGCATCAACGCAACCAATTATTTAGGCGTTACCAATTGTGTGGCCCCCTTATTGCGGCGCATGGTGTCTAGAGGCTCTGGCCATATTTCATGGATTGCGTCAGTTGCCGGCTACAACGGCCTACCGAAGGCGGGCTATTATGGGCCCACCAAAGCAGCACTCATCAATCTGGCGGAATCACTTTGGCATGAGGCAAGGCCGAAGGGTGTAGCAATCAGCGTTATCAACCCAGGTTTTGTAGAAACGCCGATGACGAAAGTCAACGATTTCCCCATGCCGTTTCTAATGAAGCCGGACCGCGCCGCCGCTCTGACGATCAAAGGTTTGGTTCGCAAGAAAATTGAAATTGCTTATCCCCTGCCCTTCGTCTTAATTTTAAAATTTCTTCAACGTCTGCCAATAAGCTGGAAGCAGTGGATTGTTGGTTTAAGCGCCTGATGAAACTAAATTACCGACTTTCCAATTCATCCTTAAGAATTTCCAGCTCTAGCCATTGATCCTCCCCCGCCGCTAGTTCTCCGGCTGCGGCGGCATAGCGTGAGCCGGCTTTTTCAAAATTCGTTGGATCACGTGTGAACAGCGA
Organism: Hyphomicrobiales bacterium; assembly: GCA_043757845.1. GTDB lineage: Bacteria > Pseudomonadota > Alphaproteobacteria > Rhizobiales > Aestuariivirgaceae > Aestuariivirga. The sequence goes on along the minus strand of JAYVOQ010000021.1, from coordinate 23,459 downwards.
TTGATCTGCCAATTGAATTTCGAGTGTTGCTAATTCGACTTTCAGCGCGGCTATTTTCGCAGGCAAAGTTTCCAAGGCATATTTTTCATTAAACGATAGTTTGCGCTTGGTTTGTTGCCCCCTAGCCGCTGGTATTGCGTCATCAGCCTTTGGTTTAAATTCAACCTTGCCCTTTCGCGCTTCAACGCCCGCACCGCGCTGGGCAAGCATATCCGAATAACCACCTGCATATTCCATCCACTTGCCTTCGCCTTCATGCATCAAAACCGACGAGGCAAGCTTGTCGAGAAAGTCTCGGTCATGACTCACCAGAATAACCGTACCCTCATAGGCGGCCAGTAACTCTTGTAAGAGTTCAAGCGTTTCCAAATCCAGATCATTAGTCGGTTCGTCGAGGATCAGAATGTTTGAAGGCTTAGCCAATTCACGCGCTAGTATAAGCCTTGCCCGCTCACCGCCCGACAAAACTGAAACAGGCGTACGCGCTTGTTCTGGACGAAACAAAAAATCACGCATGTAGCTCACCACGTGTTTAGTTTCACCATTGATGGTAACAGATTGGCCGCGGCCTGCCGTGATCACTTCTTGCACGATGTCAGTGGGGTTCAAGCTGGCACGAGATTGATCCAGCGACACCACTTGTAAATTCGTGCCTCTCTTCAGTGTGCCGCCATCAGCCTCCAGTGCGCCTGTGATCAACTTGATCAAGGTTGTCTTGCCCGCACCATTTGGGCCGATGATGGCCAAGTGATCACCGCGCAGAATAACAAGATCAAGGTTTTCAACAATCTGCCTTTTGTCAAAACTTTTAGAAATGCCTATGGCTTCCAAAACCAGCTTACCGGAAATCTCGCCTGCAGATGCCGCAAGATTAACGTGTCCCTGTTGGCCCACATAGTCTCTGCGTTCCTTTCGCAAAGTGCCAAGCAGTTCCACGCGCCGCATATTACGCTTGCGTCGTGCAGTGACGCCGTAACGCATCCAATGTTCTTCAGTGGCAATGCGTTGTGCCAATTTTTGTTGATTGATTTCTTCTTCTTCGATCAGCTTGTCGCGCCATTCCTCGAAATGCCCAAAACCTTGGTTAAGGCGGCGCGTTTCACCGCGATCAAGCCACACCGTGCTGTTCGACAAGTTCTCCAAAAAGCGCCGATCATGGCTGATAATCATCATGGTTGACCGCAAGGACTTTAATTCGGTTTCCAGCCACTCAATCGCCGGAAGATCTAGGTGATTGGTCGGCTCGTCCAGCAACAAAATATCAGGCTCTGGCGCCAAGGTGCGCGCAAGTGCAGCGCGCCGCGCCTCCCCGCCGGAAAGTGTGGCAGGGTTTTCCTGCCCCGTTAAGCCAAGTTCATTGAGATAATGTCTTGCGCGGTAAGCGTCGTCAGCTGGCCCAAGGCCTGCTTCAACATAGTCTTGCACCGTTGTGAACCCAGCGAAATCGGGTTCTTGCGGCAAATAGCGTATCGTAAGTCCTGGTTGTAAAAAGCGCGTGCCTGAATCTTGTTCAACTTGGCCAGCGACTATTTTCAGTAAAGTTGATTTGCCCGAACCATTGCGCCCAACAAGGCATAAGCGATCTTGCTCATGCAGCATCAATTCCGCATTCGAAAGAACCGGCCTGCCACCGAAGGTGAGAGTTATATTCTGCAGATTGACGAGAAGATCAGCCATTTGAACTGTGAACTAGCGGCTCTTACGTCAAACCGCCATAAAAATTCCTCCTAGCGATGCCCGAAGGAATTTCATTCAAAGGTTTGCGACAGTTAGGATTCGCGGTAAGCGCCTGACTTTTTCGCGGCATGTGTGGCAAGATAATCCATAAGGCCGGGGTTAAGAGCATCATAGGGTTCCAAGCCAAGCGCCTTTAAACGCTTACGGATGGCGGGCATCTTCGCAGGCGGCGTTCCGTTTTCAATGATAGATGACACGAAGGCCGCAAAACCCGGAGGTGACCAACCCTTTTTGTTGGAGAGTTCCGTGTGAATGAAGGTCAATCCCGCAAAGGCATGGCCACCGCGCCTTACAGGGCCATGCATATGAGCGCCACAACCAGTGCAGGCGTGGCGCAAGATGAGTGCATTCTCGTCAACTACTTTTAACTTATGACCATTTGCGGTGACGCTAACTTTGTCGCTCGGCACAACCGAAACAATTGCAAACATTGCCCCCGCGGGCTTCCAGCATTTTGTGCAGCCGCAGGCATGATTATGAGCTGATTGTGAAGTGATTTCGACGGTGACAGGATCTGTTGCGCATTTGCAAGTTAAGGTGCCGCCCGCAAAATTCTTTGGCGCGGATTTGGCAAAGCCATGGTCGATTGATGGATGCAAAGCGATGGCAGGTGTGCCCGATTTTCGCGTTGCTTTCTTGCGTGTCGCCTTCTTAGCGACCTTCTTGCTCGATTTTTTAGCCACGTTTTCCTCCTCGTTTGTTGAACTAATAGACAATAACGCTGCGAATGGATTTGCCCTCATGCATTAGATCAAATGCGTGATTGATTTTGTCAAGCGGTAATATATGCGTGATCATGGGATCAATTTCGATCTTGCCCGCCATATACCAATCAACAATTTTAGGCACGTCGCTGCGGCCACGCGCTCCTCCAAATGCTGTGCCCCGCCACGATCTGCCTGTCACAAGTTGGAATGGCCGCGTTGAAATTTCTTGGCCGGCACCCGCCACGCCAATGATGATCGATTGGCCCCAGCCCTTATGAGCGCATTCAAGCGCCACACGCATCACTTTCACATTGCCAATGCACTCAAATGTATAATCCGCCCCGCCGCCCGTCAAATCCACCAAATGAGCCACCAGATCGCCAGTCACTTTTGATGGATTGACAAAATGCGTCATCCCAAATTTTCGGCCCCAGGCATCTTTATCGTCATTCATATCAACGCCAACGATTTGCTTGGCCCCGGCCAGACGCAAGCCTTGGATGACGTTAAGGCCAATGCCGCCAAGCCCAAACACAACGGCGGTAGAACCAGCTTCAACCTTGGCGGTGTTGATGACGGCTCCTACGCCTGTGGTGACGCCACACCCGATGTAACAAATTTTATCAAAGGGTGCGTCTTTGCGCACTTTGGCCAATGCAATTTCTGGCAGCACGGTGAAATTTGAGAATGTGGAACAGCCCATATAGTGGTGCACCATTTTGCCTTTATAGGAAAAGCGCGACGTGCCGTCAGGCATCAAACCTTTACCTTGGGTGATGCGGATTTTCTGGCATAGGTTTGTTTTGGGATTGAGGCAGTATTCGCACTCGCGGCACTCAGGCGTGTAAAGTGGGATCACGTGATCACCTGCTTTCAACGACGTAACACCTTTACCAATCTCAACTACAATGCCGGCCCCCTCATGGCCCATAATGGCAGGAAACAAGCCTTCAGGATCAGCGCCGGAAATAGTGAACTCATCTGTATGGCACACACCGGTGGCCTTGATTTCTACCAGAACCTCACCTTCGCGAGGACCCTGCAAATCCACCTCAACAATTTCGAGAGGTTTTCCAGCTTCAAAAGCAACAGCGGCACGAGATTTCATACAGACTTCTCCAATGAATGGCTAGCTCATAGCGAGAATGGGGCATCCATTCAATCCGCGAGATAGGCCTTCACGGTAGCTTCTGCACCATTTTTCCAAACGGCATTCAGATAGTAAGTGAACTGCATTTGCATCACAGGATGCATGCCCACATGACCATAAACTTCAGTCATATCGAGCCATTCTTGCGGGTTTGCCTTAGCTTTTTGAGAGCGTGCCTGCAGCGCTTCCCAATTCGGGTCATTAGGCTCAATCACTTTGCCGCTATCGGTCGTGCCGAAACAATAACGGCACCACAGCGCCGACTCGAGGGCCAGACCATTGATGGATTTTCCAGCCTTCAAACGATCCGCAATCGGAGGCACAATGAATTTGGGTTGACGATTTGATCCATCCAGACAAAGCCTGCGGATGGTGTCAGCAATTTTGGGGTTGGAAAAGCGTCGCTCAATGAGCTTTTGATAATCAAGCAAATCCGTTCCAGGCACGGGATGCACCGTTGGCCTGATTTCGTTGTCCGTAACTTTTTTGAGAAAGGCTTTGATAAGCGGTGTTTCCATCGCCTCATGGGCGAATTGAACATCCATCAATCCGCCAATGTAAGCGATGACGGCATGGCCCCCGTTGAGGATGCGGATTTTCATATATTCCCACGGCGTCACATCTTTTACGAACTCTGCGCCCACCTTCTCCCATTGCGGGCGGCCAAGGGGGAAATTATCTTCTACAACCCATTGCTTAAATTCTTCACAGAACACCGGCCACTGATCTTCAACCCCGAACTGTTCTAAGCACAGCTTGCGCTCACGGTCACCCGTGGCTGGTGTGATGCGGTCCACCATTGCATTTGGAAATGCAACATTGGTGTTGATCCATTCGGAAAATTTTGCATCGGACAATTTCGCCAGACCAACAACGGCATTCTTCGCTACAACGCCGTTATGCGGAACATTATCGCAAGACATCACTGTAAAGGCCGGAATGCCACGATCTTTGCGAAGCTTTAATCCGGCAACAATGAAACCGAAGACTGTCGCAGGATCCGAGGGGTTCTTGCCATCCTTATCGATCGCAGGATGAAGTGGATCAAACTTCTGCGTGGCCGGATCGATAAAATAACCGCCCTCAGTGATCGTCATTGAGACGATGCGAATTGCAGGATTAGCCAGCCGTTCCAAGACCGCCTTCTTGTCACTCGGCGAAATAAAATCAACGAGAGCACCAGTCACATGCGCCGTCGAAAGCTCATTATCTTGTTCGACTACCGTGGTCAAAAAATCTTGCGCCAAAAGCTTTTGACGTACATTTTCATCAAACGCCATAACGCCAGCGCCCACCAGAGCCCAATCGTGATCAAGCCCCTTATTGAACAAATCATCTAAATAGACAGCCAAATGGGCCCGGTGAAAATTGCCGATACCAAAATGCAAAATTCCAGCCTTGAGATCGTTACGGTTATAGTTTGGAACCTTCAGATTTTTTCCGATAGTTGGCAGATTGGCGAGAGAAAGTTTTGTCATTTAAAACCTCACATAAAGTCAATAGCGCGGGAAGCCAGCGCCATGGTTGGGGCGTTAGTGTTACCCGAGGGAATAAAGGGCATGGCCGAGGCATCAATCACGCGTAATCCATCAATGCCGCGCACCCGCAATTCCGAATCTAAAACAGCAAGCTTGTCATTGGCCTTACCCATGCGGCAGGTGCCCACAGGGTGCCAGTTGGTTTTCACTGTGCGGCGGCAGTGTTCGCCAAGTGCTACATCCGTTGTGACATCCTTGCCGGGCAAAATTTCAAATAATATTTTCGAAGAGATTGGCTCTTGCTTCAAAATTTCTCGCGCATATTTCACGCCAGTAATCTCAAGCCGGAGATCTTCGGGTTCCGCTAAATAATTATTGTCGATGATCGGTTTGTCCTGAGGGTTAGAGGAGCGCAATTTTACTGTGCCGCGAGAAGCTGGCCGCAGCAGACATGAGTTTAGGGTCACACCGTCGCGCACGTTAACGTTTTTCACATCCGCATCTAAATAGACCGCTGGAACGCAATACATCTTAATTGTTGGCCGCTTGCCGCCATCAGGGTTAATATAGGCACAGGCTTCTACGCCAACGCTGGTTACTGGTCCACTTTTGAACAGCAAATACTGTAAGGCATTCTTAATCGCGCGCAGCCCTTTATCTTCACCATCATAGCCAAAATGACCATTCGTGGCGCAAACAACTGGTACCTCATGGTGATCTTGCAAATTCTCTCCAACACCCGACAGGTCTATAGCAGTCTTAATGCCGTGACTTTGGAGTTGAGCAGCTGGCCCAATGCCACTTAACATCAAGATCTTTGGTGTATTATAGCTGCCCGCGGCCATGAGAACGGTTTGACTGCACAGCGCCGTTTTCATTTGCCCATGCTGCGAATAGGAAACTCCTACACAACGATTGCCTTCAATTTCCAATTTCGTGACGAGTGCATTGCATACCACTGAAAGGCGATTATCTTTTGCAAGTGGAGTCAAAAACGCATCCACCGCATTCCAGCGGCGATGATTGAAAGTGGTGTATTGCATGGTGCCCACACCGGCTTGGCTTTCACCATTGAAATCCGGCGTATAGGGCACGCCCAAACCCTGTACAGATTGCACATAATCTTGGGTGAGCTGGCACTTCACGCCCGTATCCGAAACATGCAGAGGGCCGTCAACGCCGTGATAGGCGTTATTAAAACTATGATTGCATTCAAGTGCGCGGAAGTGCTCCAACATGCTCGCATAGTTCCACTTGCCCTGAGCTTCAAGATAGCGATCCCAGCCATCATAATCTTGGGCTTGGCCGCGCGTATAGACCATGCCGTTAATAGACGAACCGCCTCCCAAAATGTTTGCTTGCCCAACTTTAGGTGAACGACCGCCTAAATGTTTTTGGGCAACGGGTTCATGCAACTCAACCACGGCGCTGCCTGCAATTCCCTTCATCCAAGCGGCAGGCATAGGTAAAAAAAATCGTGAAAGGCCTGACGCCCGCTCGGGCCCGCGCTCTAATATCAAAACCCGTGCTTTTTTTTCACGAACCAACCGCCATGCGGCAACGCAGGCGGCGGAACCGCCACCAACAATGATATAGTCATAATCCGTGGTCACGCCTTGGCTGCCCGGCCCTGCGCGTTAAAATGGTGCAGACGCTTTGCGTCGGGCGTCATCCAAATTTTGTCGCCCGGGCCGAAGGTACTTTCGCCTGTTGCACGAACAGTAAGTGGGCCGCGTTTGCCACCATCAATGTGTAAAAATGTATCAGAACCCAAATGCTCTGAAAGTCTGACAACGCCCTGCCATTCACCCTTTTTCTCAGAAACAGTGATATGCTCAGGCCTGATACCAATGGTGTTACCCTCAACAAAATTCATCTTCGGCGAGCCGATAAAACCAGCCACAAATAATGACTGAGGTTTGTTATAAAGCTCCATGGGAGTGCCGACTTGTTCAATCACGCCTCTGTTCAAAACAACAATGCGGTCCGCCATGGTCATGGCTTCGACTTGATCATGCGTTACATAAACCATTGTGGAACCAAGATCTTGGTGCAGCTGCATAATAAAAATCCGCATATTCACGCGCAGTGCTGCATCAAGATTGGAGAGCGGCTCGTCAAACAGGAAGCCCGATGGATTGCGCACGATCGCGCGGCCAATCGCAACGCGCTGGCGTTGGCCACCCGAGAGCTGGCCGGGCTTGCGGTCAAGATATTCGGTGAGGTTTAAGGTGTTGGCAGCCTTGGCCACTTTGGGCGCAATTTGTTCAGGCGTTTCGCCCGCCATCTTCAAGCCAAAGGCAATATTGTTACGAACGCTCATATGCGGATAGAGAGCATAGGATTGGAACACCATAGATAGGCCACGCTTGGCCGGCGCGGTATCGGTCATATCCTTACCGTCGATCAGAATTTCACCAGATGTGATGTCTTCAAGCCCCGCGATCATCCGCAGCAAGGTTGATTTGCCGCAACCCGAAGGGCCAACAAAAACGACAAATTCGCCATGCTTGATAGCAAGATCAGCGCCAGGAATGACGACGGTTTCACCAAACGCTTTACGGACTTTTTTAAGTTCGATTGTGCCCATTTTATTTCACCGCTCCGAATGTGAGTCCGCGTACGAGTTGCTTTTGTGAGAACCAGCCTACAATTAAGATCGGCACAATGGCCATTAACGACGCTGCCGAAAGCTTTGCCCAAAATTGTCCCTCTGGGCTGGAGTATTCTGAAATGAAGAAGCTTAAAGGTGCGGCATATTTATTGGTCAGGTTCAATGACCAGAAAGCTTCATTCCAAGCCAAAATAAGATTGAGCAAACATGTGGATGCGATGCCAGGCAGCGCCATGGGTGTGAGCACGCGAACAATCTCATTCCACAATGACGCACCATCCATGCGCGCAGCTTCAAGAATTTCGATCGGGATTTCTTTGAAATAAGTATAAAGCATCCAAATGATGATGGGCAAGTTGAGCAACATGGCCAAAGGAATCATCCCCCAGAAACTGTCAATCAAGTTATATTCGCTCAAGTTAACCCAGCCCCAATCTTTAAAGATCAACCCATTTCGATTGAACAAAAGATAAATCGCAATGAGAGCACCTGCAGGCGGCATCATCTTAGTTGAGAGCATCCAAAGCAGTGTGTCAGAGGTGCCGCGGGTCCAAACCCAAGCCGTTGGCGGAATGATGCAAAGCAACAACAACAGGAAGCCAACAACCGCGTTCTGCGGATGCCAACCATTGGCGTAGAGGATCAAACCAGCAATTAATCCACATCCAAAGATGATGATCAGCCACAACCAGCCGCTCATTGTGCTGCTGGGTTTGGTTCGTGGCGCAAATGCCATAGACCAAGCTGCGGGAACGGCAAATAAGAGTCCGAGCAACGTTGATAATACAGCGATAACCACCGTGTTAAAAACATACCGGAAATAATCCGAACGTTCTTGAACTATGCCAAAATTCTCTAATGTCCAAGGAGTTGTCAAAGCGTTTTGCGGAAGTGAATAGGCATCAGATTCTGATTTGAAAGCAGCGACAGCAGTCCAGAAAATTGGAAAAAACATCAATAGTCCGATGAACCATGCGAATATAGTAATTACAACCGTGCGACGGGAGGATTGCTTGCGGGCCATTTCGTTCAAGCCTCCAAATTCTTGCCGACGATGCGGACAAGGAAAATTGATACAAGGTTGGCCAACACCACTGCAATAAGACCGCCTGCCGCGGCTGCGCCCACATCATTGGCATCATTGAGTTGGGAGAAAACGAGATAAGTGAGATTACCCGCAACCCCCCCAACGCCCGGCAATTTAATTTCTGCAAATATATTCAAAAGGAAAATTGTTTCGATCAAAATAACAACGGTGATCGGACGCGCCAGATGCGGCAAAACAATATAACGGAAATAACTGAGCGGCGGCGTACCATCCATTGCGGCAGCATCTTTTTGCTCTTCATCAAGCGATTGCAAAGCCGTTAATAGGATGAGAGCTGCGTAAGGCAGCCATTGCCACGACACGATGATGATAACGGAAATAAGTGGGTAACTTCCAAACCAATCAATCGGTCGCAGTGCTCCAAAATAGGTTTGAATACCGGCAAATAGCCCGAAGACCGGGTGCATGAGCAAGTTCTTCCATACCAGTGAAGAAACTGTAGGCATGATAAAGAACGGCGATATCATCAGCAAGCGAACAATGCCGCGACCCCAAAAGGGTTGATCCAGCAGCAATGCCAACAAAGTTCCGCCAACAACAGTCGTAACGATAGTCGAAAAAACCAGCATCAAAGTGTGAAACAGATCCTTGGTAAAAAATGGATCCGTCATAAAAAAATAGAAATTCGAGAGCCCAAACCAACTCGTGGTGTCTGGATCCTGCAAATTATAGTGCAAGAACGCAAAATAGATGGTGAGAACGAGCGGTATGAAGGCCCAACCAGAGAGCACCACAAGTGATGGAGCTAATGCCCATTTACCGACTGCTTGAGATTGACTAGTCGCCATCGCATCCCTGCCCTTAATCAAGACTGATCATACGCACAACCACCCCGCACAGTTGTAAGCTTAAGCACTAGAAAGCCTGCAACCGCACGGGGATGGCGAGGGAGAAAATTAGACAGCGACCACAAAGCCGCCGCACTTTGTTCGGTTCTTACTTGATATAACCCGCTTTGGTCATTTCTGCAGTGGTGTAGTCTTGAGCTTGCTTCAGCGCTTCATCAGCGCTGATCTGACCAGCTAAAGCTGCCGAGAAAATTTCGCCGACTTTTGTGCCGATGCCAGCAAACTCAGGAATAGCAACGAACTGAATGCCGGTATAAGGAACGGGCTTCGCAGTTGGATGCATTGGATCAGCAGCATTCATTGATGCAAGAGTCATCGCAGCAAATGGCACTTTCTGATATTCAGGGTTGGCGTACAAAGAAGTACGTGTGCCTGGAGGCACGTTTGCCCAACCTTCCTTAGACGCAATCAATTCGCCATAATGCTTAGAGGTTGCCCAGCCAATAAATTTCTGAGCCGCATCAACTTTCTTGGAGCCTGCTGGTATAGCAAGAGCCCAAGCCCAGAGCCAATTGGCGCGTTTGCCAAAGCCTGCATCAGGAGCAATTGTGAAGCCAACATCAGCCGCATTCTTTGATGCCTTAGCATCGACCACGAATGAACCAGCCGCAGTTGCATCTGCCCACATACCGCATTTGCCGGATTGGAACAGAGCTAGGTTTTCCGAGAAGCCATTGCCTGAAGCACCTGCAGGACCGTCATCCTTCATCACCTTCAAATAGGTGGTGATTGCTGTTTTCCATTCTGGTGTATCAAATTGTGGATGCCACTTTTCGTCAAACCAACGCGCACCAAAGGAGTTAGCCATGGTTCCGAGGAATGCCATGTTTTCGCCCCAGCCGGCTTTGCCGCGAAGGCAGATGCCGTTAATGCCAGCGGCACGATCTGTCATTTTATCGGCTGCTGCGATGATTTCAGTCCAAGTTGGCGTATCTGACATTTTCAAGCCAGCTTTTGCCATCAAGTCCTTGCGATACATAACGAAAGAGGACTCGCCATAGAATGGAGCTGCATAGAGTTTACCGTCATAGGAAAGACCGCCAGCAATAGCTGGCAGAATATCTTTCGGGTCATCCAAGCCTGCGAGTGGAACAAGCCAGCCTTTTTTGCCCCAGATTGGCGTTTCATACATGCCGATGGTCAGAACGTCATATTGGCCGCCCTTGGTTGAAATGTCCTTCGTCACTTTTTGACGTAGATCGTTTTCTTCCAATGTCACCCAATTCAGCTTTATGCCGGGGTTGGCAGCAGTGAAATCGTCCGTGTATTTTTGCATACGGATCATGTCACCGTTGTTCACAGTGGCGATTGTCAACGTGGTGTCTTCGGCCATAGCTGTGCCTGCCATCAGGGCAAGAGCAAAGCCGCCGACTACGCCGATTAATATTTTTTTCATGGAATCCTCCCAATGTGATTGGGCGATTGCCCAAACTACGGGCAGATACTCACCCCGAATTTCTGTAAACGTCAAGTCAGATTCTGTGCTGCAATGCACCAAATCTTCACGTTTCCAGAAGTGCCGAAGCCATGGATTCATTGGTGATGAGCCCATTCACCAGCTTACCCGTCAAAGCAGCCCGTACGGCCTTGAGGCGATCAGCCACCATCACCACGCCAATCACTTTCCCCTTAGCCGGCCGAGCCAGGGGCACACTTAATACACGATCATTAGTCAGGCCTTCAATCAATTCGCCTTTCGCATCAAAAGCCCAACCTGTAATTTCGCCAGCAGCACCGGCCCGCATCAAAGAGCGGATTTCTTCTGGCCTTACGAAGCCGTCGCGCAGCAACGCGGCATTGGGATCAATGGCGCCAATACCCACGAAAGTAACATTCGCTTGCTCTGCCAAATCAACGATATTGCGCAGCGACTTTTGTTCTAATAATAAATTCTTTTCATGCACTGTGGTTGCAATCACCGGAAGCGGCATAGGATAGTAAGGGGCCCGCACGCGGTCACCGATGCGGCTGGCAACATCGAAAATTGAAGCTGATCCATCGGGCGCGATATTGCCCACCAATGAAATGATTTTATGTTGCGGGCAATCCATTGGGCTCACTTGCTCAGCCATTGAACGCAGCATTCGCCCCGTGCCGATAGCTACGATAACAGGATGCGACGAAATCAGATAACGCTCTAATTCAGCTGCAGCTGCTTCGGCCACGCCAACGCCTGTAGGCGTAACTTCGCGGTCACTTGGCACCACTTCACAATAGTCAATGCTAAACGCGGCCTTCAACCTTTCGGCCAATTCTAGACACACACCAATTGGGTGATCGAGACGAACCCGGATCAGCTTTTCACTAATGGATAAGGAAACGAGGCGTTGAGCAGTTTGGCGCGATATACCCAGCTTGCGGGCAATTTGATCCTGCGTATTGCCAGCGATATAGTATAACCAACCGGCCCTTGCCGCATCGTCAAGCCGTTCACTTTCAGGATCTGGTTTTCGTGTCACGCCGCAATTCCAATTTTGCAGAATGCATCAAGCAAAGCTGGCATGGAGTCAAGAACCCGGTGTGGCACCACATCATTTGGCAAGCAGTAACCCGCCTTGATGTGGCCTCCGCCAGCAAAATGCCACACCTGCATATTCGCTGCCAAAGCGGCACTCACACCCATTTCGCTGTCCTCAATAACAAGGCAACTTTTGGGTTCAACTTTCATCGCTGCAGCGACATGCAGGAAAAGGTCTGGCGCTGGCTTTCCATTCTTCACCAACGATGCAGTGAATGATCGCCCGTTAAAAAATTTCCCCAATCCGGTTTCCGTCATTGAAACAGCTAGCCGCGGCGGGCTCGATCCGGTTGCGAGACAATACGTTACGATCATAGCCTCGAGCACTTTCTCAACGCTTGGCATCGCTTGCAGATTACCAACCATGGTAGCTAACAAGCGGGTACGATAAGTTGCCGCAAAATCCTCTGGCATCGGCCTGCCGAAGCGTTGTGTGGCACGGGCTGCCGCAGACGCAAAGCTACGGCCTAAAAAGTCACTTCGAAAAATTTCAGGGGTGAGGGGCATGCCCACTTCAGCCATCATTTGCATCAGAACAGAAGCGCTCAACACCTCGCTATCGACCAGCACACCGTCACAATCAAAAATGACGAGTTCAATTTTTCCTTTTTGCGGTGAATGCGGCAAGACCGACCTTTAATTCTGCACTATGCGCGGCCGCTATACCACTCATAGCTTCTAATGCGCGAGAGGTGTCTTCATCCTCAGCCGCATTGATCATCATTTTCGCTGCAGCCGTGGCCAATGACGAGCGCCGCATAATCGTGGCTGCCATTTCGCACGCGGCCACTAAGCTTTGGCCTTTCTGCACCACGACATCACACAAGCCCAAGCGATAGGCAGTTGGAGCATCCAACACTTCACCAGCAAGCGACATGCGTCGAATGATCTGCGATCCAAAGCGCTGAACGCCGCGCTGCGTGCCCGACCAGCCGGGAATTATTCCAAGCCCAGTTTCCGGCAGGCTGAATTTTACCTGTTCTGCGGCAATGCGAAAATCCGCACATGTCGCCAACTCAAATCCCCCGCCCATCGCTGACCCATTCAAAGCTGCAATCAATGGAACGCGTAAACGCGTCAGCGCATCAAAGGCCCGGTGGCCAATGCGAACCCATTGCAACCCAAAATCTTCAGGTGCTTCTGCACTCCACGCAGCTATATCTCCGCCTGCACAAAATGCCTTGTCGCCTTGACCTGTAATGATGGCGACCTTGAGTGTTGATTCAGCATCCATAAGATGTGCGGCGCGCTCCAACGCTAAGATCATTGCCTTATCAAGCGCATTCAATTTTTCAGGCCGATCCAAAGTGATGGTTGCAACGGGGCCGTCATAAGAAAGCAGAATGCGATTGTCGCCTGTATCAACCACGGATAACGCCTCCCATTTTTGCGTCGATGAACAGCGTCGCATCCATCAATTTCAAATCTTGAGCAATAATCAGTGGAAATTCGCTTTGATCGATGATGTTTTCTTGGACTGAAACGCCAGGCGCAATCTCTGTAACGATGATACCTTCAGGTGAGAGCTTCATCACACAACGTTCAGTAACGTAAGTTACGTCTTGCCCCTGAACCACTCCACGACGACCAGAGAAAGTGACCTGTTCACAGGCCCTCACCAGCTTTTTTATTTTGCCCTCCTTAGCTATCACCAACCCTCCATCGCTAATTTCCATTTTGGCGCCCGCATTGAAATAGCCTGAATAAACAATTTTACGAGCCCGCGCAGTGATATCAACAAAGCCACCGGCCCCCGCAGTCACATGTGGCTTTGCACTAAGCTTATGCACGTTGACGCTGCCCTGCGCGTCAATTTGCAAAAAGGAGAGCAGCGCGCAATCAAACCCGCCCGCTTGAAAATAGGTGAACTGTTGTGGACTGCCCACAATAGCTTCGGCATTGGAAGAGCAACCGAATTGAAAGTCCAACAAGGGAATGCCGCCAACGGCCCCCTGCTCGATGACCCATGTGCAAGCGCCGTGTTCGCCCTCTTCCAATAAAATGCGTGGAACATGAGCAGACACACCAAAGCCTAAGTTTACCGCCCATCCGCGTTTTAGTTCTTGTGCAACACGGCGCGCAATTATCTTGCCAACACCAAATTCCATAAATGCAAAATCTGAAAGCGGTTTAATCAATTCACCGCTGATTGCAGGATCATAAGGCGTCTGCGTCGTTTGCCACTGGTCAGGTGCCTCAACGATGTAATCAACTAAAATGCCAGGCACACGCACATTATGCATCGGGATAGATTCGTTTTCGACAACACGCTTAACTTGCGCAATAACTATGCCACCATTATTATGTGCAGCCAGCGCCACTTCCATAGCGCCCAAATGAGCCCCTTCATTTTCAAATGAAAGATTACCGCGTTTATCAGAAGCCGATGCCCGGATAATGCCAACATCAGGAACAATGGACGGGAAATACAGCCAGTCTTCGCCCTCAAACTTGATTTTTTTTACAATAGGTGAGGCGCTGGCCATTGCATTCATAGCACATCCCTGCTGATCTGGATCTACAAAAGTATCAATGCCAACTTTTGTTAAAACGCCCGGGCGTTTGGCTGCAGCCTCTCCCAACATGTCGAACACAACTCCGGAAGGAACATTATAGGCGGGAATTTCATTTGCCGTAATCATCTGCCAAATTCGTGGTGACTCAGCTGAAGATGGGCCCGAGGGATAAGAGCCCGCAATCGTCCGCGTCACTTGGCCTTTGTTTGCGGTAAGATGCTCAATACCTTTCACACCATAGAAGTCACCAGCGGCAATAGGATGGATCATTGTAAGGCCTTTGGGCGATCCAACTTTGGCAAAGCGTTCACCCAACGCTTTCAAAGTGGCATCCGGGCAGCACAAACCCGAAGATGAATTCACAACAACAATTGCGCCGTCTCTAATATGTGAGACAGCTTCGGCAGATGAAACGATTTTAGGCATCAACGATTTCCACGAATAAGATCAGCAGCCTTTTCAGCAATGGCGATTGTGGGGGCGTTGGTATTTGACGAGACCACCCGCGGCATGATTGAAGAGTCGCACACACGCAAAGCGTCAATCCCACGCACCCGGCACTGTGGATCAACCACGGCCATCTCATCACGCACACTGCCCATCTTACACGTGCCTACCGGATGGTAGGACGAACGTGCACTAGCCCGTGACATTTCAATATAATCTTGCTTCGTCTTACATGCTGGTCCCGGAAAATGTTCTGCGGAAACAAACCGCCGCATGGAGCGCGAACGTCCCACTTCTTGTGTGATTTTGATCGCCTCAATGTGGCGCTCCAAATCATAGGGTTCAGCAAAAGAGTTGGGATCAATAATCGGGGCATCGTTTGGATTATTCGACCGTAACGTCACCGAACCACGCGATTTAGGACGCGTATAATATGAGTTACAGGTTGCCCCGTTGCCGCCCGGCACATCTCCCACACCTTTTTCAACACCGGCACCAGCAAGAAAATGGAATTGTAAATCTGGCGTTTTTTCATCTTTTTTATTGCCCCACCAGAACGCGCCTGCCTCAACGATATTGGATGCAACTGGGCCCGACTTGAATAAAAGATATTCGACACCTGCAACAATTTTCCAATATGGCTTTTTATATTTGTCGTAGGAATGCGCGCCATTCAATATCCATGTCACATCAGTCGAAAAGTGATCATGGAAATTTTGGCCAACGCCAGCAAGATCATGAACCACTTCTATGCTCTTTTCGTGCAAATGTTGGGCTGGCCCGATGCCAGATAACATCAACAACTTGGGCGAACCTATTGCGCCCGCTGTAACGATCACTTCGCTAGTTGCCTCAAACTTTTTAGTCTGTCCACCGTCAACAACTTCTACACCTATGGCTCGACCCTTCTCAACAATAATACGCAACACTGATACATCAGTTTTAACTGTTAGATTCTTACGTTTTATCACGGGATTTAAATAAGCCACGGCGGCCGAACAGCGCCGCCCTCGGCGCGTTGTCGTTTGATAAAAACCTACGCCAGCTTGTTTGCCCGAATTGAAGTCCGCATTGAAAGGCATACCAATATCCATACAACCCTGCACGTAAGCTTGGCTCATCACATTGGGCACATTATCTGAAACCGTCAGTGGCCCATTAACACCATGATCTGCGCCACCAAGACGCGTGTTGCCTTCAGACTTCACAAAATAGGGCTGTAAATCTTTCGCACTCCAACCTTTGCAACCATATTCACCAGCCCACGCATCATAGTCTTCTGGGCAACCACGTGTGTAGATTTCGGCATTGATTGAAGATCCACCGCCCAAAACGCGGGCCTGCGGATAGACAGCCGCACGGTTATTGGCATGGCGCAAAGGAGAAGTTTGATAGCCCCAGGTGAGCGGCCCGCTTGTTAAGAAGGCAAAGCCCACCGGCATGTGGATGAACGGATTGGTGTCTTTAGGGCCAGCTTCCAGCAGAAGAACCTGCGCATCCATCTCGCTTAACCGCGCGGCTAGAACGCAACCAGCTGAACCCCCGCCCACGATAATATAGTCATACATGCTTGCATCGCCTGATCATTTGCCGTAATCTTAAATAACTATTTAGTTATTTCAAGAGGCTCCTTTGCCCAAAGCCAAAAAACAACTGCGCGACCCCGATAAAACCAAACAGCGAATCATGGCGGCAGCTACCGCTGAATTCGCCAAAATGGGCCTGGGTGGGGCCCGCGTAGACATTATTTCTATTCGCGCCAAAGCGCAGAAACGCATGATGTATCATTACTTTGGTAACAAAGAGATGATCTATCGTTTGGTGCTCGAAGAGGCCTATGCCAAGTTTCGTGCCGCAGAAGCGAAATTGGAAATTGAAAATGATCCGCCCCTACTGGCCTTGCGCCGCTTGATGGAATTTACTTGGAACTATTATATCGCCAATCCAGAACTCATATCTTTGGTCAGCACAGAAAACTTGCATAAGGCGAGGTTCCTGCAGAAATCCCCTCGACTTGAATTACTCAACAAAGGCTTTGTAAAACGTATGGAGCATCTTTTGGCGCGTGGCGTGACAGACGGTGTGTTCCGTTCCGGCCTTGATGCCGTGCAGGTGCTCATTACAATTTCTGGGTTAGGCTATCATTATCTCACCAACCAACATACTGGTGAGATTGTTTACGATCGATCACTCATGTCGCAAGAGGCGCGCAAAACGAGGCTTGCTTTCAACATTGATGTCATCACTCACGCACTATGTCGACCTGAAGCTTTAATCGCAATGAGGGAAGCTGCTTAATGGGTGCAGCAATCATCACGGGCGCACAACGTGGCATGGGTAAAGCGATAACTCTTGCCTTAGCCGCAGAAGGCTATGATGTGGCGGCGGTTGATCTGGAAATTTCTCCCGCATTGAATGAGGTCGTGGCCGAAGCCAAGGCCAAAGGCGTCAAAGCCGTGGCATTGACTTGCAACATTGGTGATCTTGCCGCTCATTCAGCAATGTTATCTGAGGCTGAAACGGCGCTCGGTCCACTGACGACCTTAGTGAACAATGCAGGCGTTTCCGTAATAGTCCGTGGCGATTTGTTGGATGTGACATCGGACGCTTATGATCACTGCCTCGATATCAATACGCGCGGCACATTCTTTCTCACCCAGGCTTTTGCAAAGCGTGTTCGCAACACAGTCACCGTTTGTCATCGTTCAATAATCACTGTCACCTCCGCAAATGCGACAGCTGTTTCCATCACGCGAGGTGAATACTGCATCTCAAAGGCTGGTGCATCGATGATGTCAAAGCTCTTCGCAGTGCGGCTCTCCGACGAAGATATTGGCGTTTATGAAATCCAACCGGGCTTTATCGATACCGACATGGTGAAACCATCTAAAGCCAAATATGATGCCCTAATCGAAGGCGGACTAACCGTAGTAAAACGCTTCGGCAGGCCCGACGAAATGGCACGCATTGCTGTAACTTTAGCAAATGGCTTATTGCCTTACACTTCAGGCCAAGCCATTCAAGCCGATGGTGGCCTTTTGACCGTGAGATATTAATGAAAATTAATCTGCCTAATGCGCGTGGCAAGCTTCAGTCTTTCGCACTTAAAACTGAGCCCTTCAAACTGCGAGCCCCTAAAGCACCTTGGAATCGCATTGCTTTTGCGGCAGCTCACGTTGTGGCTGATCCATTTTCAGAAACAGGCGGCATTGATTGGAAGGCCACATTAGCATATCGACGACATCTTTTGAAACTGGGGTTCAACATCGCCGAAGCCATGGATACTTCGCAGCGTGGCATGGGCTTGAGCTGGAATGATGCGCTTGAATTGATCAAACGCTCACTAGAAGACGCGGGTCAATCTGCCAAACGCGTCTATTCGGGCTGTGGCACGGACCATCTTAATGCTGTCGATGCACGTAATCTCGATGATGTCATCCGCGCTTATGATTTGCAGTTGGAGGCCATTCAAAAGCTGGGCGGACGAATAATCCTGATGGCAAGCCGCGCCTTGGTGCGCGTGGCCCAATCTCCGGATGACTATTTAAAAGTTTATTCGCACGTTCTGCAGCAAGCTGATCATCCAGTTGTCTTGCACTGGCTTGGCGAGATGTTTGACCCTGCTCTCAAAGGCTATTGGGGCACTGAAAGTTTTGTGATGAACATGGAAACTTGTCTCGCTATGATCAACGCAAATGTCGGAAAAGTTGACGGTATAAAAATTTCATTGCTTGATGCCGACAAGGAAATTTCGATGCGCCGTGCCCTACCGCACTCGGTTAAGATGTATACCGGTGATGACTTTAATTATGCCGCCTTGATTGAAGGCGATGCGCAAGGCCACTCACATGCTTTGCTCGGCATATTCGATGCAATCGCCCCCGCAGCTTCGCAGGCTTTAACCGCATTAGCCAAAGGCAATCTAGAGATTTTTAATGCACTTTTAGCGCCGACGATCCCGCTTTCAAGATTGCTTTTTTCAGCTCCAACGCAATTTTATAAGACGGGCATCGTATTCCTCGCATGGTTGAACGGCTTCCAAGATCACTTCGTAATGATCGTAGGCGCACAATCGGCGCGGCCCCTTCCATATTTTGTTGAGTGCTTCAAGCTTGCGGAGAAGGCCGGACTGCTGCTGAAACCAGATCTCGCCGTGAAGCACATGAAACATCTTTTGGCGTTACACGGTATCTGATGCGCGATCTCAACAATCACCTTGAGCTCTGCGCAGTCAACACGGCTACTTTTGGCTTTCAAGCTCCACTCACTGAGGTTATCGACGAAGTCGCTCGCGCTGGCTTTGGCGCAATTTCACCGTGGCGACGTGAAGTTGAGGGGCATGATGTTAAGGCCCTCGCTAAGCAAATCCGTGATGCTGGATTGAAGGTAACGGGCTATTGCCGCAGTACATACTTTCCCGCTGCAATGATTTCCGAACGCAAGGCTGCAATTGAGGATAACAAGCAGGCCATGCAAGACGCTGCCAATTTGGGAGCTTCAAATTATGCACTGGTGGTTGGCACATCACGCAATTTGATTGAGGCGCGTGAACAAGTGGTCGAAGGCATTGCAGCTTTGTTGCCAACAGCGAAGGCATTGGGCGTGAAGCTGGCAGTCGAACCCCTGCATCCCGTTTATGCCGCAGACCGTTCCTGTATCAACACCATCGCGCAAGGATTGGCCCTTTGTGATGAAATCAACGATCCTGATGTCGGTTTACTAATTGATGTTTATCACGTGTGGTGGGACCCTGCTCTTGCTTCATCTATCGCCGCTGCTCGCGGCCGTATCTTCGGTTTTCATGTCAACGATTGGTTGATGCCCGTTCGTGACGTGGTGAATGATCGCGGCATGATGGGCGACGGCATAATTGATTTGCCTTACATTCGCAGCCTTGTTGAAAGCGCTGGTTATGATGGTTTTGTTGAAGTAGAAATTTTCTCCACTGAAAATTGGGGCAAGATACCCATCCCAGAAACCTGTCGCGTGATGAAGGAACGTCTTTTCACCCGCGTTTGATCAGATCAGCCGCTTTCTCTGCAATCATGATCGTGGGCGCATTGGTGTTGCCCGAGGTAATTGTAGGCATCACGGAAGCATCGGCAATGCGCAAACCCTCCAAGCCGTGAAGCTTCAGTTCCGGAGAAACAACAGCCATTTTATCATGACCCATCTTGCAAGTGCCTACGGGATGATGATCAGTTTTCGAGTGTTTGCAGGCATAATCGGCCAATTCTGAATCGCTACTTATTGATAGCCCCGGCAGTCTTTCTTCCATCACAAACGGCTTTAACGCCTTCTGGTTGAGAATCCCCCGCGCCAACTTCAACCCGCGTAAAGACATTTCCTTGTCATAGGGATCGGCCCAATAGTTTGGATCTATCAGCGGCTTTGATGTTGAATCTGATGATGCCAGTCACACGCTACCGCGAGAGCGCGGGCGCATGAAGGCTGAATTAAGAGTCACACCAGCATTCTTCAACTTCGCCACGCCCGCCTCAATACCGCTGCCAAGACCGAGATGGAATTGAATATCTGCACTGCACGCATTCTCATCGGCATACCAAAAGCCGCCTTGGCTGAAGAGTGCATTTGCAGCCGGGCCAGTGCGAGTAAGTAAATAACGCAAGCCCGCGAGGGTCGCCCAGAACTGCTCTCCATATCTATCGTAAGTGTGATCGCCCGTGCATTCGCTGACGACGAAAAGATCAACATGGTCTTGCAATTTGTCATGGGCCAACTTGTAAATAACCATTTAGTTATTTCAAGAATAACTTTGCCGTAAGATATGATGAGTGCAAATTTGGATAACTCTTCAGACTTATTGCAAATCCTGATGTCTGCGCTATCACCAATGAACGGAAGGTGAGAAGATGCAGAGATTGGATATTGACGACAAATTACTTGCTTTTGTAAACGAAGAGGCATTGCCCGGAACCGGTATAAAGTCAGACGCCTTCTGGCGGGCACTCGCAGAGATTGCTCATGATTTGGCCCCGGCAAACCGCGCAATTTTACAAAAGCGCGATGACTTGCAAAAAGAGATCGACGTTTGGAACAAGGCCAACCGCCAGAACTTTGATCCAGCCGTTTACAAAGCCTTTCTATCATCAATCGGTTATTTGGTGTCCGAAGGCCCCGACTTCAAGGTTGCCACCAAGAATGTTGATGCCGAGATTGGAACAATTGCTGGCCCGCAACTTGTGGTGCCGGTCTCCAATGCCCGCTTTGCACTGAACGCGGCAAACGCCCGCTGGGGCTCACTCTATGATGCGCTCTATGGCACAGATGCTTTGGGCCATGCGCAAAGCAAAGGCTTTGATACTGAACATGGTGCAAAAGTTATCGCTTGGACGCGAGCTTTCCTCGATGTTGCAGCGCCACTGAAAAGTGGCAGTTGGGCAATGTTGAAGGCATTTGCCGCCGATATGTTGCAAGACCCTGAGCAATTGATTGGCAAGGGGGTAGGTCACGAATCCGTTCTGCTGAAAAATCATGGTCTCCACATCGAAATCATTTTTGATCGCGGCACGCCGATTGGAAAAACCGACCTATTGGGAATTTCCGATGTAGTAATTGAAAGCGCGCTCACCACCATTATGGACTGCGAAGACTCGGTGGCCGCTGTCGACGCAGAAGACAAATTGCAGGTCTATCGCAACTGGCTTGGCCTAATGAAAGGCGACTTGAGCGAGGAAATCACCAAGTCTGGTAAATCCTCCACGCGGCGCTTGAATGCTGATCGAAGATATGTCGGCGTTGACGGCAAGGCTTTCACACTGCACGGTCGCTCGCTAATGTTGATCCGCAACGTCGGCCACTTGATGACGAATCCCGCAATTAAGCTACAAGATGGCAGTGAGATTCCTGAAGGCATTATGGATTGCATGATCACCGCACTCTGTGCCTTGCATGACATCGGCCCGAATGGTCGCCGCGCCAACAGCCGCGCCGGTTCCATGTATATTGTGAAGCCCAAAATGCACGGGCCTGAGGAAGCGGCTTTTGCCGTGGAATTGTTCACACGCGTTGAAACAGCCTTGGGCATAGAACCCAATACATTAAAAATCGGGATCATGGATGAGGAGCGCCGCACCACGGTGAATTTGAAGGAATGTATCCGCGCCGCCAAGGATCGCATCGCGTTCATCAATACAGGTTTCCTTGATCGCACAGGAGACGAAATTCACACCTCGATGGAACTGGGCCCGATGGTGCGCAAGGGCGACATGAAGCAAGCCACGTGGATTGGTGCTTATGAAAATTGGAATGTTGATAATGGCTTGAAGTTGGGCCTGCCGGGACACGGGCAAATTGGCAAAGGCATGTGGGCCATGCCAGATAAAATGGCAGATATGCTGGCGCAGAAGATCGCCCATCCCATGGCGGGTGCCAACACAGCTTGGGTGCCTTCGCCCACAGCGGCCACACTTCATGCCACGCATTATCACCGGGTGAATGTTTCAGCCGTTCAAGCGGAATTGAAATCGCGCACGCACGCCAAGTTGGACGATATTCTTTCCGTGCCCGTTGTCATCCGCCCAAACTGGAGTGACGATGACATTCAACTAGAGCTCGACAACAACGCCCAAGGCTTACTTGGCTATGTGGTGCGCTGGGTGGAGCAAGGTGTGGGCTGTTCCAAAGTTCCAGATATCAACAACGTGGGCTTGATGGAAGATCGCGCCACTTTGCGCATTTCATCACAACACATGGCCAATTGGTTGAAACACGGCGTGGTGACACGAGGCTCTGTAATGGCAACACTGAAGCGCATGGCCGCAGTGGTGGATGGCCAAAATGTGGGTGATGTTTCCTATCGCCCTATGGCCCCGAATTTTGAAAACTCACTAGCGTTTCAAGCAGCTTGTGATTTGGTGTTCAAGGGTGTTGAGCAGCCTAATGGCTACACGGAGCCTTTGCTTCATGCCTATCGTTTGAAAGCAAAGGCCCGAGGATAAAATAAGGCGCAACTGTGCCCTTGTTCACCTCGTGATATGCGAGACGGAGTAAGAGGAAAGCGGAACTCATCGCAAAATGGCCCCGCTTTCCCATGTTGCGAAAGATTGGAGGGAATGCCCCTTCCAGCTTTGAGCTCGATGCAGAATTCTGAGAAAAAGAAATTGAGCCAAAAGCTGGGCCAGAGACGCAAAGTCTTTTTGTCTTTTTTGGCAGTTCTTCCAGAGCTTCAGATCGCACGGTGTCCACTTCATATATGCTTCTGTTCGGGGCTGCCCTCGCAATGGGGCCCACCGTCAAACTCCACAGGATATTTCTTATGAAGGCCTGTCTGTTTACCGCTGAAGTTGTAAGCCATTGAAGGCGCTCAGGTCGTA
>JAYVOQ010000020.1:0-2626 GCA_043757845.1 Hyphomicrobiales bacterium | reverse complement strand
ATGATATAAACCCGACCCTTACGACGGATGAGCTTGTTGTCGCGGTGGCGTTTCAACAATGCTTTGAGTGAGTTACGAACTTTCATGTTATTCACCTGGTAGCGGGCAATAAGCTGCCCTTGATTTCGGGGCGGAACATAGTCATGAGATTTACCACTGTCAACCATCGGAATTGTGCAACAAATACAATGTGGAATACTGAATTTTTGCTCACTTCGGCGGTGTTTTTGTTCGGCGGAGCTATGGCGGGCTTAATGATCTGGTTGGAAAAGCGCCCCAAGCAAGAGCTCAAACCCAGACTTTTTCCTACAACACTTTTCCTGCTAGTTGGTGGAGCATTGGCAGTGTTTGCGGGCATTCACTTGTTGAACTTGCTCGGTCTTCAAACGGGCCGCACCCCATAAGTCTGGCGCAGAACATTTTTCTGCACTTTGCCCATCGTATTGCGCGGCAATTCATCCACGATAATCACGCGCTTGGGACATTTATAGCTGGCGAGGTTTTGTTTTAGTGAGCTGATAATTTCCGCGGCCTCAAGCGAAGCATCTTTTTTCAAAACCACAACCGCGGTCACAGCTTCACCAAAATCAGCATCTGCCAAACCTATCACCGCTGATTCAAAAACGCCGTGCATGACATCAATCAATTCCTCGACCTCTTTGGGATAAACATTAAACCCACCGGTGATGATCAAATCCTTGGCCCGACCCGAAATCACCAGATAACCCTGTTCATCAAAATGACCGAGATCACCCGTCATGAAATATCCATCGCTGGTAAATTCCGCCTTGGTCTTTTCGGGGTTTCGCCAATAGCCTTTGAACACGTTAGGCCCTTTAACCTCAATACCACCTTCGCGCACGCGCACATCCGTTCCCGGCAGCGCCATGCCCACAGTGCCTGCGCGGCGCTCACCATTATAAGGGTTTGACGCATTCATATTGGTCTCGGTCATGCCGTAACGTTCCAGCACCGAGTGGCCCGTGCGTTCAAAAAATTCCTTATGCGTTTCAGCAAGAAGTGGCGCTGAACCCGACACAAACAAACGCATGTGTTTTGTTGCTTCTCGCGTCAGACCTTTGTGTTGCAACAACCGCGTATAGAATGTTGGAACACCCATCAGCGCCGAGGCTTGCGGCATCACACGCATAATATCATCAACATCAAACTTGCGGCGGAACAACAACTGCCCGCCAGATGCAAACACCGTATTAGTGGCCACAAACAAACCATGCGTATGATAGACGGGCAGCGCATGAATCAGTCTATCGGTTGGCGTGAATTGCCAAAGCTTGGCCAGTGCTTGTGCATTGCTGGCCAAATTGCCCACGCTCAACATGGCACCCTTAGATTTTCCTGTCGTACCGGAAGTATAAAGAATGGCTGCCAGCCGCTCCGCATCATCAGGCATATCAACAAATGTGCCATCAAACATGGCAGCACGTTCCATCAAACCACCACCCCCCACATCATTAAGCGTCAACACTTTAACGCCATGTGGCTGTTGCTTTTCTGGTGTTTGAATAAAAATTGCAGGCTCGGCATCACTTAAAAAATAAGAAATTTCGTGGGATGTGTAAGCGGTGTTCAGCGGCAGAAAAATTAAACCAGCGCGAACACAAGCAAAAAACAATGCAATGGCTTCAACTGATTTTTCAACTTGCACAGCAATCCGGTCGCCGGGCTTAGCACCTTCGGAAATTAGCGCTTGCGTTAATCTTCCTGCCAAATTCCAAAACTGACCATAGGTAAAACTACGCCCATCGTCACTCACAATGAAAAGCGAATCCGGATTTCGCAGACGCTCATGAGCAATTTGCAGGAGTGTCATTTAGATTTGACTCTTTCTTCAAAAACCGACACCGATCCGATCGTCACCGCACCGGGCACGCTGCTATCAAAACATTTAACCCATTGATGCTTCGACTGCGCCACAAGGGGGAAGGGCGACAGATTTTCAGCTCTATTGATAACCAGCGCCAAGCGCTTGTCATCATTGCTGAGCAATAAGCCTAAGAAATGGCTTTGCCCGTCGTTCCAATTGAATGGCTTTCCGTCATCTCCAAACCAGAAGGATTTGATTTCAGTCGCAGTTGGGTTTGATGATAAAAAAACTGGATCAACCAACATCGATAAGGTTTTTCGCAACTTAACCAATTCACCTACAAAATGGATCAAAGCTTGATCAGCATTTTTCCAATCCAGCCAAGTGATTTCATTATCCTGCGCATAGGCGTTGTTGTTACCTTTCTGCGTGCGTCCAAACTCATCACCGGCAGTCAACATCACAACACCACGCGACATAAACAATGTGGCCAGCAATGCGCGAACATCGCGGCCAACACAGGTCACTTCATCACCCTTGCCATCGCGGTTATTTTCGCCATTGGCAAAATTATCTTTCACTCGGTATTGCGTGGCATCGCGCAATGTAAACCCGTCATGTGCTGTTAGAAAATTGACTGACTTCGTGACCCTATTTTTGCGTTGGAACACATCTGATGAACCCGTAATCCGTGTTGCCAAGCCGTTGGTACTATAGTCATCGCCGCGCCAAAACCTTCGCACATCATCTCGGTAACGATCATTCCACTCATACCAGCGCGGTGGAAAATTGCCAAGCTGA
>JAYVOQ010000019.1:0-9793 GCA_043757845.1 Hyphomicrobiales bacterium | reverse complement strand
AGGCCTCACACCTTACGAATACATCTGCAAATGCTGGACAAATGAACCAGAAAGATTCAAACTAAATCCAATCCATCAAATCGCGGAACTAAACAACTAGCCGTCGCAGGCGAAACTGCTAAATCCTTACAATGCCAAAATTCACACCGCTCATTGAATCACTTCCCACTTCGGTCCCCTTCATTGGCCCCGAAGCTCTCGAACGCCGCAGTGGGGCTGCCGTGAAGGTGCGCATTGGGGCCAACGAGAGCGTGTTTGGCCCAGCACCTTCAGTGATCAAAGCCATACAAGACAGTGCAGGCGACAGCTGGATGTATGG
This sequence comes from Hyphomicrobiales bacterium, assembly GCA_043757845.1. Lineage (GTDB taxonomy): Bacteria > Pseudomonadota > Alphaproteobacteria > Rhizobiales > Aestuariivirgaceae > Aestuariivirga. Next base: position 9,474 of record JAYVOQ010000019.1, on the reverse strand, counting down.
TGACCCAGAAAACCATAATCTAAAAAACGCACTTGCTGCACATCTGAAAATCGCGCCTGAAAACATTTGCGTGGGCGAGGGCATTGATGGTCTGTTTGGTTATGCACTTAGGTTATTTGTAGAATCGGGTTCAACAGTGGCCACATCGCATGGGGCCTATCCAACGTTCAATTTTCACGCTGTGGGCTTTGGTGGCAGGTTGGTGACAACGCCTTATGTGGAGGACCGCGAAGACCCCACGCAGCTTTTGGCTTTGGCAAAAAGCCAAAAGGCCCGCGTTATCTATTTTGCTAATCCCGATAACCCGATGGGCACCGTTTGGCCCGCTACCGACGTGCAGCACTTCATCGATGCCGTGCCTGATGATGTGATGTTGATGCTGGATGAAGCCTACATGGAATTTGCGCCCGCCAACACGCAGCCAAAGCTTGATATTTCACGCAAAAATCTTTTACGTTTTCGCACCTTTTCCAAAGCTTACGGCTTAGCAGGTGCCCGCGTTGGCTATGTCATCGGCCACGCCGACATTATCAAAGCTTTCGAAAAAATCAGAAATCATTTCGGCATGCCGCGCCTGTCGCAAGTGGCAGCTTTAGCCGCGCTGAAAGATCAAACGTGGCTGCAACATGTTGTGGCGCTGGTCGAAACCTCACGCCAACGCATCTATGAGATTGCCCACAGCAATGGACTTTCTGCTATCCCATCAGCCACCAATTTTGTTGCCGTGGATTGTGGGCGAGACGGTGCTTATGCCCGCAGTATTGTTGACGGGCTTTTACATCACGGCATATTTGTGCGTATGCCGGGCGTGGCACCCCTCAATCGCTGTATCAGAATTTCATGTGGAACTGCTGGGCAGTTAGACATGCTGGCCGAGGCACTACCGAGGGTGCTCTAGGGAGGATCAAGCTTTAAGCTGTGGCCTTGGTCTTGCGCTTGGCGAGAAGCTCGGTCAACCAATCCGGATCCATCTGTGGCACGGACGATAGCAAAAGCTCAGTATAAGCAGGATAGGGTGGGTTAAGCACTTTGCTCTTCAAGCCTTGCTGCACCACTTTGCCCTTGTGCATCACCACAATTTCATCAGCAATGGCGCGCACTGTGGCGATGTCATGGGTGATAAAAAGATAAGTCACATTCGTATCTACCTGCAACTTCATCAACAGTTTTAGTATTTCTTCTTGAACAATCTGATCAAGCGCTGAAGTAACCTCATCACAGATGATCACTTCTGGATTGGCCGCCAGCGCACGGGCAATTGAAATGCGCTGCTTTTGCCCGCCTGACATTTCACTGGGCAAACGGTCAATATAACTTTCATCAAGCTCAATGGATTCCAGCAGCTCCACCACTTTGCGGTCTCGGTCTGCGCCCTTTAAGCCAAGATAGAACTCCAAAGGCCGTCCGATGATGTCGCGCACTTTTTGGCGCGGGTTAAGCGCAGTATCAGCTGATTGATAGATCATTTGAATGCGGCGCAGCGTATCGCGCTCACGGTTTTTCAGAGTTCCGGGAAGGGCTTTGCCATTAAATAAAATGTTGCCGCTTGTGGGCGGAAGCAGGCCCGTGATGGCGCGGGCCAAGGTTGATTTGCCGGAACCGGATTCACCCACAACAGCCACGGTGCGACCACGTGGAATTTTGACCGACACATCATCCAGTACTTTAACGTGGTTACCGTATGATGCCGAAACGTTTTGCACATCAAGAACGATGTCATCGCTGCCCCGCTCTTTCTTCACTAAGCTGCGCACGGCCCAAAGAGATTTGGTGTAGTCCTCTGTAGGTTGTTTTAACATTATGCGCGTGGGCGCTTCTTCCACCAAATTGCCATAGCGCAAAACCATAATCCGGTGCGCCATCTGCGCCACCACTGCAAGATCATGGGTGATGTATATCGCCGCTGTATTGAATTGTTCCACAATGTCGCGCATGGCGGCCAACACTTCAACTTGCGTGGTGACGTCAAGCGCGGTTGTGGGTTCGTCAAATATAATCAAATCAGGACGGCAAGACATGGCCATGGCCGTCATGGCCCGTTGCAATTGCCCGCCCGAAACTTGATGCGGGAAACGCAGGCCAATGCTGTCTGGATTAGGAAGCTGCAAGCGCTTGTAAAGATCGCGCGCATCTGCCTCAGCCTTGTCACGCGGCATGATGTTGTGGCCCAAAGCCGTCTCGATTGTTTGATCGATAATGTGATGTGCGGGGTTAAAAGAGGCCGCCGCACTTTGGGCCACATAGGCAATGCGGCTGCCCCAAAGGCCACGGCGTTTTTCTTCTGAGGCCGAAATCAAATCGATGCCGTCGAAAGTTATGCTGCCTGATGTAATGCGACAGCCAGGCCGCGCAAAACCCATCGCTGCCAAGCCTAATGTGGATTTGCCAGCGCCCGATTCCCCAATCAGCCCTAGAACTTCACCGCGCTTCAGCGTGAGGTCAATGCCCTTGATAATTGGATTCCACCTATCATCACTTTTCCCATCAATAACGATGCCCTTCATTTCTAAAAGAACATCACCTTTCACGCGCGTTGTTTCACTTGCCATCGCGCAACCCCGACGTTTTGTGCAGAAACCAATCGACCACCAAATTAACGGCCACCGTCAGCAGCGCAATTGCAAAGGCCGGGTATAGTGGCAAGGCATAGCCATAACTGATCAAGCTCTTGTTCTCAGCCACCATAGAGCCCCAATCTGCACTGGGCGGTTGAATGCCAACACCAAGGAAAGACAGCGCAGCAATCGTCAGAAACACAAAGCAGAATCGCAAACCAAATTCAGTAATCAGAGGTGGCAAGATATTGGGCACAATCTCGCGGAACACAATCCACCATGTGCCCTCGCCACGCAACTTGGCTGATTCAACATAGTCCATCACCACCGCGTTCAGTGCCACAGCACGGGCCAAACGGAACACACGCGTGGCATCCAGCAAAGCCAAAATCATGATTAAATTAACCACACCTTTGCCAACCACAGACAACATCATCAATGCAAAAATCAAAACTGGAATGGCAAGGAAAGCATCCACAACGCGTGAAACACCTTGATCAAACCACCCCCGTTGAAGGGCTGCTGTAATACCAAGTGTGGAGCCCACAAAGAAAGACAGCAAAGCCGTGATCAAGGCGATGCCTATGGTATTGCGTGCAGCGTAAATAAGGCGTGAGAAAAAGTCATGGCCAGTTTGATCTGTGCCCATCAGGTGAATCCAAGACGAAGGCAACATGCCTTTGGCCGAAGTATCCGCTTCAGGAAATGGCGCGATCCACGGTGCAAAAATTGCACAAAATGCATAGATCAACATCACCACCATGCCAAAGCGCGCACTGTTAGGTGATGTCTTCAGTGTACGGACGATATTTTCCCAGAGTGTGCGTCGCCCTTTGATCATGCGCGTTGACGTTTGTGCGGTGTTCATTTGGGGTGCAGCAATCTTGGGTTAGTGATGATGGCCACAATATCTGCCACAAGATTGAGCAAAATATACGTAGCCGCAAATATCAACGCGCAAGCTTGCACCACCGGCATATCGCGACTGGAGACAGCATCCACCATCATTTGGCCAATGCCGGGATAAACAAACACCACTTCCACCACCACAACACCCACAACCAAATAGGCCAAGTTGAATGCGATTACGGTGGCAATGGGCGCCCAGGCATTGGGCAGTGCGTGACGCATGATCACCTGCGCTTTGGAAATACCTTTAAGTTGCGCCATCTCAATATAGGGTGCAGCCAAAAGATTGATGATTGCGGCGCGCGTCATGCGCATCATATGGGCCACAATCACTAACGTCATGGTGAGGGCCGGAAGGGCCACGCGGTAGAGATGTTCAAGAAAAGGCGTATTCACACTTACAGTGGAGTTGGGATAAAACCACCGCAGCTTCACTGCTAAAATATACACAAGAACATAGGCGATAAAAAACTCTGGCATTGCGATAGTGGTGAGGGTTACCGAGTTGATGATGCGGTCAAACCAAGAGTTGCGATAGAGTGCGGCCATAATGCCGAGGAACAATGATAGCGGCACCGCGACAATGGCCGCCGTCGCAGCAAGGAAAAATGTGTTATACAAGCGCGGTGCGATAATCGCCGAAACACTGCGCTTAATTGTGCCTGTAGTGCCGGAATAGGAATTGCCAAAATCTCCCTGTATGGCGTTGCCAATCCATTCAACATACCGCACCGTGGCAGACCGATCGAGCCCAAGCTCATGGTTGAAGTTTTTCACCAGTTCGGGCGTTGCACCTTGGCCCAAGATATTTTGCGCGTAACCGCCGGGCAGCAGTTGCAGCGAAGAAAAAATGATGATCGAAACAGCAAACAGCGTGATCATGCCTAAGCCCAGCCGCTGCACAACTGTTTTTAACACCGGATGCATTTTACACTTCAATCCTATATTCGATTTCAGTTCTACGACCGAATTACCAAGACGCTAGCAGAGCAATTTTAACCTGTCACACATATTTCCGTGATGTTGAGAAAAGTTATCCACCCGTCATCAACACGGCCTTGCGTCTTGGCAGCCTCTTGCGCAAACAGGCCCTCATGTCAAAAAGCCATCTTGTTTCCGGCATCTTGCCTGCCGCAGAAATCAACCGCCTCATTGAAAGCGGCATCATCAAGCTGCAATGCGCCGCTGACCCCGATCAAGTGCAGCCCGCCAGTTTGGATTTGCGACTTGGCCCAAAAGCCTACCGGGTGCGTGCATCTTTCTTGCCGGGCCCGAAGCGAACCGTAGCTGATCGTCTGAAGGGCCTTGTGCTGCACGAAATGGATTTGAGCGTGGAAGCCGTGTTTGAAACGGGCTGCGTCTATATTGTGCCATTGCTGGAAAGCTTGGCGTTGCCTCAGGGCATTGCGGCCGCGGCCAATCCAAAAAGCTCAACGGGCCGTCTCGACATATTCACCCGCGTGATTGCTGACTATGCGCAAGAATTTGACAAAGTGCCGGAGGCTTATGCAGGTCCGCTCTACGCTGAAATATCACCGCGCACGTTCCCAATCCTCGCGCGTCAAGGCTCCAGACTTTCACAAATCAGGTTTCGCGCTGGTGCAACCTTGGCCACTGACGATCTCATTCGGTCTCTTCACGCCAAGGAACCTTTGATCACTGAAGGTGAAGTGAACATTGATGGTGGCCTTGCCTTAAGCGTCGATCTTTCTGGCATTAAAAAGGGCGAACCCATTGGCTTTCGCGCCAAACGTCACTCAGCTTTGGTGGATGTGGACAAGAAGGGCGCATTGGAAGTTTTGGATTTTTGGGAACCGATTTGGCAGAAGGGTTCACTCATTCTCGATCCCGACCAGTTTTACATTCTGGCTTCTCGCGAAGCGGTTCGCATTCCGCCGACACATGCCGCAGAGATGGTGCCATACAATCCATTAGTGGGCGAATTCCGCGTTCATTATGCAGGCTTCTTCGACCCCGGCTTCGGCCATTCATCTGGCCTCGGTGAAGGGGCCCGCGCAGTTTTGGAAGTGCGCAGCCATGAGGTGCCATTTATTCTCGAAGATGGACAAATTATTGGACGGCTGGTCTATGAGCCTCTGACTGCTTCGCCTAAGGTCGTCTATGGTGGCGCACTTGGCTCTCATTATCAGAAGCAAGGGCTGAAGCTATCGAAACACTTTAAACCTTTTGTGCCCCATCAATAGCGCCGTTCAGCGCATTTAATTTCGAAAGTAGGTCATGGCCGATCACGAACTGCGCTTGGTATTGAATGATGAAATTCACGGACGCCCCGGGCTTCCCGTCAACGCGCCCGCGCGCATCACCCATCTGGCATTTACCTTGGGCGAAGGCGATGCCTCGCCGCTGGCCCACGTAGCCAATCTGTGCATCGGGTTGGGCTTGCGTCAGCCTGCGCCAAATGCTCTTCACCATGCGGTCGAAATTGAAAATGGCTTGCTCAAATTTGAACGTCACGGCGAGTTTTACCGCATTAGCGTCACCCTCGAAGGCAAAGGCCTGAAGAAAGAGGCTGTCGCCAGCTTGCCCGAAAAATGGGTAAGCGAACTGCCTGGCAAGCGCCTTGTAGCCATTCATACACATGTTCACGACAAGTCGGCCAAGACACCAACCGCCGCAGCACTTGGTGTGATTTTTGGACATGAGGAAATCGCTTGTTCGGGCGTAAATCAAAACAAGGCCACAGTGTGGGCAGACTTTCGCATCGGCGCAGACGGCTATACCCGCATTTTAATTCATGACCATGGCATGTCGCCCATGCGCTTGGGAAGGTTAACGCGCCGTCTGCATGAGCTTGAAACCTACCGCATGATGGCGCTTCTGGGCTTGCCCTTAGCGCGGCAAATGCAGCGTGAGCTGGGGCCGCTGGAACATGCACTTTCTTCTACTGTTGCCAGTATGCTCTCGGTCAATGGTTCTGCCGAAGACGGTAAACTGCTCAGCAAGCTCACCACCATCGCGCGTGATGTGGAGGAATTGTCCAATCGTTCGAATTATCGCTTCTCTGCCACACGCGCTTATGCTGCTTTGGTTTCAAAGCGCGTGGCTGAGTTGGGTGAAGAGCGTGTGATGAGCTATCAACGTCTTGGCGTCTTTCTAGATCGGCGGTTCAGCCCGGCAATTTCTACTTGCACGGCCGTGAGTGAACGCATCAATGGCCTCGCTTTACGCAGCGAACGCGCTTCCAACCTTTTGCGCACACGTGTTGATATCGTTTTGGAAACCCAAAATCAGCAACTTTTGCGCTCGGTTGATAGCAGTGCGCGCCGTCAGCTGCTGTTGCAGCAAACCGTTGAGGGCCTGTCAGTTGTGGCCATAAGCTATTATGCGATAAACATTGTTGCGAAACTAATTGATGGCTTAGCTGATTATTTCCCACACTTAAATGCTAAGCTGATCGAACTGATCTCCATTCCGCTGATTGTTATTCTCGTAGCAATATCAATATGGCGCGTGCATGTGCGGTTGCAGGACAAATAGAGCCCTAAGCCGAAATGCTCTGTGTATCCACAACGTCGCGCAAATCCAGCAGTGTTTCAAGCCGCGCCAAAACATCGGCCTCATAGGCGTGCAATTGTCCATCGGCCATGGCGATGCGTTTGGCGGTGACGAAGACCAACTGCCGAAATCCCAGTGACAAACGATGTTTCAACAAGGTTGCGGGGGCCAGCAGTGATGGCTCTTTGCGATATTGGGAAACGGCGCGTGACATCAACTTCCAACACTTGGCTTCATTTAAAGCAAAGATGTGGCGCAGACCCTCATAGAAGGCGCGAGACTCGGAGGCGGCATAAAAGCTATCCGCATGAATAACCGCAAACAGCAAGATGGCCGTGGCCAGCTGTGTTTCCGATTCCAACACCTGCACCGCATCATTTTTGGTACTGATGGTTCCCAAGCTTTCAAGCAATCGATTAAACACGAATCAGGCCTCTGCGTTGTCGAAGAAGCCTGACCTCTGAGCGTTAATGAGTTGTTAATTGTTGCCGCCTTGCAATCTTCACATCGCGGCATGGCCATGGCCGTCATGTGCTGCAAGGAACTTTATGCGTTCGATTTCCATCCCGAGATCGCAGGAGAGGGGCAGCGTCAACAGGTGGCGCAGGTCCGCATCGGCGAGGCCAGTGACGGGGCATCGGCCGGTGCTGAAAAGTGCCTTCCTGATTTTGCGGCGCAGGAGTGTGGTTTTGAGGCTTTGCAGCAGCTGTGGGATTAAGGCCTCGGAAAGCGTTGGCTGGGCAAGGGTGAGAGCATAGTCGCGCATGATAACCTCCAGTGTTGACGTTTCCTGAATGCCGTGTTTCAACTTCGCAGTCTTGAAATGCTGACCGAATTCCTCCGAAAGATTCCGAAATGGTTCAACAAGCCTTCAAATTCGGGGCTTTTGCCTTTGATGCCCAAAAGTCCAGACTCACCCGCCATGGTGAGCTGATTGCGATTGGGCAGCGCGCGGCAGGCATTCTAGTGCGGTTGCTTCAGGCCGATGGCGCAGTGGTGAGCAAAGACGATTTGTTCGCGGCAGCCTGGCCCGGACAACTGGTTGAGGAGAGCAATCTGTCAGTCCAGATCGCCGCCTTGCGCAAAGCCTTGGGCCAGAATGCCGTGGGCGAGGACTGGATCACCACAGTTCAACGGCTGGGATACAGGTTCGCGACGGAATCGGCAGGCAGTGCCCAGGGCCAGCAGACTGCTGAGGCAAAGCCTTCCATCGCCGTGCTGCCCTTCGCCAACAGCAGTGGCCAGGCTGGCCAGGACTTCTTTGCCGATGGACTGACCGAGGACATCATCACCGACATTTCAAATGTGCCGGGATTTCGGGTGATCGCCCGCAATTCGACTTTGGTCTACAAGGGCAAGCCCACCGACGTGCGTCAGATCGCGCAGGACTTGAACGTCGACTACGTAGTTGAAGGAAGTGTCAGAAAATCGGCTGATCGCATTCGTGTCAATGTCCAGCTGGTTGATGCAACAAGCGGCACGCATGTTTGGGCCGAGCGTTTCGACAGGGAACTGTCTGATGTTTTTGCATTGCAGGACGAAGTGGCACGCCGCATCGTGGGCGCCATATCGGGCAAGCTTACGGGCGAAAGCTTTCTCCGCAATCGGCCCAAAAGTCTTGAAGCCTATGAACTTTGCCTGCGCTGCCGTTACATGGTGGAGCAATCGAAGGAAGCCAACCTCGAGGCCCAGCGTTTTCTGCTTCGCGCCATCGAATTGGAACCGGATTATGCGGAAGCCTATTGCCGCCTGGCCATGTCCTATATTTTCCACGGGCTGAATTATTCCGGAGACGTGAATTACTATCGCGCGAAATCGCTTGAAGCTGCTGAACGCGCTGTTGAGCTTGACCCGACGAGTTCAGGGGCCCACACTTATCTTGGCTATATTCAGGCTTATGAACGCCAGCCAGCGCTGGCCAATGCTAACTTCCTCAAGGCGATCAGGCTCAATCCCAACGATGCCGATGCCCGTGCCATGTATAGCGATTTTCTGCTGCTGGAAGGCAAGCCTTTGGAAGCTGTTGAAACCGTCAGGGAAGGGATGAAACTCAATCCAAATCCGGCGGGGTGGTACTATTGGCTCTTGGGGCAGGCGCTGGTTCAATTGGGCCGTTATGAAGAAGCGGTGAAAGTCTTGAACAACGAACAAACCTACCGCACCGCCTCACGGCGGATCTTGGCCATCGCACTTTCAAGACTGGGGCGAAAGGAAGAGGCCAAAACTGAGGTTGAGTTGTTTTTGGCCACTTATCCCGACGCCAAAACAAGTGCTTGGGAAGCCACACGCCCCTTCCGCAATCCCCAGGATTTGAAATTCTGGATCCATGCCTTCAGGGAATTGGGCCTGCCGGAGTAATGCAGCTGTACCACAGTTCGCCCTCCTCTCTTTTGAGGGCTATCTGATTCACACAATTCCAACTGATATTTTGGCTCCATATTTGACGGCGTGATATTTTTGAAGGCCTCGGGCTAAAGTTGCTGGGCCTGGCTTT
>JAYVOQ010000018.1:0-9836 GCA_043757845.1 Hyphomicrobiales bacterium | reverse complement strand
GCCCAAAGCGCTTCCCGAGGTGAAGATCAGATGTATGAATAAATCGGGACATCCGATCACTATGCAGAATTATGCACAATTTGCATTGGGATAATTCTCTCGTGCACAAAATCTTGTTCGCCATACGCAATATTCGCGACGAGGCGGCTCTCTATTGAGGACGAAAATGCGGGGGTTGGGCTAGGGACAAATATGGTCGCGGTAGTTCTTCGCGCTTGTTTGGATCAAATTGCGGTTCTTAACTTAAGGCAAGAAGTAGCTGCTAGGCGAACTGCTTGACCGTATTGCTGATTCCGATTGAATTTGATCTCGATAGCTAAGGCCTAATGGAATTTTTGCGTTGATCCGACCAAGTCAATTAGAGTCATCTTATTGGATCGATAGCCAATTCTGTTTTACATCGTACGATCTCGTCGAGCCACAATGCATTGCCCGCGATTTCAACGACTTTGTTATCCACAAGTAATTTCCAGCACCAAAATCTGCACGGAAGTTCCTGTTCTGCTGTGCCCCAACTGTGCCCCAGTTTGAAATTGCATAGATTCACAAAAGGAAAACCCTCGAAATCAGGTTATGATTTCAAGGGCTTGTTGGTTGCGGGAGCCAGATTTGAACTGACGACCTTCAGGTTATGAGCCTGAACAGTACATGTCCTTCGGACATGAAACTCACAAACCGCAATTGTGTAATTGGTAAAACCGTGAAATCGCCAGAATCTCTAAGGTTATTTCTCAGGTCGTGATGTAGCTCGGTAGAGCAAGCTGTTCGCGTAGCGACGCACAACCGTCCCGATTTTTATGTCTACTGCACTGCAATCCACGGAACTTCCCGTGAACATATTCTCCGGACATTCTCCGGACAAGGTACTTTTTGCGATGCAAAATATACGTCTAAGTTATTGAAATAATTGGCGCACCCGACAGGATTCGAACCTGTGACCTCTGCCTTCGGAGGGCAGCGCTCTGATCCAGCTGAGCTACGGGTGCATTAACCAGATTGCTATAGCCTAGCGTGATATGGTGCGCAAATTGCAACTTCGATGAAAAGCACAATCACGTGCTGAATTGAGACTTTTGTTCATGGAACAGGCCAAGAAACGCGTTGATTGGGTGGATTATGCCAAGGGCATTTGCATCATCCTTGTTGTGGCCATGCATACCACTTTGGGCATTGAAAAGGCCACGGGCGAATTATCGGGCCTTCACGGCTTCATTGACTGGGCACGGCCCTTCCGTATGCCCGACTTTTTTCTAATTTCCGGCCTCTTCCTGGCAAGCCGCATTGATAGACCATGGCGTAATTATTTCGATTCCAAGATCATCCATTTTGCCTATTTCTATGTGCTGTGGATGTCCATTCAGTTCTTGTTTAAAGGCCATGATATTTTTCTCCAGGACGGCGCAAGCGGGCTATTCACGGCCTATTTGAATGGCTTTGTTGAACCCTTCGGCACGCTTTGGTTCATCTATATGCTTGCGGCATTCTTTTTCGTCACCAAGATGTTGCGATCAGTTTCGCCACTTCTGATATTTGCTTGCGCGGCGCTACTTGAAGCCTGCACAAAAACGGGCACAATCGCTACGGGCCATACCATTATCGACGAATTCGCCGCACGCTATGTCTATTTCTTCGCGGGCTTTTGGCTGGCGCGCCACGTGTTTAACCTAGCCGCTGACGTTGACCGCAGATCAGCCTTGCAAATTTTTGTGGGCCTGCTGGTTTGGGGCGTTACAAATTTCATTTTGGTTCAAAGCGGCTTGTCGGTTCAGCCCGGTATCAGCCTTGTCTTGGGCTTTGTGGGTGCAGGCGCAGTGATTGCATCCGGCGTGTTGCTTTCGAAATTCAAATTTGCAGCAGCACTGCGTTATTGTGGCGAGAATTCAATTGTCATCTATCTTGCTTTCTTCCTCTTTATGGCAGGAACCCGCGCATTGATGCTGCGCTATATGCCTGAGTTGGGCCTGTCTCTCATCTCAGCTATCACCACGGCGGCAGGCGTGATTGGCCCGCTCATGCTATTCTGGACAACGCGCCATACGAAACTGGCTTTCTTGTTTAAGCGGCCCGCTTGGGCAAAGTTGCCCGTAGATCAACCTGAAATTAGACAGAATCGTCTAAGTTCAGAAAAGTTGATCGAAAATAATAACCTAGGGCGATTTTGATGTTTCTATGAAACATCAAAACGCTCTAGCACTGGCGAAGCCGAATGCTGAGTGGCATAGTGCTGGCCATGTCCGAAAATCTACACAATCCACACAGTCTCAAGCCCGGTGATCATCTTTATCTCATTGATGGTTCCGGTTTCATTTTCCGCGCTTACCATGCTCTGCCGCCGCTCACACGCAAAAGCGATGGGCTGCCAGTGGGCGCCGTGCAAGGCTTCTGCAACATGTTGTGGAAATTGCTAAGCGAAGAACGCGGCGACAAAAAGCCAACGCATCTTGCGGTGATATTCGATCATTCTTCGAAATCATTCCGTAATGAATTTTATGCGGATTACAAAGCGCATCGACCTGAACCTCCGGCTGATCTGCGCCCGCAGTTCGGTTTGATCCGCCAAGCCACGCGCGCCTTTAATGTGGCCTGCGTTGAAATGCAAAATTTTGAAGCAGACGATTTGATCGCCACTTACACGCGCCAAGCGGTTGAACAAGGGGCAACAGTTCGTATCGTAACTTCTGACAAGGATCTCATGCAACTGGTGAAGCCGGGTGTGATGCTGCTCGACACCATGAAGGATAAGGAAATTTCAGACGCGGAGGTGTTTGAAAAATTCGGTGTTACGCCGGATAAGGTGATTGAAGTACAAGCCTTGGCCGGTGATAGCGTCGACAATGTTCCAGGTGTTCCCGGCATAGGTTTGAAAACCGGCGCTGAACTCATCAATCAATATGGTGATCTTGAAACGCTGCTCGCTAAGGCCTCTGAAATTAAACAAAACAAGCGGCGTGAAAATCTCATCGCGTTTGCCGAACAGGCGCGTATTTCAAAGCGGCTCGTAACGCTGGATCAGAATATAACGGTGAATGAACAGCTTAATTCATTTGCCGTTGATGTGCCGCGCGCGTCGGAGCTCATTGGATTTTTGAAGGCGCTGGAGTTTTCGAGTTTCACCAAGAAAATTGGCATGGCGATATCAGCCGATGTTGCGGCAATCGATCCTGTTGAAGTGGAAGTCAAATTTTGGCCGCCTGAAGGTGGCGTGATTACTCAGCCCGAAAAGCCCAAAGTTCTCACAACAGATTCGTTTTCTGAGCACCGCGCGGGAGCACCAGTCGTCAACGAGGATATAGCTGCAAGTTTGCGCGGCATTCCGGTTAATCATGCGGATTATGAGACTGTCACGACGATGGTTGTATTAGAGCAGTGGATCGCAGCCGCCTTCAATCAACCTTACGTCTGTATTGATACCGAAACCGATTCCCTCGATGCAATGCAGGCCAATATCGTTGGCGTGTCGCTGGCAACGGCACCGGGCAAAGCCTGTTACATTCCACTGCGACATCAAGGCCAAGGCGATGGTTTGTTTGGCAGCGGGCTTGTTGAAGGCCAGATCGATTTCAATCAAGCGATGGCGAAACTGAAGCCGCTGTTTGAAGCGCCGCATATTTTGAAGATCGGGCAGAATCTTAAATTTGACATGCTGGCCTTGAAGCAAATTGGCATGAATGTTACGCCGATTGATGACACGATGTTGCTGTCTTACGTCACTGAGTCCGGTGACGTTGGCCACGGCATGGATGAATTGTCTGAGCGCCATTTGGGCCACAAACCGATTTCATTCAAAGAAGTGGCGGGCAGCGGCAAAGGTGCGGTTACGTTTGACCGTGTGCCCATAGACCGTGCAACAGCCTATGCGGCGGAGGATGCTGACATTACTTTGCGTCTGTGGCTGCTGCTCAAAAATAAATTGCAAAATATGAAGAAAGTCAGCGTTTACGAAACGCTGGAACGACCACTGGTGCGCGTGCTGATGGAAATGGAAAACGCGGGCATCACCGTTGACCGCGCGGTGCTTGCAAAGCTCTCCGGCGAATTTGCAACCAAACAAGCGATTGTTGAGAAAGAAATTCACACTCTTGCGGGTCAGCCTTTTAACATTGGTTCTCCAAAGCAACTGGGCGATATTTTGTTTGGTAAAATGGGCCTGCCGGGAGGTCGCAAAACGCCAACCGGGGCTTGGAGCACAGACCAAGACACGCTGGATGATTTGGCCGCCCAAGGCATCGATCTTGCCAAACGCGTGGTGGATTGGCGCCAACTGGCCAAGCTGCGCTCAACTTATACCGAGGCCCTGCCAGAATTTATCAACCCCAAAACGGGCCGCGTGCATACCTCTTATGCGATGGCATCAACGTCTACGGGCCGCTTGTCGTCAACTGATCCGAACTTGCAAAACATTCCGGTGCGCACTGATGATGGCCGCAGAATCCGCACGGCTTTTGTGGCCACATACGGCCATAAATTGATCAGTGCTGACTATAGCCAAATTGAACTCCGGGTGCTGGCCCACGTGGCGGATATACCACAACTCAAAAAGGCTTTCGCCGACGGTCTAGACATTCATGCCATGACGGCCAGTGAAATGTTTGGCGTGCCCATTGCAGGCATGGACTCATCGGTGCGCAGGCGCGCCAAAGCTATCAACTTTGGCATCATCTATGGCATTTCAGCCTTTGGGTTATCAAACCAACTTTCGATCAGCCGTGAAGAAGCAGGCGAATACATCCGCACCTATTTCAAACGCTTCCCGGGCATTAAAGATTATATGGAAGCCACCAAGGCCTTTGCACGTGCCAATGGCTATGTTGAAACCATCTTTGGGCGCCGGATGCATTTTCCGCGCATCAATTCTCCGAACCCATCAGAGAAGGCATTTTTAGAACGTGCCTCAATCAATGCACCCATTCAGGGATCAGCCGCTGATATTATCCGCCGGGCCATGGTGCGCATGATGCCCGCCATCGAACAGGCGGGTCTGCGCGCGCGCATGTTGCTGCAGGTGCATGACGAATTGATTTTTGAATGCCCCGCTGACGAGGCCCCTGCCACCTGCGAACTTGTCAGAAAAGTAATGGTGGCCGCCCCCGAGCCTGCTTTTAAGATGGCCGTTGCCTTAGCAGTTGACGCAAGGGCCGCGAACAATTGGGACGAGGCGCACTGACGAAATGAAAGTTTTAGTGATTGAAGATGATCTTGCTATGGCTGAGCATGTTTCGCGTGGTCTAAGTGGCAACGGTCATCAGTTTAGTCACACTTCTGATGGCAAAGATGGCTTGGCCCAAGCCCTCAAGGGTGAATTTGAAGTGCTTGTTATTGATCGCATGTTACCCGGCATGGATGGCCTGTCGATTGTGAAGGCCTTGCGTCAAGAGGGCAACCAAACGCCCGTGCTTTTGCTAACCACCATGAGCGGGCTTGATGACCGCGTGGAAGGATTGGAAGCCGGAGCCGATGACTATCTCGTCAAGCCCTTTGCCATGCCGGAACTTTTGGCGCGGCTAAATGCCTTGGCAAGACGACCACCCGTGAATGGTGTTCAAACGACTTTACGTGTCAGCAAACTTGAGATGGATTTGCTGAAGCGCGAAGTACGCCGCGAAGGCCAGTTGCTGGATTTGCAGCCGCAGGAATTCAAACTTCTAGAATACCTTATGCGCAGCGATGGTCGCATGGTAACGAAATCCATGTTGCTTGAACATGTGTGGAATTTTCATTTTGATCCGCAGACCACAGTCGTGGAAACCCACATGAGCCGCCTTCGCGCTAAGCTTGATAAAGGCTTTGCTAAGCCATTGATCATCACCCAGCGCGGTGTGGGTTACCGCCTTGTTACTTAATCGCCGGGCTTTTAGAACCAGCAGCTTTCGGCTGGCAGCCTTATGTGCCGCATTGTTCACAGGCATACTGGCCATTTTGCTGGTGTTCAATTTATTGGCAACAAATCGCGCACTTGAAGAGCAGCTCCGTTCTCTCGTGCGCGAAGAATTCAACGGCTTTTCCAGCGATGCCGAAAACGAAGGCACAGATACAGTCATCAAAGAGATTGCTGAGCGCATAGCAAGGCCCATTACGCCTGGAAGTTATTTTTTTGTTGCCGACACTTCCGGCAAACGCCTCGTCGGCAATCTTAATAATGTGCCGCTGGTAATGGGCTGGCAGAAGCTACCAAGTTTTACAACGGGCAAATTAGACCTCGATGCTTCACATGAAGTTTGGGGGCAGAGTAAGATTTTTCCGGGCGGCTATTATGTCTTTGTGGGCCAAGATGCTTACCGCGTGAATGTGGCAGAGAAGACGTTGATCATGTCTTATCTCTGGTCAGGCGCTCTGGCCATCCTTGCGGCACTTGCGGCGGGATTGCTGCTCAGTCGTGGATTTCTAAGTCGAATTGATGCGATCAATCACACCAGCAGGTCCATTATGCAAGGCAATCTCAAACAACGCATTGTAACCCGCGGCACATCTGATGAGATTGATAATCTTTCAACCAACCTCAATCGCCTTTTTGATAGCAATCAGGCCCTGCTCGACAGCCTGCGGCAGGTCACTGTGAATGTCGCACATGATTTGCGCACACCTCTCAGTCGCTTGCGCAATAAGTTGGAGGATTTACAACAACTGCGGGCTTTACCTGCACGCTTTAAGGGCCGTTTAAAAGAGGCTATTGCTGAGTCTGATCAACTGCTTGCAACGTTTTCGGCTTTGCTTCGCATTGCCCAGATCGAATCAGGCTCTCGAAAGAGAGTATTTACAGAAGTCTCGCTCAGCGATTTGGCAGAAAAGGTCTATGCAATCTATCATGCCGTGGCAGAAGATGATGACCACACCCTTGTCGCAAAAATAAGCCCAAACATCGTCTGCCTGGGTGACGCAGAACTTCTCTTCCAGCTTTGTGTCAATCTGATTGAAAATGCCATTCGCCACACGCCGAAAGGAACACTAATTTCGCTTGAGGTGGCATACCCTGCAAAAATGCAAGTTTCTGATAACGGCCTTGGTATCCCTGCAGAAATGCGCGACAAAGTTCAAGAGCGCTTCTATCGCCTTGAACAATCACGCACCACATCAGGCAACGGTTTGGGCTTGGCCTTGGTTGCGGCCATTGCAGCATTGCATGAATCCAAGCTTATGTTAGAAAATTGCCAGCCAGGCTTGCGCGCTTCGATTGACCTTCACCCCACTTGAGCCCCAAGGCCTGCAACGCCAGCAATGATCATGGCAATGCCAAACCATTCGCCACGCGAAACCTTCTCCTTCAACCAAATCATCGCCAGCGGAACCGCAATGGCTCCGTAAGCTGAAATGCCCATGGCACCGAGTTCTTTGTTGGGCATCACACCCATCGCATTGATCCCCGTGAGGGCCGCAATGTCGAGGGCACCCATTCCCAACAGCATAAGCCAAATTTGCGCAGAGATTTTTGGCCTTGTGCCACGATCCATCATGGCGAAGGGCAATAATACCAAGGCTGCGGGAATGCGCAGAAGGCCAGCGGTGCGCATATCACCAAACACCGGCGCAAGTTTCTGGCCCATGATGATCGAGGCGGCAAAGCACATATCGGCCAACAGAATCCAAAATATCAGTTCGGGCACTTTGCCCTTTTTCACAACATTCATGCCGCCTTCATGGTGGCCACTGCGACCGATGATGACTGCACCAGCCAGAATGGCTGCGATCGACAGAAATTGAGCCCACGTTGGTGACAGGCCTCCGAACATGCCCCAAATGACGATGAGCGCCGGATAGCCTGCTGTGAACGGCCCAACAACGGAAACGGGGGCCATGGCAAAGGCTTTGAATAGTCCGGCCACAGCCGCACCATAAGTGATGCCCAGAATGACAATGCCGAGCCAATCATAAAGGCCTGCATGCGGCGTGCCAATGAATAGGGGCAACAGCAACGCAAAGCCCGCCACTTCTGTGAACAGACCCAACCGAAAGGCCCCAACGCCTTGTGCCAAATGCCGTGCTGCCAAATCATGTATTGACCAACACAAGGCGGCAAACAAACCCAGAAGCAATGCCATCTACGGGGCCATAACAGGTTTACCAATCAACAATGGCGGATTTATCTCGCAACAAGGCTGGAAACGACAAGTTTGTGTTATGCTGGCACCTAGAGTGACGCCCATGTTTTTATCCGTGTCTGAGATTTTCAAAATTGGCATTGGCCCATCATCGTCTCACACCATGGGGCCGATGGTGGCGGCAGCGCGCTTTATGGCTTTGCTCACGGCTGAGCAGCAGCGGGCAGCGGCACGGTTGACCTGTACGCTGCACGGGTCGCTGGCTTTCACCGGCAAGGGTCATGGCACGGACAGCGCAGTGGTCTTGGGTCTCGCCGGACAAGCGCCAGAGACGCTGGAGCCTGATCAGGTCGAAACCATTTTGGCGCATATGGTTGCCATTGATCTGGGACGAAATCAAATTCCCTTCAGCATCGCAACAGACATCATTTTTGATTATGGCGCAGCACTTAAGGGCCACGCCAATGGCATGGTGTTCAGGTTGCTTGATAGTAAAGGTTTGGTGTTGGTTGAAGAGACTTATTTCTCAATCGGCGGCGGCTTTGTACAAACAGCAGTGGAGCGTGAACAGGCTTTGCGGCAGAAGCCCGCAAGCCTCCACGTGCCATATCCATTTGATAGCGCCGAGCGCATGTTACGGATGGGTCAAGTTGCAGACCAGTCGGTGTCATCGATGAAACGCGCCAATGAAACGGTGCTATTATCGCAAGACGCTTTGGATGCCACGCTGGATCGCATCTGGAATGTGATGCAGGCCTGCATCAATCGCGGGCTTGAACACCGTGGCCAACTGCCCGGCGGTTTGAAAGTGAAGCGCCGCGCTGCTGATATTTATGCTGCATTGAAGGCCGAGCAGGGCAGCAACAACATGCAGCCCCACAGGGTTATGGATTTTCTCTCGGTCTATGCCATGGCCGTGAATGAAGAGAATGCCGCTGGCGGCAAGATCGTCACCGCCCCCACCAATGGTGCGGCTGGCGTGGTGCCTGCGGTGATCCGCTATTATCTTGATCATTGCGTGGGCGCAGACCGTGCGGGCATTCACACCTTCCTGCTGACTGCGGCGGCAATTGGCGGCATCATCAAACACAATGCATCAATCTCTGGTGCAGAGGTTGGCTGCCAGGGCGAAGTGGGTTCGGCCTCGGCCATGGCTGCGGCGGGCCTTTGCGCAGCTTTAGGAGGCACCAATGCCCAGATTGAGAATGCCGCTGAGATCGCACTCGAACATCATCTGGGTATGACCTGCGACCCAGTAGGCGGCCTTGTGCAAGTGCCCTGTATCGAGCGTAACGCTTTCGGTGCGGTGAAGGCCGTAACGGCAGCATCTCTCGCCCTGCGTGGTGATGGTGCACACATCGTGCCACTGGATGGCTGCATCGAAACCATGCGCCAGACAGGTATGGACATGAGCGATCGCTACAAGGAAACCTCGCAGGGCGGCTTAGCCGTGAATGTTGTGGCGTGCTGAGTGATTGACTACCTCATCACGGCACCAAAAAAGAAAATAGGAGGGGAATGCCTGTTCGCGGCTTTCAACCTCGCTGAAATTTCAAAAACAAAATGGCCGAAAGCCGTTAGCAAGCGCAGCGTTTTGGGACTGAATGCCAGTTCTTCCAGAGCTTCAGATCGCACGGTGTCCACTCTATGTATGCTTCTGTTCGGGGCTGCCTGCGCAATGAGGCCCACGCCCAAACTCCACATTTTATACCAACGGTTATTGAGTTCGACCTACGTGTGCCCATTCACGCGTTCCGATTGATGTGATTTTGTTTGGCAGTGCGATGAGGTTTTTCCAGGATT
>JAYVOQ010000017.1:0-9884 GCA_043757845.1 Hyphomicrobiales bacterium | reverse complement strand
CCCGCAAAACACAACGTCAATATCGCTTGCAAAACGCAAACCAGCGTCCATCACACAATCGCACGTCAAAACAACAATTGATCAGAGGTTCCTTAGATTTGCATTTGCAAATGTGGAGAAAGAGAAGATGGCGCCGCTAGCCGATCGGTTTCGGGAGAGTATTGGTTAAGAACTACGCTGCTTTGCTCCGATAAAACGCACTATTAATGTAATCACCGCAATCTGATCACTTACGAGTAGGCTCCGAGCATGAAAAATTCCGAAAAATCTCTCGCAATGTTTTTTTCAGAAGGTTCATTCAAACCAAAAAGCAAATCGGTCAAATCAGGTGGAATGGTTTGGCTTAATTGAGACGATTGATGATTGTTTCGTGCGGGCAGGCGAAAACCTTAGGAACCCCGTGTCTAAAGTTGGGGCGCTTTTATTCTTGCGTTGCCAGTACGCTTTTAAGACCGCTGCGGGATTGGCTTTGGCAGGGCAAGTAACCGAGGCCTTTGTCATGCTGCGGTCGGTCTTAGAATACGCAGGCTATGCCCTCCTCATCCATGAAAACCTGGAACTTCAGAATGTTTGGCTGGGACGACATGTCAGTCCTACAAGTAAGAAATCTCAACAAGACGCTTTCCAAATCTCCAAAGTGAAGTTGGCGGTAAAAGGTCACGATACCAAACTCAGCGAGATATTTAATGAACATTACGAGCACACCATCGATTTCGGAGGACACCCAAATCCGCATGCGGTACTTGGCGCTATGCGAATGGATGAAGACGGCAGTCAGAAATCGCTAATGGCGCTAGCACTCAGCAGTGACCCAAAAATGCTTCAGCATGCTTTGAAGAGTGTAGCGGAGATGGGTTTGACTTCGCTGTATATTTTTCAACACATTTATACGGCCAAGTTCGAGTTGCTTGGCATTCGCAAGATAATGCAAGATTTAAGGGCCACCGGCAGACTCTGAGAAACGACACCGTCACTTGAATTACGTTGCCGGTGCATTCTATTGACCCTTTCATACGGCCCGATCCAGTCGGTTTGGTTCAAAATAATAATTGTCAAAATGAAGTTGCCGCAACAGGGGTTTAACTTCTCTCAACGTCGTCTTCGTGAGCTTGCAAGACTTGTTGGGGAACCGTGAACCCAATTGCGGAGACTAGACCTATGTGGGCTTTCCACCGCGCGATGTCAAGGATTAAATACCTGTGTCGAGCATTTGGTTTTTAAAACCCCAGATTTACCTAACAAAAAAACCTCTCCCCCGCAGGACGGGAGAGAGGCTAAAATAACAGGTTATAAAAGTCACTCTTGAGTTTTCGGCGCGTCTTTGTCTTTCATGAAGCGTTCAAAGTCTTCCCGGTCTTTAGCGCTGCGCAATTTGCCGAGGAACTCGTCAAAAGTAGCACGTTCTTCGTCCAGCTTGCGGCGCATGACCTCAAGTTCTTCGAGTTTGGTTTTGCGATATTCGTCAAAAGCCTGATTGCCGGTTGCCGCAAAGCCCTGCCACTCACGACGTTTCCACGCGCCAGCGAAGTGGTCTGCCGCATCACGCGGGGATTTCCATTGCGTCCATGGGCCTTGCATAGCACTTGCTCCTCTCCAAATTTCGCCTTTGCGATGTTTCAAATAAAGGGCCAAAAGCCCCAGCGGCCAAAACACCACAAAGCCACCTAAAACCGCACCCATTTCCAAAATTGACCACGGCTTGCGCTCAGCGCGGGCGCGTTTCCAACCGGAAAAGCGGTGGGTTTCGCCTGTATCGGCATAAGCATGAGAACCAGTATTCATAGTGCCCCCTCCTTATCGGGTCTTATGCAAATGGTGAGGCATTCGCCCAATTCAAGGGTGGATCGCAATTTGTAACCTTTGCCAAGTGTAACAAATTGTCTAAAAGCTGCGCCAGAGATAGGAAACTGCAACATGCCAACTTACCGTTCACGAACCACAACACATGGCCGCAACATGGCGGGTGCCCGCGGGCTGTGGCGCGCCACAGGCATGAAGGATCAAGATTTCGGCAAGCCGATTATTGCCGTGTGTAATTCTTTTACGCAATTTGTGCCGGGCCATGTGCATTTGAAAGATATGGGTCAGTTGGTGGCGCGTGAGATTGAAGCCGCAGGCGGCGTTGCCAAAGAATTCAACACCATCGCCGTTGATGACGGCATCGCCATGGGTCATGATGGCATGCTCTATTCCCTGCCCTCGCGCGAAGTGATTGCGGATTCTGTTGAGTATATGGTCAACGCGCATTGCGCCGATGCCATGGTGTGCATTTCCAACTGCGATAAAATTACACCTGGGATGTTGATGGCAGCGATGCGGCTGAACATTCCGGCTGTGTTTGTTTCCGGTGGGCCGATGGAAGCGGGCAAATACATTGCGGAGAAAACCGGCAAGCAGGTAGCCGTTGATTTGGTTGACGCGATGGTTGCTGCTGCTGACGATAAGTATTCAGATGCCGAAGTCGAAGCGATCGAACGCTCAGCCTGCCCCACCTGCGGTTCTTGCTCTGGCATGTTTACGGCCAACTCAATGAACTGCCTGACCGAGGCTTTGGGGCTTTCGTTGCCGGGCAATGGCTCAACATTGGCCACGCATTCGGATCGCAAGCGTTTGTTCCTTGAAGCTGGGCATTTGATTGTTGATATTGCCAAGCGTTATTATGAGCAGAACGATGAAAGTGTATTGCCGCGCAATGTAGCGTCATTCAAAGCTTTCGAAAATGCCATGACGTTGGACATCGCCATGGGCGGTTCCACCAATACCGTGTTGCATATTCTTGCCGCTGCATTTGAAGGCAGCATTGATTTCACGATGGATGATATTGATCGTCTCTCACGCCGCGTGCCTTGTATCAGCAAAGTGGCCCCTGCAAAAAGTGATGTGCATATGGAAGACGTGCACCGCGCTGGTGGGGTTATGTCAATTTTAGGTGAACTGGAAAAAGCCAAACTCATTCATGCCGATGTGCCCACGGTTCATTCCACAACACTTGGCGAGGCCATCAACCATTGGGACATTGGCCGCACAAAATCAGAAAGTGTGCGCAAGTTTTTCATGGCTGCCCCTGGAGGCGTTCCCACACAAACCGCCTTCAGCCAAGAGCGGCGTTGGGACAGTCTTGATCTTGACCGCGAGAAAGGTGTCATTCGCAGCGTTGAACATGCGTTCTCAAAAGATGGTGGATTGGCCGTGTTGAAAGGTAATATCGCGCTGGATGGCTGTATCGTGAAAACTGCAGGCGTGGACGAATCCATTTTGAAATTTGCTGGCCCAGCCATTGTGTTTGAATCGCAGGACGCAGCGGTTGCGGGTGTGTTGAACGGCGATGTGAAAGCCGGCGATGTGGTGGTGATCCGCTACGAAGGCCCACGCGGCGGGCCGGGCATGCAAGAAATGCTTTATCCAACCAGTTACATTAAATCCAAAGGCCTCGGTAAAGTTTGCGCGCTTGTGACAGACGGCCGTTTCTCCGGCGGAACATCGGGCCTCTCTATCGGTCATGTTTCGCCAGAAGCCGAAGAAGGCGGTTTGATTGCTTTGGTGGAACAGGGTGACCGCGTTGAAATTGACATTCCCAATCGCACGATCAATTTGGCTGTTGCTGATGAAGATTTGGCCAAACGCCGCGCCGCACAAGAAGCGCGTGGCAAAGACGCTTGGACGCCGCTGAAGAAACGTCCACGCAAAGTGACAACTGCGTTGCGTGCTTATGCTGCTTTTGCAACTTCAGCTGCCAAAGGGGCCGTGCGCGTTGTGCCATGACTAATTTGGATGAAATTTTACTCCGGAAAGCCTTTGCGCTTGCTGTTAAGGCACGCGATTTGGGTGATCATCCATTCGGGGCTGTCTTGACCAATGCAGAGGGCGAAGTCTTGATGGAACAGGCAAACGGCTATTCATCCGAAGGTGGTGATCGCACGGCCCATGCCGAGCGTTTGCTCGCTTCGCGAGCTGCTAAAGCCTATGGTGCCAATTATCTCGCAAGCTGCACACTTTATTCCTCTGCCGAGCCATGTGCGCTGGCGCCATCTATTGGGCCGGTATCGGAAGAGTGGTGTTTGGCCAAACTGAAAAAAATTTGAAGGCCCAAACTGGCGACCACGCAGAAAATCCTACACTGGATTTGCCATGTCACATTGTATTTGAAGCAGGTCAACGACCAACGCAGGTTGTAGGGCCGCTATTGGCCGATGAAGCCGCGATGCTTCAGGCAGGTTTTTGGCAAAAACGTAAATAGCCACCGCGTTAAAGTGTTGGTTTGACCTTCATCAGGCTGGCCCTCGCGCTGTGCAATTGGTCTAGCAGGTGCAGAGCCACGCCAATGCCCGGTTGGTTTACGCCGAAGTTGTGGGCTAATTCTTGGATCAACATTGCGCGGGCCACGTCAGCGTCTGTGAACGATTCTTCCTCCGCCTGTTGGATGGGTAACAGCCATTGCTCTGACAGCCATATCTCCAGCGTGTCTTCATCGATGTTCACGCAGGCGATGAATTCTGTGCGCTTAAGGATCATCACAGCATCCCCTCTCGCGGATCATCGGTTCCTTCAGGCAACCAGTCTTTAAGGAAATCGTTGAGCTGTCGATCAGCGCGTTTCGGTAACACGATACGCAATTTTACCAATAGGTCGCCCTTGCCGGCCACACCTTTGCCTTTGAGACGCAGTTGCGAACCGGAGTTTGAATGGGCCGGAATGTTCAGCATCACAGAGCCACTGGCTGTTGGTGCTTTAATCGGGCCGCCCAATGCAGCTTCTTTGATCGACACAGGCAATTCTAACATCAAATCATCACCAAACCGCGTGAAAAAGGAATGGGGCATAATTGATATTTCAACACGTGCGTCACCTGTTGGGCCTGATCCTTGGCTTGGCATTCCCTTGCCTTTGAGCCTTATGCTTTGACCATTGTTGATGCCTGCAGGAATTTTAACATCAATGGTGCTGCCATCTGGCAAATTAAGTCTTTGGGTTGCGCCGTTAATGGCATCAAGAAACGCAACGCTCAAACGATATTGCACGTCTTGACCGGGCGCGTTGCGGCGTGCCTGCGCTTGCCTGCCTAACATCTCAGCCAGAATATCATCCATACCGTCCATATCTGAAAAGGCTGAAGCAGACTCATAATTTGGATTGGCACCCCTCGCACCCGCATTGGCCCCGGCATAGTCACGGTAGTATTGTCGTTGTTGCGGTTTTTCATTTCCAGAGGCGTCGATAAGGCCCGCATCAAATTTGGCGCGTTTTTCATTATCGGAAAGTAATTCATTGGCTGCAGAAACGTCTTTGAATTTGTCTTCGGCTTTCTTGTCGCCGGGGTTCAAATCTGGATGTAGTTTTTTGGCCAGTTTGCGATAGGCGCTGCGAATATCATCCGCTGAAGCAGATTTTGAAACGCCCAAAATGTCGTATGGATTTTGCAATCAAGTTTCCTCTTGCGCCGACTATATGGGCCGCACATGTGAAATCAAGTTTTGCGAAAAAAGGATGGTGGGCGATGCAGGATTCGAACCTGCGACCCGATGATTAAGAGTCATCTGCTCTACCAACTGAGCTAATCGCCCATCCTTTTGGCGCACTATTTAACCGCAAAGCGCTGGCGGTCTATAGGCAGGAACAGCTCCCATCGCAAGCTCTATTCCCACCTCCAACTTGGATTACTGACCTGACATTTTCGCTACTTCAGCAGCAAAATCGTCTTCGGCTTTTTCAATACCTTCGCCAAGTTGCATGCGCACAAATCCGGTGATGGAGATTGCGCCACCGGCTTTGGTTGCTGCTTCCAATGCAGCTTGGGTTACTGACTTTGCACCGTCATGCACATAGGCCTGCTCCAAAAGGCAGTTTTCTTTTGCGTAAGTTTTGAGGCCAGAGGCCACAATTTTTTCCATCACATTGGCAGGTTTGCCGGCGTTCTTTTCTTCAAGAACCGCTGCTTCGCGGGCCAACACGTCTTTAGGAATTGCGTCCATATTCAAGGCGATTGGATTGGTGGCAGCGATATGCATCGATAGCAAACGACCAAAAGCCAAAAGCTCTTCGGTTTTGCCTTCTGACTCTAAAGCCACGATCACACCGATTTTGCCCATACCTGGAGCAATTTGATTGTGGACGTAAGAGCCGATGGCCCCCTTCTTCACAGACAAAACAGCAGTGCGACGCACGGCCATGTTTTCGCCGATGGTGGCCACCATTTCGGCCACATATTCTGCAACCGCGTGTGGGCTGCCTGGAAAATGCATTGTCTTCAACGCTTCGGTTGAACCATTGGCATTGATGGCGAGTTTTGAAATTTCAGCCACCATGGTTTGGAATTTTTCGTTGCGGGCCACGAAGTCAGTCTCAGAATTCACTTCGACAACGGCACCCATTGTGCCTTTGATGCAAACGCCTACAAGGCCTTCGGCGGCGATGCGGGTGGATTTCTTGGCGGCTTTGGCCAGGCCTTTGGCGCGCAGCCAATCGACGGCTTCTTCGATGTTGCCATGGGTTGCTGTCAACGCAGCTTTGCAATCCATCATGCCCACGCCAGTTTTTTCGCGCAGGTCTTTCACCAGTGCAGCGGTGATTTCAGCCATGTTTCAAATCCTCTCAAATGATGAAAAGCTGGGCGGGCACAATGAAGGCCTGCCCAGCATAAATTGAATTAAACAGCTGGAATAGATTCAGTCATTGGTGCTTCGGCAGCACCTGCGTCAACTCCGAAATGGTGCTGCGACTTTTCGATGCCTTCAAGAACCGCCTTTGAAACCAGTTCGCAATAAAACGCCACAGCGCGAGCTGCATCATCATTGCCGGGGATGGGATAAGTAACGCCAGCAGGATCAGAGTTGGTATCGATGATGGCCACAACGGGAATGCCCAAACGATTGGCTTCCTTGATAGCGATCTGTTCTTTATTGGTGTCGATCACGAACAGAATGTCTGGTGTGCCACCCATATCTTTAATGCCGCCTAGGGCTTTTTCGAACTTCGACTTGTCACGCATCATTTTCAGCACTTCGCGTTTCTTGAAACCAGCGCCTTGCTTTTCAAGCACATCATCAATTTTGCGAAGCGCCTTGATGGAATTCGAAATTGTCTTCCAGTTGGTCAACATGCCGCCAAGCCAGCGGGCGTTTACATAATACTGGGCGCAACGCTTGGCGCTTTCAGCAATTTCTTGAGCGGCCGAACGCTTGGTGCCCACAAACAATACGCGACCACCTTTGGCCACGGTTGCCGAGATAACTTCCAGTGATTGATGCAGCAAAGGCACGGTTTGCGACAGATCCAAAATATGAATGCCATTGCGCGTTCCATAAATGTAAGATTGCATCTTGGGGTTCCAGCGATGCGTCTGGTGTCCGAAGTGAACGCCTGCTTCAAGAAGCTGGCGCATTGTGAAATTCACAGCCATTTTAGTTCCTTTTCCGGTTAATCCTCTGCAAGTGGCGTGATTGGCAGAATCCGGCAAATGCGTTATTACGTTTGCGGTTTGCCAACACCGGAAGGATAGCCTCTATGAGGAGCCAGCACACTTCTAATAGAAGTTCTTAGCTCATGAGACAATCCAAACACCTGCATGTGGTTTTGAACGAGGCGGCTGATAGCATTGCGTTGCCGCATTTGCAAGCGCGGGTTTGGCCATCTAAATGAAGTGCAATGACCCAGCGTGATGCCCTCAAATTGAGCCTGTTTCTGCCGCGCATTGTGGTCTGGGCCAACAACAGTGCACCGATGGCTTATTTGCCTGCTCTGGTCGTTATGGAAGCCCATGTGGCGGCTATTGCTGCGGGCCAAGAGTCGGAGCGGGTTTGGCTTATCGAACACCCCGCCCTTTACACTGCTGGCACCAGTGCAAAAGCAGCTGACCTTGTGGATGCTACGCGCTTTCCAGTTTTTGAGACGGGGCGTGGCGGGCAATATACTTACCACGGGCCGGGGCAACGTGTGGCCTATGTGATGCTGAACCTTGCCAAACGTGGCGGTGATGTGCGCGCATTCGTTGCGGCACTAGAGCAGTGGTTGATTAATACGCTTTCTGAATTTGGGATTGTGGGAGAACGGCGTGAAGACCGTGTGGGCATTTGGGTGCGCCATGCGGGTGGTGAAAGCAAGATCGCCGCAATTGGTATTCGCGTGCGGCGTGGCGTTACGTTTCATGGGGTGAGCCTAAATGTGAACCCTGATCTTTCCCATTTTGATGGTATAATTCCTTGTGGTGTTATCGAGCACGGTGTGACCAGTTTGGCAGCACTCGGCGTTCATGAAACAATGGCTGATGTAGATTTAGCGTTGCGACGTCATTTTGAAATTGTGTTCGGCCCCACGGTGAATGGCTGATGGACACGCTCACTCTCTTTGGGCTCATCGCCGTTTCATTGATGTTGGTAACGTATACCCTTGAGGCCCGCAGTCACTGGTTTGTTCTTGCCTTTGCGGGTGCCTGTGCGTTGGGATCGGCTTATGGCTTTCTGCAAGGTGCTTGGCCATTCGGCATGGTGGAGGCGATCTGGGCTTTGGTGGCTTTGCGTCGGTTTGCGCTAGCCCAGCAAAGCCGCTAAAGCCCCACCCATGAATGTCCATGTCCCTAAAGTTGGCTTAGTGCAGCTGGGCTGCCCTAAGAACCTTGTTGATTCTGAACGCATCCTCACGCAGTTGCGCGCCGAAGGATATAGAATTGCGCCCGGCTATGAGGATGCCGATGTGGTGATTGTTAACACCTGTGGATTCCTCGACAGTGCCAAAGCTGAAAGCTTAGCTGCCATTGGTGAAGCGATGCGGGAAAATGGCCGCGTGATTGTGACGGGCTGCTACGGCGTTGAAAAAGATGTCATCACCTCCGCCCACCCCGGCGTTCTGGCCGTCACTGGCCCGCATCAATATGAACAAGTGGTGCAAGCAGTTCATGCCGCTTTGCCGCCGCTGCATGATCCGAAAATGGATTTGGTGCCCCCGCAAGGTTTGCACCTCACGCCACGGCATTATTCTTATTTGAAGATTTCTGAAGGCTGCAACAATCGCTGCTCGTTCTGCATCATTCCATCCATACGTGGCGACTTGGTTTCGCGGCCCATGGCTGCAGTGCTTTATGAAGCTGAGCGTTTGGTGAAGGCCGGTGTGAAAGAGCTTTTGGTCATTTCGCAAGATACATCAGCTTACGGTGTGGATATTAAATATGCCACCAGCCCCTATAAGGGCCGCGACGTGCGGGCCAAGTTCTATGATATGTGTAAAGAGTTAGGTGATCTTGGCGCTTGGGTGCGCTTGCATTATGTTTACCCTTACCCGCATGTGGATGACGTGATTCCGCTGATGGCCGAAGGTAAAATTCTGCCTTATCTTGACATTCCATTTCAACACGCTTCGCCCGCAGTGTTGAAGAATATGCGCCGCCCTGCGAACCAAGAAAAGGTTCTGGAACGCTTGGCAAAATGGCGGGGAATCTGCCCTGATATTGCGGTTCGTTCCACGTTCATCGTGGGCTTCCCCGGTGAGACGGATGAGGATTTTGAATATCTTCTGCAATGGATGAAAGAAGCGCGTTTAGAGCGCGTGGGTTGTTTTAAATATGAGGCTGTGGCTGGTGCCCGTTCGAATGATTTGGGCTTGCAGCAAATTCCTGAAGACGTGAAGGCAGAGCGCTATGCGAGGTTCATGGAGACCCAACAGGTTATTTCAGAGGAAATTCTTGCCGGTCGCATTGGCCGTGAAATTGATGTTTTGGTAGACGCGATTGATAGCGCAAATGACGAAGCCGTGGCCCGCTCGCAATGGGATGCGCCAGAGATTGATGGTAATGTATTTATCCCCGGCGGCACTGACTTAAAAGTTGGCGAGATCGTGCGTGTACGGATTACTGAAGCAGAAGAATATGATTTGGTGGGAGAAGTGGTCTAATCAGG
>JAYVOQ010000016.1:0-2674 GCA_043757845.1 Hyphomicrobiales bacterium | reverse complement strand
TTAATGTGGGCATGGTTTGCTCTTCGACTTTATGTGATTGGATAATTTATGAGACTTGCTGGTCGGGTTGCCGCGGCGATCGAAATTTTGACTGATATTTTTACACAACATCGCCCTTCGTCGGAAGCGCTGAAAGATTGGGGCAAGGCGCACCGCTTTGCTGGTTCGACTGATCGTCATGCGATTGGCACGCTTGTTTATGATGTGCTGCGCAGGCGCAATACGGCATCGGCGCGTATGGGTGATGGGCGACCTCGTGCATTGGCACTCGGCGTCTTGCGTGATGTTTGGAATATGAGTGTTGCTGACATTGAAACTCTGTGTACAGAGCAATTTGGCCCTGGGGTCTTAACCGCAAAGGAAAAGACAGCGCTCGAGCGCGAACTTCGTGATGACATGCCATCTCATATTCGGGGTGATTATCCTGAATGGTTGGAGCCGTCCTTCGTTGCCGTCTTTGGTGATCGTGCTGCGGAAGAGGGCGCTGCGCTTTCGATGCGAGCTCCAATTGATATGCGTGTGAACACATTAAAGGCCAGCCGCGAACAGTTGCTTGAGGCATTTGCAAAACATAATGCTGTGGCAGGGCCGCTTTCGCCTTTTTCGGTGCGAATTGAAAGCACAGGCATTGATACGCGCAACGTAAATGTGGAAGTTGAACCCGCTCATGGTTTGGGCTGGTTTGAGGTGCAGGATTCAGCCTCTCAGGTGGCTGCACTTTTATCAGGTGTTCAACCCGGTGAAACTGTGATTGATATCTGCGCTGGTGCAGGCGGCAAGACATTGGCTTTAGCTGCGATGATGAAGGGCAAGGGCCGTCTTGTGGCTCATGACCAAGATAAACATCGCCTGCGGCCAATTTTCGAGCGGGTTAATCGTTCGGGGGCGATGAACATTGAAATTGTTGCCGCTGATGAGGGTGCCAAGCTTAGCGAGATGGGTGGCTTTGATTGTGTGTTGATTGACGCGCCCTGCACAGGCTCTGGCGCATGGCGCAGAAAGCCTGATGCCAAATGGCGGTTACAGCCCAAACAACTTGAACAACGCCAGAAAGATCAACGTGATGTGTTAGAGCAGGGTGCAGCGCTGGTTAAGGCAGGCGGGCGTTTGATCTATATTACGTGCTCGGTACTATCAGAAGAAAACACAGCGCAGGTCAAAGCATTTCTTGCGCGAAACAAGAATTTTAAAATTATTCCGTACACAGAGCAATGGAAGCATGCTGTTGGCGGTGTGCCGCCGGTTTCGGCGGATGGATCGGCCAATACGCTTTTATTGACTCCGGCCCAACATGGTGTGGATGGGTTTTTTATCGCGGTGATGCAAAAGACTGTTTAGTTGATCGGCTTTCTGATGAGAAACCGCGCCATTGCTTTGAGTGTGTCCGCGCTCACATGATGTTCAATGCCTTCGCTGTCGATGCGCGCGGTGGCTTCTGGAACGCCGATTGCAAGTAAAAACTTCTCAACAATCTCATGCTTGCGTTTTCCATCCTCGGCCATTTTCCAGCCATCGGCTGATAGAAAAATGGCGCGGTAAGGTTCTTGCGTCACCAAGCCTTGGATTTGCAAACGCTTAAGGGTGTTCACAACTGTGGCGTTTGCAACACCTAATCTGAGCGCAATATCAGTGCCGCGCGCTTCGCCCTTTTCATCAATGAGCTCGGCGATCAACTCGACATAATCTTCAGAAATTTCGGCCTGATGATCTGCCCTTGTGCGTTTAAACGCAACTGAGCGGAGTTTGGCAGATTGCAGGCGCTTGGCTTTCATAAACGCAATTTAGCCTATTGCATAAAGTTTAGTCTATGCTAAACATTTGGCATGGACAATCTTTTATCTACGGGCAAATGGCGGCATGCGGCGGGGGAGCCCTCGCTGATGGATGTGTTTCGCTCAATACCTATTTCGGCAAATGCTGGTCTCTTTAAGCGTGCACTAGCTTTCATTGGCCCCGGATTTTTGGTGTCGGTCGGTTACATGGACCCCGGCAATTGGGCTACGGCAATTGCGGGTGGTGCACAGTTTGGTTATGCGCTTTTGTTTGTGGCGCTGCTTTCAAATATCATGGCGATCATTTTGCAATCGCTTTGCGCACGCCTCGCCATCGCATCTGGCCGAGATTTGGCACAAGCCTGCCGCGATGCGTTTCCGAAGCCTGTCGCACTCATATTATGGCTGTTTGCCGAAATCGCGATTATCGCAACGGATGTGGCCGAAGTTGTTGGCACCGCAATTGGTCTTAATTTGCTGTTTGGCATTCCGCTTGAGATCGGTGTGATCATTACGGCGCTAGATGTCTTTATTATTTTGTTGTTGCAGCGTCTTGGCTTCCGTTGGGTTGAAGCATTCGTGGTCGCGCTTTTGTTTGTCATCTTCGCCTGTTTTGCGGTTCAGATTGCGTTGGTTGATCCAGATTGGGGTGGGGTGATCCGAGGTTTCGCGCCGACGACAAACCTGCTTCATGATCCAGCGATGCTCTATTTGGCTTTGGGCATTATTGGCGCAACAGTCATGCCGCATAATCTTTATTTACATTCCGGCATTGTGCAAACGCGCGCCTATGGTCACAGCATCGCTGAAAAGAAATCAGCGCTGCGCTTTGCTACTTTTGATTCAACATTCGCCTTATGCTTTGCGCTGCTGATCAATGCGTCAATTTTGATTTTGGCTGC
>JAYVOQ010000015.1:0-9923 GCA_043757845.1 Hyphomicrobiales bacterium | reverse complement strand
GCCTCACACCTTACGAATACATCTGCAAATGCTGGACAAATGAACCAGAAAGATTCAAACTAAATCCAATCCATCAAATCGCGGAACTAAACACCTAGCATCTTGTACTTATGAGGAGGCCAACACCGAGCTTCGCAACTGGCTGCAACAGCGCGCACGGTGGATGAAAGGCTTTTTACAAAGCTGGTTGGTGCATATGCGAAACCCTGTTCTTCTGTTGCGCCAAGTTGGCTTCACAGGCTTTCTGGTGGTACAGGCCATGTTGATTGGCGTGGTGCTGTCAGCCACTTTATATCCGGTGTTCTTAGGTTTGACTGCGTCATTTCTATGGAACACTTATGTTAATCTTGCGGAGCCCAGCCTGATTAGAGTTTTATTTGAGGGCAGCTATTTGGGCTTCTTCGTTATTGGCTGGGGCATCATGATCCTGTCTGGGGCCATGGCTCTGCGCCAGAAGGGCTATTTCGGCTGGTGGGGGACACTGGTTACCCTGCCAATTTATTGTATGCTGACCAGCGTTGCAGGATGGATGGCCTTATGGCAGTTTATCCATGCGCCGTTCCAATGGAATAAAACACGCCATGGGCTTTCACGCTTTCAAGCAAAACAGCTGAAATGAGGATTAACCCGCGCGCGCTGCCAACACGGTAATAACCGCAGGGCCCAAGATCACCACAAAGATGACGGGGAGAAAAAACAAGATCATCGGCACTGTTAGCTTAGGCGGAAGTGCCGCGGCTTTGCGTTCAGCTTCCGACATGCGGTCTTTGCGGTTTTCTTCTGCTAAAACGCGCAAAGCTGTGCCCAGTGGCGTACCGTAACGCTCTGCTTGAATCATCGCCGTAACAACTGACTTCACTGTTTCAAGGCCGGTGCGCCTTGCCAAATTTTCGAGGGCTTTGCGCCGCTCTGGCAAGTAAGCCAATTCAGCCACGGTGAGCTGCATTTCTTCAGCAAGCGGTACGGACTGCGACCCAATTTCCTTTGAAATGCGCTGCAAGGCAGGTTCTAAGGCCATGCCTGATTCAACGCAAATCAAAAGCAAATCAAGCGCATCAGACCAAGCCCGTTTGATCGACTTTTGACGTTTGGTGGCATAATTTTTGACAATGACGATGGGCAGATAATAGCCAATAACGATGGCCCCGAAAGCTACGCCCAAACGCATGCCTGTTGACGAAAATCTTTCTGCAAAAGTTGTGGATACCTCGAAGAAAGCCACGCCGCCGAGCACTATAGGCAAGAGCACACTGGCCACCATAAACATGGTGAGGTTTCGTTCGCTACGCAAACCGGCACTGCGCAGTTTTTCACGCGTGGCTTCAACATCAAATATATTTCTCAGCCGCAAGCGCTGGACGATTTGCGCATAAAGACCTGTTGATTGCTTTTCACGCAAGCGACTGGTGGTACCTATTTCTAACGCCAATTTCTGTGCTGCTCTTAGTTTATCGCGCTCACTTGAAACGGACTTCATGCGGTCTGCCAACTTGTCAGTTTCCAACAAGGGTGAGACAAGCGTGATAACAGTTGCAAAGCCAGCCATGGCTGCAAGAATTGTGATGATGGTTTCAACTTGAAATAAGGTTTGCAGCATTTGCATGGTGATTACGCCCGGCCTTAAATTTCAAACGCTATCATTTTACGCATCACCAAGATCCCGGTTGTCATCCAAACGCCAGAGCAGGTGAGAAGAATATGCCCCATGTTGGTGTGCAAAAGTGGTGACAAATAAGTTGGATTTAGAAAATACATAATGCCCACGATACAAAATGGCAGAGAACCAATGATAGCGGCCGACGACTTGGCTTCTTGTGACACTGCTTGAACTTTGGCTTTCATTTTTTTCCGGTCACGCAAAACGCGTGACAGGTTGGCCAAGGCTTCAGACAAATTACCGCCGGTTTTAGATTGAATAGTCATGACGATGGCCAGAAAATTTACTTCTGGGAGCGGCACACGCTCTACCATGCGTTCAATGCCCTGATCGATTGGAATACCAACGCGCTGACCTTCCAAAACTTCCATAAATTCTGGGCCAACGGGCGGGCCTTGTTCGGTGGAAATAATCTTCATTGCTTCCGTCACTGGCAAACCTGATTTTAGGCCACGCACTAGCACGTCAATCGCATCGGCAAAATCATTCAAGAACTTGTTTTGCCGACGCTTCACTAAATTTCCTAAGATCCAGCGTGGCAGCCCAAATGTGCCGACCAGTGCTGCCAGTGCGACAACCAGAGTTGGAGCACCAAACATCATGGCAGCAACCGTTAAAACGACACCTAAGATGACCGACGCAAAGTAAAACGCGCGTGGTGTGAATTCAAGACCAGCCTGCTGAAGACGAACGCGCACAGATTTGCGCTTTTTCTTCTTTTCCTTTTCGTTAATTTGATTGAGCGATTCTTGAATTTGCTTTCGGCGTGTATCTTTGGAATCTTCCATTATGCGCGAACGCAGCGAAGTGCCTTCCTTTCTGGGTGCCGTTCCGGCCACAGCTTTTAATCGGCTGGCACTGGCTGAGCCTGCAAGCAGCGGATAAATGATCGCAAAGATAACGCCGCCTACGGTAAGCGCCACCATCACCATTAGGGCTATGCTGGTTAGGTCGTCGCCAAAGAACATTGTTTACCTCTTGCCCCTTAGGCGTTGCTTGCTTCGCGTTGTTCAGCTTTTTCCATTGCATCTGCCAGGCGCCGTTCTTCGTTATAGTAACGTGCGCGGTCCCAGAAATGCGGGCGTGCAATGCCGGTGGAACGATGGGCGCCGATGATTTTGCCATTGGCATCTTCGCCGACAATTTCATAAACAAACAAATCTTGGGTGATGATCACATCACCCTCCATGCCCACCACTTCGGTGACATGGGTGATTTTACGCGAACCATCACGAAGGCGCGTGGCTTGCACGATCACATCAATCGAACCCACAATCATTTCCTTAATAGTTTTGGAAGGCAGCGAGAAGCCACCCATGGTGATCATGGATTCTAAACGCGAAATGGCTTCACGCGGGCTGTTGGCGTGGAGTGTGCCCATGGAGCCATCGTGGCCAGTATTCATGGCTTGCAAAAGATCGAAAGCTTCGGGTCCGCGCACTTCGCCGACGATGATACGTTCAGGGCGCATACGCAGACAGTTTTTTACCAGATCGCGCATGGTAATGGCGCCTTCACCTTCAAGATTGGGCGGGCGGGTTTCAAGGCGCACAACATGCGGCTGTTGAAGTTGAAGTTCGGCAGCGTCTTCGCAGGTGATAATACGCTCATCATGATCAACACAACCTGTGAGGCAGTTCAGCAAAGTGGTTTTGCCAGAGCCCGTGCCGCCGGAGATCAACACATTGCAACGCACCCGACCGATGATTTCCAGAATCGTGGCACCTTCAGGCGTGATAGATTTAAATTTAGTCAAATCCGCCAGCTTGAGGCGATCTTTTTTGAACTTACGAATGGTGAGGGCGCAGCCATCAATGGCCAAAGGAGGTGCGATGACGTTGACGCGCGAACCATCAGGCAAACGCGCGTCGCAGATGGGGCTTGCTTCATCGACGCGGCGACCCACTTGCGACACAATGCGTTGGCAGATGTTGAGAAGCTGGGCGTTATCGCGAAAGCGCACGCCGGTTTTCTGCATCTTACCGTCAACTTCGATGAACACAGTGCTGGCACCATTCACCATAATGTCTGCGATATCGTCACGTGCCAGTAAGGGCTCAAGCGGGCCGTAACCTAACACGTCGTTACAAATATCTTCGAGCAATTCTTCTTGCTCGGCAATCGACATGACCACGTCTTTGAGCGAGATGATTTCGTTGACGATGTCACGAATTTCATCACGTGCTGCTTCACGGTCTAACTGGCCAAGTTGCGTTAAATCAATCGCATCAATCAGCGCGTTGAAGATCGTGCTCTTGATGTCATAGTATGATTCTGGCTTTTGGCGCATTTCTGCGGATTGCTTGGGTTCGGCCGCTTTAGGCATAGCCACGGCGCCAACTTTCATATCAGGAATTTTAGCACCGGCCACTGGCGTATGATGGGCCGGCGTTGCACTTGGCGCTTGCGGTGGAACGATCGACGGCGATAGGCCTTGATCAGATTTTTTGCCGAACATTTTTTATCCTTCTTTTTTCTTCAGCAAGGGCAGATTTTTAAAGAAACCCGATAGACCTGATTTGGCAGTGGCTTTGCTTGACGGGCGGTTGATGCCGGCCACAAGACTGGAAAGTTCACCCAAAACTTCAGCGGATTTGGACTTTGGCGCAACTTCAAAAATCATCTGGCCATTGCCTTGCGCAAGACCGAAGCTTTGCGGATCATGCGGAATGATGGCGGTGGGCTCGAGTCCCAAAGCTTTGGCAAAATCAGCCACAGGAATTTCAGGGCGCTTGGGTATGCCCACTTGGTTCAAGATCAAACGCGGCTGGCGGTCATTGGGGCGGCCAACTTTGAGCAGATCAAGCAAATTCTTGGCGTTGCGCAACGACGGCAGTTCGGGCGTTGCCGTTAAATAGATATCGTCCGCACTCATCAAGGTGTGTTTCACCCAAGGGGCCCACGTATTGGGTACATCAACAATAATAATCGGCGCGGCTTGGCGAATGGTGTTCATCACCGTTTCAAC
This sequence comes from Hyphomicrobiales bacterium, assembly GCA_043757845.1. GTDB lineage: Bacteria > Pseudomonadota > Alphaproteobacteria > Rhizobiales > Aestuariivirgaceae > Aestuariivirga. The sequence goes on along the minus strand of JAYVOQ010000015.1, from coordinate 5,298 downwards.
AGCATGGGCCTCAATGTTCATATCGCGTTCAACCGAGCCTGGGCCACTGAGCAGGCTGAGCTTATTGCCCAACTTGGACATCAGACGATCAACCAGTGTTCCGTCCACACGGTCTGGCGCAACCAAGGCTTCATACAGTGTGCCACTGGCTTCTTGATTGAAGTTCAGACCGGCCGTGCCGAAGCTTAAATCCAAATCTGTCAGGATGGTTTCAATGTCGTGCTTTTGCGATGTGGCATAAGCCATATTATGCGCAATGGTGGAGGAGCCCACGCCGCCTTTGGCCCCAACGAAAGCCACCACACGGCCTAACGGTGCGGCCTTAGGATCATTGAAAACGGAAGCGACGGATTCGATGATTTGTACTGAAGTGAAAGGGGCAACGATATAGTCACTAATGTGATTTTTCATCAGCTCGCGGTAGAGGATGATGTCGTTGACGTGGCCCACCACTATAACCTTGGTGTTTGGCCCGCAAACTTCGGCAAATTGCGCAAGTTCAGCCATGACACCGTCACGGTTACCGTGTGATTCAACAATCACCACATTGGGTGTTGGCTCTTGGGCATGGTATTGCGCTGCCCCCACAATGCCGCCCATCTGAACGCTCACATGGGCTTTGCCCATGCGCCTGTCACTGGCGGCGGCTTGCATAACACCTGCACTATGCGGATTGTCGCAGAAGATGCCGATGTTGATGCGCGGCACCATGGCAACCAGTGCTGGGGCTTCGGTGGATTGAACGGTGGCGGTCATAGACATTATGGGCGTTCCTAGGAACAGAATTAAGGAGTTGATTTGTATTTTTGAATAGATTGCGAATCGACGGTGCTGACAAATGTATCGGCACGGATAGCCGCGCCAACATCGGCTTCAGACAGTTTGGGCGTTACAGTTTTTGGCACAACTAAAGTGTTCGGATCCGCCACCATGGCAGCGATGTTCGACTGTACGGCACAACCCAAATTGGGGTAGGACGTATTATCTGACGTTTCGGCCATATCGGTTGACCAATCACCACAGGGCTTGGTTGCTGCATAAGTGGAAATAAACGAAATGCGCACGGGCGAGGTTGAACTGGCTTTGTAGACGCGGAAATCAACGGCCTTGCGCAGCATTCCTTCGGCAACCATCAAGCTTCCGATTTCTATGGCCACACGCATTGAATTGCCACCACCGGAAGGACGCTCAAGCGTCAAAGGTGTGACGCCCGCTTGCATTGATTGGTGAATGAAGCCACGAACGGCATTCACTTGCACTGGGGTGAGTGTGCCACTGTTGGACTCAACTTCTAAAACTTGCGGGCCTTTGGTGACCGTGATGGGATATTTATCACTGGCGTGCACGGGTGCGCGAATGTCATCATCAGCCGCAAGATCGGTTGATATGCAACCGGGCAAAGTCAAGGCAGCCAGAACTAAAAGCGCTGCTGTGGTTGACTGAGTGTAGGTTGGTTTACGTATTTTCATGTTTAACTCCACTCACTCAACAATGTAGCCAACTTTGCCGGTGTATTTGCCATTTGAGATCTTACCCTTGGGGCCGTAAATTTTGGTTAGACGATCCATCAAAATGGTCTGGGTATCGGTTGCGAGATTGAGGTTCTTATCAGGCACCTCAAGCTGCTTCTGTGCAACACTGCGTACGATGTGCGGGGTGACCAGAACAACAAGTTCAGTTTGATTTTGAATGAACTCACGGCTGCGAAAGAGAGCCCCGAGAATGGGTAGCTTGCGCAAACCTGGCGTGCCATTGATCTTTGAGCGCGTGCTTTCGCGGATAAGGCCCGCAAGCATCATTGAGCCGCCATCTGGAATTTCCAACACCGTATCAGCGGCACGCACGTTCACCGATGGAACGCTGCCCGCTGGATATATTGAGCCGAATTGAATGTCGGTCAATTCACTAACAGCGGTATGGATTTTGAGGTTGATGCGGCCTTCGGTGAGCACAGTTGGCGTGAAATCCAGGCCCACACCATATTCTTTGAACTTAATTTGGCAATCGCGGCTTTCTTTAGAGATGTTACAGGTTTGATAGGGGAACTCTCCGCCTGCCTTGAACGATGCGGCTTGGCCAGACAAAGCGGTTAAGTTTGGCTCTGCCAAAGTGTGCAACATACCGTCACTTTCCATGGCGCGGATGACGCTGGTGAGACCATTTCCAGAACCATCAGCAAATGAAGTGCCATAGCCTTGACTAGGCGACATATCGACGTTGTTGAATGGATTGATATTCGCCAGATTGAAAGCAAATGATCCGGCATTGATAATGGCGCTGAAATTAATGCCCCACTGCTTCAACACGTCACGCTGAATTTCCACCACTTTGACTTGCAGATTTACTTGGTCTTCGCCTGCAATCTTGATGGTGTTGACGATGAGGCCGCCGCCGCTTGTGGTGGTTGTCAATCCGTTGGTGGTTGTTGTTGGTTGTCCGATATATTCGTTGGCCAAATCGACTGCTATTTTTGCTTCTTGGGCATTCATAGCAATGCCACCCAGAATCACGTTTGAATTTAAAATATCAACGGTGATGTGAGTGCCGGGAATTGTGCGGCGAAGCAAGTTCTGAAGAGGTGCAATATCCAATGCCACTTCCAGATCAATATGCATGATTTGATCATTATTGGCATCAAAGAAGAATATGTTCGTGGCCCCGGTTTTGCGGGCGAAGAGATAAGCTCTGTTTTTATTGCGGATCACCACATCCACAATATCACTATTGCCGACGATCACATCACGTGCGTCTACGGGCAGGGGAACCACGGCCGACTTATTGAGGGCGATGCGGAAATACTGGCCGTTTGATTGCGCACCTGCTGCCGCTGGCGACATGTCTGTTGCACTGGCTTGTTTTGGCACAAGCGGTGCCAACATCAAAAGAGACGCTAAGATCGCCGCAGCCCAGGTTGAGAATTTGGCGAGGGATGCGTTTTGAATTTTCAGAAGTGGTTTATGAGTCATGACCATATTCTCATTGCGCCGTTGCATAAGATTCGATGCCAGCTCGCACAAAAAGCGGATCACCTGATTTAAGTTCAGCTTTGATGTTTGATTTGGCTTTGAATTTGCCTTCAAGCTCTGGGAAAATTTGTTCGGCGGTTTTGCCATCATTTTCAGAGATAGAGCGCAAAGCCAACGAAAGTTCGCCAGAGGATTCGACTTGGGCGATAATTTCAGATTGTTGCGGGGTGAGTTCCAACGTTGCTGTTTCACCCTTTTCAACCGTTACAGGATCGGCATCGCCCACCTGTTTGAACACTTGGTTGACGGCAAGCACACGCACGTTGCTGAGAACGGTTTCACTGTGAACCACAATTTTTGCATCTTTACCCTCAGCCGCTTTTTTGGTGAGAATCACATCCACGCGGTCATTTGGCAGAATGAAGCCGCCTGCCGCAGACCTATTGGAAATAGCCACTGATAGCCCACGCATGCCTTTGGGCAAATTAGCGCTCATGAAGCCGCCGGCACCCGCCAACAGGATCTTTTTATCCATCACTGGCTCATCTTTATAGGCCGGCAAACGGGCGCGGGCCCCGGCCAGATCTTTCATGGCATTCGGTTTATCATTTTTGGTAATCATATAGGGCAAGACATTGGCTTTCGGCCAAGCCGTCCAAACTGTGGCATCGACCAGTTTATCGCCCATTTGCAAATCTTTGCTGGCCACAAGCACGTCTACTGTTTCCACCGTGCTCACAACATCGTGCTGCAATACGTCATGCTGCATATCTTGTTTACGGCTCATGACATTTCGGGCCAACAGTCCGGCCACGACAGCACAAACAAGAGCACCGCCAAGTGCAATGGTACGCATTTTACTCATTTTATTACCTCTTGTGACGTTTGAGTCACGTCCCCAACCACGCTAACTTGAACGGCAAAGGTCAAATTAAGGTTAATGCCTTTAGCTGGCATTGCTTCAGACCAGACCATTCATCCACCATGTGTCTTTAAAAGCCAAAATGCCGCCCACGGCCAAAGCAACACCGTAAGGCACGCTGGGGGCCAAGGTGCGCAGCTTCTTGGCCACGCCAGCAAGTGGGGCGGATTCGCCCTTGATCTCCCATGACATCATAAAGAGTGACCAGGCGATGACGGCGATGGCCAGAATGCCCCCAGCGATGGCGGTATAGAACAGAAATGGAATGATCTTCGCAACACCGAACCAAAGTCCTGCAGCAGCCATTAGTTTGCCGTCCCCGCCCCCGAAAATTCCAAAGGAAAACAACAGGTATCCGATGATGAACAATAAGATACCGGCCAAGAGATGAGACTCAAATTCCGCCAATGGCATTTGCATCAGTAGGGCTGTGGGAAAAAACAAACCGGCCGTAAGCAAGGTTAGCCAGTTGGGGATGCGCAGAGACATCACGTCTCCCAATGCAGCGGCAATGAGCAGGCTTGGTAAAATATAGAGCGGCAGACTGTGCACCAAAACACCCCAAATTTAATTCACGTGGAAGCAGCTTGTCATGCACAGTGTAAAGGAGGGGTTAACCCTGAACGTAAGTTTTGCCCGCGACGGTTTTTAGGGCGGTAACTTAACATTCATCATTTCCGGGCAAGTTTTAGTTTAGGTGTTTGGCGGGCTGGGGCCCGTGATGGAGATTATGCATTATGAATGTAGTTCGCAGTTTGGTCGTTGGGGCTATAGTATCCATTGCAGTTTCTGGTGGGGCGGCGTTTGCAGCAACGCCCCTGACAGTGCAAATTGATCAAAGCCAGTTGCTGATGTTAGCGACTGATCCGGGAACCATCATCATCGGCAATCCTTCGATTGCAGATGTCTCTTTGAACGGGAAGCAGCTGTTCATCCACGGCCACTCATTTGGTGCAACAAACTTGATGATTTTTGACGTTGCGGGCAATAAAATGTCTGAGTTTGAATTGACGGTGGGCAACAGCGCCAGCACGCAGCTTACTTTATACAACGGCTCTTCGGCCAACGGTGTGGCACGCCGCACCTATTCTTGCGCACCCACGTGTGAAGCGGCAGTTATGATCGGTGATCCCAATTTCTATGTGGACCAGTTGATTGGCACCACACGCGGCAAAGCAGATTTGGCCAATGGTGTGAAATCATCTGATCTTGCGCCGAAGCAGGGCAACAACGCTCCAGCAAACTAACAGTATCCGATCGATTTTTTAAAGGGCAGCCAAGTCAGGCTGCCTTTTTCTTGAGCGGGACGTTTAATACCAACGGTTATTGAGTTCGACCTACGTGTGCCCATTCACGCGTTCCGATTGATGTGATTTTGTTTGGCAGTGCGATGAGGTTTTTCCAGGATTT
>JAYVOQ010000014.1:0-9947 GCA_043757845.1 Hyphomicrobiales bacterium | reverse complement strand
GCTACCGCATGTCGCCACATCCCGTTGAATATGATATGTATTACAGCTGCTAATCAGCCGGCTGATTGAAACGGAAAACCCCGGTGGCAACATCGGGGTTTTTTGTTGACTAGCGTGACCCTTTATTCAGTTCCGAGCAGTTATTTCAGCCGCATTAGTCTTGAATTCAGCTGCGGCGTTGCGGCTGGGATAGGGCTGTGTCGGCACGGGTACGCCAAGGTGGCGGCACAAAGGCTCCCAGCCATCGCCCAACTCATGCACCAACAACCGCTGGCGCGAAACGGTGGCCAGCACATCGCGCACATTAGCTTCATACATCGCGATGGCATATTCCCTTTCTCCCAGCTTGCCGCCAAACACCTTGTTGGCAATCAACGCCAGACCCAATGATTGCTGGTCTGTGCTGGTTTTCAGGAATGGCAATATCGTATTCTCAAAACTTGCCCACCAGCTTTCAGCTGATCGGTTCGTAAGGATCACCTTGGCATCCGGGTAAGTTTTGATCAGTTCGCGCCAATAATAGGCCGACGGCCAGTCCACGCAGGATCTATAACCCTCAAAGAGATGCTCCCAATTTGGCGCCTCACCGTGAACCATTGCTCGCCAGCGTAGTTTCTGCGTCTCGACGGCGATGACCTCATACATGTGATGGCACGGGCCAAAGCCAAGTATGGTCAAGGCTTCGCGCATTGAATCGGTTCCCGTTCTGCCAAAACCGGTTCCAATCACTTCTAGTGTCATTTCATCCACCTCTTCGCGCAGACCAAAACATGGCATCGCTCCAACTCAAAGACAAGCAGTCATAAAAAGGCCCCGGCGTCACTTCACGCGGGGCCTTAAAATTTGTCAGTACACAGATCGCTTAGTGCGCCGTAGCAGCTTCCTCTGGCCCGCGCTTAGCGGCGAGAGCCGCAGCCGCAGCTTCTTCAGCAACCTCGTCCCAAATGATGGGCTCAGGCTGCCGCGTCAGGGCGTGGCGCAACACGTCGTCAACCCGCGCCACGGGAATGATCTCCATGCCGTTCTTCACAGAATCCGGCACATCGGCCAAGTCTTTGACATTCTCCTCAGGGATCAGCACTGTCTTCAGGCCACCACGCAGTGCTGCCAAAAGCTTTTCTTTCAGGCCACCAATGGGCAGCACGCGCCCACGCAAAGTGATTTCACCCGTCATGGCAATATCTTTGCGCACTGGAATGCCTGTCATCACCGAGACAACGGCCGTTGCCATGGCAATGCCTGCCGATGGGCCGTCCTTTGGCGTTGCACCTTCCGGCACATGAACGTGAATGTCGCGCTTATCAAACACCGGCGGTTTAACACCAATGCTGGTCGCACGGCTTCGCACATAAGATGAGGCGGCAGAGATTGACTCTTTCATCACGTCCTTCAGATTGCCAGTCACCGTCATGCGGCCCTTGCCGGGCATCATCAAAGCTTCGATGGTCAGCAATTCGCCGCCCACTTCCGTCCATGCAAGGCCCGTCACCACGCCAACCTGATCTTCGCCCTCGGCCATATCGTGCTTATATTTCGGCACGCCCAGATATTGCTTGGCCAGATCAGCATCAACTTTGATCTTTTTCTTCTTGCCCATCATCAAGTCCTTAGTGGCCTTGCGGGCAAGCGAATTGATCTCGCGTTCCAAGTTACGCACCCCGGCTTCGCGGGTGTAATTTTCAATCACCACCTTTAAAGCATCAGCGGTCACTTCAAACTCTTTCTTGTCGAGACCATGATGTTCCATAGACTTCGGCACAAGATGACGCTTGGCGATTTCAGCCTTCTCTTCTTCAGTGTAACCAGCAAGGCGAATGATCTCCATGCGGTCAAGAAGTGCGGGCGGAATGTTGAGAGTGTTAGATGTCGTCACAAACATCACATTCGAGAGATCATATTCAACCTCAAGATAGTGATCCATGAAGGTGTTGTTCTGTTCCGGATCAAGCACCTCAAGCAAAGCCGCCGAAGGATCACCACGGAAATCCATGCCCATCTTGTCGATTTCATCCAGCAAGAAAAGCGGATTGCTTTTCTTGGCCTTCTTCATCGACTGAATGATTTTGCCGGGCATAGAACCAATATAAGTGCGGCGGTGCCCGCGAATTTCGCTTTCGTCACGAACCCCACCCAAAGACATGCGCACATATTCACGGCCCGTAGCCTTGGCGATGGATTTAGCCAAAGAGGTTTTGCCCACACCTGGAGGCCCAACAAGGCACAGAATCGGCCCACGCAATTTCTTGGTGCGGGTTTGCACTGCAAGATATTCAACAATGCGCTCTTTCACCTTATCGAGGCCAAAGTGATCGTTGTCCAAAACGCCTTGCGCGAAAGCCAAATCAGATTTGACCTTGGAATTCTGGTTCCATGGAATGTTCAAAAGCCAATCAAGATAGTTGCGTACCACAGTGGCTTCCGCCGACATCGGTGCCATCTGCTTCAGCTTCTTCACTTCAGCATCCGCCCGCTCACGCGCTTCTTTGGAAAGCTTGGTTTCCGCAATGCGCTTCACAAGTTCTTCAACTTCGTTCTTTTCGCCGGCCTCCCCATCACCCAACTCCTTTTGGATGGCCTTCATCTGCTCATTCAAATAATACTCGCGTTGGGTCTTTTCCATCTGGCGCTTAACGCGACCGCGAATGCGCTTTTCGACTTGCAGAACTGAAATTTCGCCTTCCATCAAGGCAAAGCATTTTTCAAACCGTTCTTCTACGGAAGCAATTTCAAGCAGGCCCTGTTTTTCTTTAATCTGAACTGCCAAGTGCGCTGCAATGGTATCAGCCAATTTAGATTGATCCGTTATCTGCCCAATGGTGGCCAAAATTTCTTGCGGCACCTTTTTGTTTAGCTTTACATAGGAATCAAACTGCTGTGCGGCGGTGCGCGCTAATGCCTCTGCATCAGGCCCGGTTTGCACAATTGAAGGCATCAAAGAGATTTCAGCCTCATAAAAATCTGGCTTAACGATGAAGCGCTCAACCTTGGCACGCTCTGTGCCTTCAACCAGAACCTTCACCGTACCGTCGGGCAATTTTAAAAGCTGCAACACCTGCGCCAATGTGCCCACGTCATAAATTGTGCTGGCCGTCGGCTCATCATCGCCCGCATTGCGCTGCGCCACTAAAAGAATGCGCTTATCTTCACGCATCACTTCTTCCAACGCTTTGATGGATTTCTCGCGGCCCACAAACAGTGGCACCACCATATGTGGAAACACGACAATGTCGCGCAAAGGCAAAACGGGAAGCGTTTCAAATTTTGAGGTCTTGGTCATTATCAGTCCTTTCGCGGGTTATGCCCTGCCCTGAATTCAGCAACAGGTTCCGCTGATCTTGAAAGTGATGTGGATATGGCCCAACCCACTTTCAAGGCTTTCAATTTTACGCCGAAGCAGGCAGCGATTTTGCGTGGGAAGATTTCTCACGGTCCGCATAAATCAGCAACGGCTTGGCATCGCCAGCCACAACTTCTTTCGAGATCACAACTTCTTCAACGCCGTCCATGCCCGGCAAATCATACATGGTATCCAGCAAAATGCTTTCCATGATAGAGCGCAGCCCACGCGCGCCCGTTTTCCGCTCAATCGCGCGGTGCGCAATCGCTTTCATGCTGTCATCCGGAATGGTAAGCTTAACCCCTTCCATCTCAAACAAGCGTTGATATTGCTTTACGATAGCATTCTTCGGCTCAGCCAAAATCTGCACCAGTGCAACTTCATCCAGATCTTCCAACGTGGCCACAACGGGTAAACGGCCAACAAACTCTGGAATCAAACCAAAGCGCAGCAAATCTTCAGGCTCAAGTTCGCGCAGCACGGTTCCCGTGCGCCGATCATCAGGCCCACGCACAGTGGCGGCAAAACCAATGCCCGTGCCTTTCGAGCGTTGCGAAATAATCCGCTCCAGCCCTGCAAATGCACCGCCACAAATGAACAGAATGTTCGATGTATCAACCTGCAAGAATTCTTGCTGCGGATGTTTGCGCCCACCTTGGGGCGGTACCGAAGCAACCGTGCCTTCCATAATCTTCAAAAGCGCCTGCTGTACGCCTTCGCCAGACACGTCGCGCGTGATTGACGGATTATCAGACTTCCTGGAAATCTTGTCAATTTCGTCGATGTAAACAATGCCGCGTTGCGCCTTCTCAACATTATAGTCTGCTGCCTGCAACAATTTGAGAATGATGTTCTCAACGTCTTCGCCCACATAGCCTGCTTCCGTCAAAGTGGTGGCATCAGCCATCGTAAATGGCACATCTAAAATGCGTGCCAACGTTTGGGCCAGCAACGTCTTGCCAGAACCCGTAGGGCCCACCAACATGATGTTAGATTTAGCCAACTCAATTTCACCAGCGTTCTTGGTGCCGTGGTTCAGGCGCTTGTAGTGATTGTGAACCGCAACAGACAGCACGCGCTTGGCATGGTCTTGACCAATCACATAATCATCCAATACTTTGCGAATTTCATGCGGTGTGGGAACCCCGTCTTTTGACTTGGTCAGCGAGGATTTGTTCTCTTCGCGGATAATGTCCATGCAAAGCTCAACGCATTCGTCGCAAATAAACACGGTGGGGCCCGCAATTAGCTTGCGCACCTCATGCTGGCTTTTGCCGCAGAACGAACAATACAGCGTGTTCTTGCTGTCAGATGCCACGTTCTTGCTCATGTTTCCTCACTTTCGGGACTCAAATAGAATACGATAATTATTTAGGTTTAGACCAAATCACCCTGCAGAATCCAGCTTCCTACGGGAGTGTTAAGTAATTCTTGCACATCAAACCGCAAAGCGCCAGACGCCCACCACAATTTTACATGAAAGAACAGCAGTAACTATTTGGAATCGCTCAAATCTGGACGTTTTGTAAGGATTTTATCGATCAAACCAAATTCCACAGCTTGCTCAGCGGTCAAAAAATTATCGCGGTCCAGTGCTTCTTCGATCTCTTTATAGCTGCGACCAGTGTGCTTCACATAAATCTCATTAAGGCGCTTTTTCAGGGCTTCAACATTGCGTGCGTGGATCATAATGTCCGTCACTTGGCCTTGAAATCCGCCTGATGGCTGATGCACCATCACTGAGGCATGGGGCAGAGCAAAACGCATGTCTTTATGGCCTGCCGTTAGCAACAGAGACCCCATCGAAGCCGCCTGCCCCATCACGGTGGTAGAAATGTGGGGCCGAATGAATTGCATCGTATCATAAATAGCCAATCCTGCGGAAACCACACCACCGGGTGAATTGATATACATGGCAATTTCTTTTTTGGGATTTTCCGCTTCAAGAAACAGCAACTGCATGCATATCGATGCCGCCACCTGATCGTCAATTGCGCTATTTACGAAAATAATGCGTTCGCGTAACAGCCGTGACGGCAAATCATAAACCCGCTCACCGCGGCTTTCCTGTTGAATAACCGAAGGCCAAAAAGTGGCAGTGGGAGAGATAGACATTGGATCGTACATTTAGCGCCTCGTAAACAGTGAATCAGTTGTGGTCTACCACTTTAGATAGGAGTGGTTAGGCGAAAGTGAAAGGGGGGCACAAATCTGCGCTTAATGCACAGTTTTCTCTCGCGCTGCCTGTGCCGCATCCGCCAGCTTTTCCATATTTTCATTATTGCGCCGCGTGGCGGCTTCGAAGCGGTCTTCAAAATCCGCAAGGTTCTTCTTCGGCTCTAAATAGAAGGCGGTAAATTTCATCACGCGGATGAGGAAATGCAACAGCGTGCGACCCGGCCAACGCATCGGCCGGTCAAAATCAAATATCAAAATCACCCGTTCATCATCGGTGTTGTTCCACACTTCATGTTCATAGGTGTCATCCAACACAAATATCTGCCCCGGTTTCCAAACCCGAAATTCATTGTCCACGCGAATGCGGCAGTTCTCTTGATCTTTCGGAATAATCAACCCCAAGTGGGCCCGCAAGATTCCCTTGGATACACCTTGATGAGGAGGAATATGATAGCCCGGCGATAGAATAGAAAACCACGAAATCTCAATGTTGGGCACTTTTTCCAAAAGCGAAGCGGTGAACGGTGCCTGCGCACAATTCTTATTTAACTTCTCGCCAAAGCCATAAAGGAAGAACGTGCGCCAATTTTTTCCCGTGGCAATCTTCTTCTGGTCAGGCGAGACTTCTTGGAAAGCCGGTATCTCTTCCCGATTTTTCAGGATCACCTGCACTTCATCTCGGATCTGTTCCCAGTTATCAGAAAACGTACGCAAAAACGGGAAGCTCTCATTGTGCAGAAATGGCTTATCCTCAACCAAACTTTGCTTGCTGAAAAAGCGCTCCAAAACCCGCGTCAGCTTTTCGCCAGTGGTATACACAGCGTTGCGCCGCCACGCACGGTAGCGCTGCACTAGTGTAGTATCCATTCCGGGTGTGTCGCTCATCAATCTTAATCCGCCACATGAATCAGGCCAAACCAAGCCCGAACCACGACATACTAGCGCCTTCACGAATTGTTACCAAGGTGAAATATCCATAGCGTAGTTTTATGTGCGACGGAACCACGCATCACCATCCGTCTGAAGTTCCAAAGGAAGTTAAACGATGTCAATGCTCAACCAGCCGCTTCCGCGCACTGCCGCCCTTGCCTTAAGCCGATTTGGCCTTGGCGCAAGGTTTGATTTCTCAGATAGTGATGCTCGAACCCTTGCCCAAGATCCGCGCGGCTATCTGAAATCCGTGCTGAAGCCTGAGGATGCGCTGCTTTCCACGCCAGAACTGGCAGACACCAAAACCAATTTAATCAATTTTTTTGAGCAGCAACAACAAAAGAAGATGATGCGCGATATGGCAGGTGCCGCCCGCAGTGCCATGCAACCACAACCAACGACCGATACGCCAAAACCCATGGGTGTGCAGCGCGAAGTGTTGCTCAACGAAGCCCAAGCGCGTTATCAAAAAGCCTTTGCCGATGATACCGGATTTATGGAACGCTTGGTTTGGTTTTGGTCGAACCACTTTTGTGTTTCCATCGCCAAAGGCCAACAAATCACCGACACCGCAGGCAGTTTTGAGCGCGAGGCCATACGACCGCATGTGTTGCGCAAATTTAGTGAGATGTTGCGCGCTGTCGAACAGCATCCGTCAATGTTGTTTTATCTCGACAACCGCGATTCCATTGGGCCTAATTCCAAGGCTGGTTTGCGCCGACAAAAGGGCCTCAACGAAAATCTCGCCCGTGAAATTTTGGAATTGCACACCCTGGGCGTAAATAGTGGCTACACCCAAGCCGATGTCACCTCCCTTGCCCGCATAATAACCGGTTGGACATTTCCGGGCCTCAATTCAGATAAAGCCGAACCCGCTGTTTTTGTTTTTAATCCAAATGCCCATGAGCCTGGTGATCATAAACTTCTCAACCGCGTCTATGCCCAGCAAGGCATTGCGCAAGGCGAAGCTGCATTGGATTTCCTCGCCGCCCAGCCTGCAACCGCAATGCATATCGCCACCAAATTCGCTCGTCATTTTGTGGCTGACCTTCCGCCACCAGATTTAGTCGCACGCCTTTCGGCGTCGTTCACAAAATCTGGGGGAGATTTACTCGCTCTCACCCAAGCCTTGATTGACGATGATGCCGCATGGACGGCCACGCAAGAAAAACTGCGAACACCACAGGAGTTTTTACTCGCTGCTGGCCGCGCATTAAACTTGCCCATTGATAAGCCGCAACCCTTGATGCGTGCGCTCAATGAACTCGGCCAGCCTTTGTGGAAGCCTTCGGGCCCAAACGGGTTTGCTGACACAGAACAGCAATGGGCCTCGTCGGAAGGCATGAAGGTTCGGCTTTCCTACGCCGCATTGATGGCCAAACAATCGCAGGTGGATGGCAATCCAACCGAAGTCAGCGAAACCGTTCTTGGCGATGCTGCCTCAGCAGAAACCAAACAAGCCATCGCCCGAGCAGAATCCAAAGCCCAAGGACTTGCCCTGTTGCTGATGTCGCCTGAATTCCAACGCCGTTGATCGGAGAAAACCAAATGTCACTTTGCCAAACCGCCAGCTTTTCGCGCCGCAAGCTTCTGGGGCTATCGGGCAGCCTTGTGGCCTCGGCCTTCATTCCGCGTTTTGCGCGAGCCTCCGATGGCCGAGACCCGCGCTTCATCACCATTATTTTGCGCGGCGCAATGGATGGCTTGTCGGCCGTTGCCCCGGTTGGAGATTCTGATTACGCGGCACTGCATGGTGATTTAGCACTCACCAAGATGGGTGAGAATACGGGCATCGCCTTGGATGGTTTCTTCAGCCTGAATCCAGCAATGACAAATTTTGCAAGACTTTACCAGAAGGGCCAAGCCAGCATTATTCATGCCACGGCAACCGCCTACCGCGACCGCAGCCATTTCGATGGTCAAGACGTTTTGGAAAGCGGCTTTGCCGGGCCTGGGCAAACAGATTCTGGATGGCTTAATCGTGCCATAGCAGCCCTGCCCACAGGCCAACGTATCGGCCCTAAATCCTGCCTTGCGGTTGGTGCTGTGGCCCCCCTTGTCATTCGCGGGCCAGCTGAAACTTTGGGCTGGGCCCCTACAGGTTTGCAGGCCGCGGGAGACCCCCTCGCCATGCGGTTACTTGATTTGTATGCGCACCGTGATCCAAAGTTGGCAGCTCTGTTGCAATCCGGCCTCGACACACAAAAATTGGCCAGCGGAGCCATGAACGGCATGAGCACTGCTGATCACCCCAATGAAATGGTATTGCAAGCGCGAGGGGCCGCACGCCTCATGGCCGCCGATGACGGCCCGCGCATTGTGGCCATGGCCTTTGATGGCTGGGATACACATGAAAATGAAGGCGGTGCCAAAGGCCGCCTGTTCAATTTGCTCACCGGCCTTGACGGCGCCATTGCCGAATTTGAATCAGCACTGGGCCAAGCTTGGGCGCAAACATCAATGGTGGTGATGACTGAATTTGGTCGAACAGTGCAAGTGAACGGCACCGTGGGCACGGATCATGGCACAGGCACGCTGGCCTTCCTCGCTGGTGGTGCAATCAAAGGCGGGCGTGTGGTGGCGGATTGGCCGGGTTTGAAAACAGCACAACTTTATGAAGGCCGCGATCTGAAGCCCACGACTGACTTGCGCACTGTGCTGAAAGGTTTGCTTGCGGATCAACTGGGATTGAGCGAGCAAGTTCTTGCCAGTAGCATTTTCCCAGACTCCAGCAGTGTGAAGCCGATGAAGGGCCTCATCGTCTAACACATTATTTCATTTAACAGGAATTAATGCTTGACAGCGAACGCTGGGCCGCCTATATCTGCCTAGTCTCCAAAATTGGGTTCTGCCTCCACCAACAAGTCTTGCAAGTTGACTGAAGACGACGTTGGTGAACCATTGCCCTATTTTTGAAATCCCTCCACAACATCAATAACGTCAACCAGAGTGCCAATGATGTGTGATTGGCCCTATTCTGGTTTTTCACGATTCGAGGGAACAAGCTGAATGCGACTGAGCACCAATGAACTGCGCAACCGCGCGGCAGCCTTTGCCCAGAAGCACGCCAGCGCTACCTATGAAAAGGGTGAAACCCAAACTTTTTACAATGAGTTCTTCAATATCTTCGGCGTGGAACGCAGGCAGGTGGCGCGTTATGAAGAACATGTCAGAAAGCTGAATAACAAATCCGGCTTTATTGATTTGTTCTGGCCAAAAGTTTTGTTGATCGAACAAAAAAGCGCAGGCCGCGATTTGGTTAAGGCCGCCGAACAAGCGGGTGAATATTTCGACGCCTTGAAAGAATCAGAAAAACCGCGCTTTCAACTCGTGTGTGATTTTCAGAATTTTGAATTGCTCGACCGCGACACGCGAAAGACTGATTATTTCAAACTTGCTGAACTACCTAAGGAACCTCTGATCAATTGTTGTTTTGACGTGCGATTGTGTGATGGACGCTGGTTTGCGTTTTGCAAGCGATATTGACGTTGTGTTTTGCGGG
>JAYVOQ010000013.1:0-10023 GCA_043757845.1 Hyphomicrobiales bacterium | reverse complement strand
AACCAGAACACCACCGTATCCGGGAAAAGCAATCGCCTGGTCGCACAGGTGGACGAACAAACATACGGATTGGGCTCAAAGGAAACCATTGCCACACTGAACAAGGAATTCATTGTTCTGCTAGGCAACTTTTTGGTGACCATCACCGCTGGAAACATCAACCTGAGGTCAGTGGTTGGCACCAGTTTCATTGGAAACGCAATCGGCGGCTTCACGACGAACCTGCTAGGGCAAATAAAGATTCAGGGGCCACCTGGTTCCGAATTGCTAGACATCATCAATCAGCTAATCACGTTGGTTGATGACACGCTGACGCTAATCAATACGATGCTTACAAACATTCAGGCAATCACCGTTCCCACAGCGGTTGGTCCATCGGGACCACCTGTAAACTCGCCTGCATTCTTAGCCCTGCAGACACCAGCCGGAATCACCCTTTTGAAGACGACACTGACAGCTATCAAACTTCTTCTTACAGCGATGAAGGCGTAACGTTTTGGCAGTTGATATTCTAACAAAATGGCAAACCGAATTACTTCTTCTTCCGAAGGTGGCTGACACTTCGTGGGCGCTGACGTTTGCAACGTGGGCGGAAAAGCGTGTGTCCAAGGCTAATGCTGTCGATAGTGTGGGGTTGTTTCCTGATCCGGCAATGCTGGTGCCTTCCACCTTTACGTTCACCTTCAACGTGGCCACGTTCGCGGCACAACTGATTTCCCTAGGACCAACCTCAAACGCGCTAGATGGCATTACAGCCTTCGCGAACGCTTGGGCCACGGCAATCGCCGCGTCAACCGCTGTGGTTGCAGCTTCATCATTCAAGCCACCAACGTCACCAGCCACCCTTTTCAGCGTTGTGGCATCCACGGTGATCGATCCAGCATCAATTGCCGCTGGAAAGGCCAAAATCATTACGTTAGCCCTGGAACCAGCGCCAACTGGACAGGCTTCAAAGTTCCCAGAAAAATTTCGTGATGCTTTCAAGCTTTTGACCATCACAGTAACCGGCACAGACAGCACGCCAACACCGGCTGGTCCATTGCCGCTAACGGTGCCAACGGTGAAATTATTATGAGTTGGAAACCGATCAATCTGAAAGACAGCGAATACAGGAAACGTCTAGAAAGCATCCAAAGCAAGATGATTGAGTTGCGGGACAAGATGGTGGAAACCGAGGTTGCGAAGCTAGAACATTTAGCTGACGTGATGCGAAGGGTAAACGAGCACAAGGAAAAACAGAATGTCGTGGACACCTAAAACAATTACACCACCGCTTCCGCCTGGTGCGGTTGCTGTTGTTTCCGCTATTAGTGCGGCAACGTCAACGATTGGCGGTGTGCTGTCCACTGTTTCGGCCTTGTTGAATGCAGCCAAAATCTTTTTCACTGGTGGAACGGATTTACTGCAAGCACTGATGGGTGCGGTGATCAGTGAAGCGGAAAATCTGAACAATGACTTTTTTGGTTCCGGCGCTTTTCAGCTGATCATCAGCCCGTTTGATTTGTTCGGTCCACGTTACCTGGAAGACGGGAATGGGAAGGACCAATATAAAATTCCATACCTGACGCCACGCGATGCAATCAGTGCAGCTGTGCGATCACTGGATGATACAGGGGACATCAATCGCCCGGTGTTCAGTGATGCAGCGAACATTGCGGCATTCGGTCTTTTAGTTACGGCACCTGATGTGCGTGCGCTTATCTCACTAATGGAATCACTGCTAAGCGTTTGGAAGCTGGATGATTTAGAATTCATCATCACCAGGACAAAAGCTAAAGCGGCACCGAAGCCTAAAAAATCGGTTCCAGTTGATTGGACCAGCTTGAAATTCAATCAAATTGCGGCGCTTGGTGACATCCAGGCTGAAAATAATAAGGCGCTAGCAATCGCACGCGGCTACTTGAACGTTGGTGATAACGTAATTACTCAAATGATCGATACGATTCAGCGCAAGGTGAGTGTGCTCAACAATTCGGTTGCCACATTTCAGCAAGTCATCAACCTGTTGACGGCGGCGGCGGGCATTCCCAACGTCTTCGTGCTGGATGTGCCGCTAGGACCAGGTGGAACCAGGCGGCTGAAAACGGAGCTAAGGGACGCAAACCTTGAATCCTTGCTGTTAAATAAATACACGCTGATGCTTTTATATGTGGGCGGTGGACCATCGGCGCTCGGGGTGGACAACATCAGAAAACTGATGGTTTGAAGGGCTTGGCGTGGGCTTCGTTCAGGGGGTGTTTTTTCCGTGGAAGCAAGCAAAAAAGACATTAGAATTCGGCAAGTTCAATGCTATGATTGCGCTAAGCCATTCCAAAGGTCGGAACTTAGGTTGATGCGAAACGGTGACGTTTTGATTTGCGCGGAATGTCTATACCAGCGCAATCGACGACGGGCACGCGCGGGCATCAAATTGAAAAAAAGGAACATTGAATAATGCCGACAGGTCTTCGCGTTCCAGTGGGTGTCAACAAATCCGGTGGTGCTTCCGTTGAAAGAGACGAAGCATCGCAAAATCGGAAGTTGTTGATTCTTGCCCTGTGCGAAGGACAAGACAACAACCCGTTCCAGAGGTTGGGTGGCTTTCGGGAACTGGTCTTTCAAATTCGCAACGCTGGTGTGCGTGCGCGGGCGGAAAGCAGGTTGCGGCAAATCTTGGCGAAATATTCGGACAGAATACAACTGTCACCAGACATGCCGATTGAATTTGACACGACAACGGAAGCGGAAGTGGAACTTCGTTTCAGCTATATAGATTTGCTGACGAACACGGTCGAAGAATTCCGCGAAACGTTTAAAAGGTAAATCGAATGGCAACCGCTAAAATAATTGAAACGCCGGACTTCGATTTTTCTGGATTTTATTATCCAGAAATCTTGCGGGCGCTGATTCAATATCAACGGATCAACGTTCCAGAAATTACGGACGAAGCCGACGAAGAACCATTCCAGCAGCTGCTTCGTTGTTACGCGCTTGTTGGTCATTTGAACAACGTGTTGCTAGATGTGGTCGCAAACGAATCGCTGTTGCCAACCGCGCGCCTATTAGAATCAGTTCGTGGTCACCTTGCTTTGATCGGCGTCACCCTAGCGCAAGCTTCGCCTGGTGTGGCTGATGAAGTCATGGAATTTTCGAAGGTCTTCAACATCGCAACGAATGTTCTTCCGGAACGGTCACGATTCGCCACCGAAGAAACGAGCGAATCGCCACAAATTCTTTTTGAAAACTTGACCAGCGTCACCATAGACCGCACTGACATGGCAGCCGGTATGTTTAGCTATCGTCCCGGCAAGATCAAGATTGTTGCCAACAGCTTCCAGTCTGGTGACAAGGTAACAATTGCTGGAATCAGCTTTGAACCAGGCGTTGATTTCGTTGTGGGCGGTTCAAAGCTAGCCACCCTAACCAACCTGCAAACGGCGTTCAACAGTTCAGCTGGCGCAGTCATCCTTGGCGTGCTGTATGCAGTCAGCGACGGCGTTGATTCCTTGACCATCATCCCAATCGACAACCTGACTGAAAACATCGTTGTAGTTGAAATTGATTCTGGTGCTGACAGCTTCACGGTCGAATCTGCATCTTTCAGCGCCAATCGGGCTGGTGCTGCTGTGACACCGGGCGTGTTCTTCAACATGTTCAACGGCACGCCGAAAATCGGCGATGCGTTTTACATCATGCACAAGGACGTGATGTGGGACGGATTGAATTTCATCTTCAACACCTTCGGTTCTGGAATCATCGGTGTTTGGGAATACTATGATGGCAGCACCGACGATACGAAGCCGGACTTGGTCACGAATCTTGGTTCAAATTTACAATTTGATCTAAGCGACCTTCTTGGCACGCTGGATCGAAGCGGAACCGTGGTCAAGGTGGTCTTGAGTGAATCCGGAATCAGTGAAGTCATGGTGTCCCTGTTCGTTGGCGGCAAGAACATCGCGCGCACGCGTGGGTTGCTAGGACAAGTTGCCGTCAGCGTGGCCGCGCAAGATTACGTGGTTGGTTCTTACTGGAACCAGGTATCTGACCTAGCCGACGAAACAAGTTTCTTCATCCAGGACGGGAAGGCGACATTCAGCCTTCCGCAAACGCAAACACAGAACTGGATTAAGACCACAATCAATTCCCTAAGCGGACACTGGTTGCGGTTCCGGATCATCAGCGTTGTCAGCCCGATTGATCCAGAAGTTGACATCATAGACATCACAGCCGGTAAGCAATATTTGCTTACCCCGGTGGTCCAAGGGCAAACGGTGGCAGAAACACCGCTTGGCAGTTCTAACGGTGCCGCTGACCAGGAATTTACGCTGACCTTTAGGCCACTGATCGAAGGAAGCCTTATCCTGGAAGTAGATGAGGGTTCGGGCTTCACTTCATATGACCGCGTGGACAACTTTTTAAATTCCACGTCGCAGTCCAGACACTTCTTACTTGAGATTTCCGGTGATGATGTTGCGACGATCAAATTCGGTGACGGGATTCGCGGGAAGATACCACCACCGGGAGTTGACAACATAAGGGCGGTTTACCGTATCGGCGCGGACGTAAATGGCAACGTGGGATCAAATACTATTGTGGTCAACAAAAGTGGCATCCCTTTTGTTAATCGCATATTCAACCCGCGCCAGGCCACCGGATACACCATCAAGGAAGGATCAACCGACGAAGACCTTGCCAGACTGAAAATCGAAGGTCCCGCTTCGATCAGAACACTTGGCCGGGCGATCACGCCGGAAGACTGTGAATTTTTGGCGTCACAGTTCAAGGATTCCAACGGATCGAAAATCGTTCAACGCGCCTTCGCCTTCGAAGAAGTTTTCGGCGTCAAGACCATTCAGCTTGTCGTTGTCGGACAGGCTGGTGTCCTTTTAACCGAAACACAGAAGGATGAAATTTCTGACTACTTCAACGGCAACAAAATAAAAAACATTGACGGCGTGTTGGTGGCGAACCACGAACTGACGCCAACAAATTACACGCAACGGGTGATCAACGTCACAGCTGTTGTGACGGGCGGCAACAAGGCTAGCATAGAAAACGCTATTAAAGCCTTGCTGAACCCAATAGCCACGTTCAACGACGGTATTACTTTCAGGTGGAACCCTGAAGACGAAGTTCCTGTGTCCGTGATCAGCGCCGAAATTTTCGAAGTTGATCCGACGAATATCAAAAAGGTGGTCATCACAAGCCCGTCTTCGGACATCGTGCTCGGCAGTCGCGAACTGCCCTACGCGGGCGTTATTTCGGTGAGCATCATATGAGTGAAATTATCCAGCGCGCTGAAAAAGCAGCTGAAGAACTAGAAACAAAACTTCCGGGTTGGGACCGGCTTCGGTGTTCCGAGTGTGACAGCGTGGTTGGCTTTTTTTCACCTGAAGTAACAATGCACGGTGAAGACCTTCCGGTTTACTGTTTCCAGTGTGCATCGCACTTAGCTGTGAAGGACCACTGATTTGGGCAAAATAAACCCATCCTTCCCGCACAATATTTTCACCTTCCTTCATCGTCCTATTAGGGATCTTGATCAGAAGGAGGGAAGTAATTTTGTTGAACGGTTTCTGACCGGACCGCAAAAGGTGTTTGAAGATACGCAAGCACGGATTCAGCTGGTCAAGACGCTGAACAATCCGGCCAAGATTCGTTCTGATCTTCTACAATACCTGAAAGACCATGTTGGTCTTACGCGTGACATCCAAAACATCATTAATGACCTGTCTGAAAATGATCTTCGCAAATTGATCCAACTTGCCGTGCCGCTGTGGAAACAGAAGGGCTTGGAAATTGGATACAAGAACATCATTCGGATTTTTACTGGTAAGGGAAGTCGCGTCTTCAACTGGTTCGACTTCCGTTGGATCATCGGTGAAAAAGCTTTCGGAAGCGAACTGCAAGGTGAAGATGCGTTCCTTATTTCAGCGATTGGGGTGGAAGCCTTCACACCGCTTGGGAACGTCGCGCTGTTGCTGAATTTTGAAAACGGCGTAAGGGACGGTTCAATCAATCAGAATGATGCAGTGGACCACGCGGCGCTGAATTACTTCCAGCCTGGTGCTGTCGTTGGTTCGTCTTACTATGCGAATTTTGACGGCGGGCAAACCTATTTGCCACTGAATCCTGTGCCAATTTCTGGTGACATCATCACGGTGCCATTTGATTCGGCTTACGATTTCAGCGGTGACTTCACCATTGAACTGTTTTACCGCACGACATTTTCGCAAGACGCAATCCTGTTTAAGTGGGCCAACGCTAGCGGCAACAGGGAAGTGTCGATTCGGCTGAAGTCAAGCACGAATGACGTGATTTATGTCCTGAAGGATGGGGCCACCACAGTAACCGGATCGCTTGGTGCCCTGGTGAACCTGGATGACGGCGTGTGGCATCACGTCGCGCTGATCGTGAACCGGACACAGAACAAGGCCAGGCTTTACGTTGCTGGAACGGAAAAGACCGCTGGTGAAAACATCGCCGCTCTTGGGGACCTGACGGTAACGGGCGCGCAAATGTTCATCGGCGGGGCCACGTTCGACACGTTGCTGTATCGCGGTGACCTGGACAGCTTCAGGATCAGCCTTTCGGACCAATATAACTTGACGAATGTCTCGATTCCCGTTCCAGGATTGCCGTTCTTCGGATACCAGGAAGAACAGCTAGACGAATTCAAAACGGACATCCGAGTTGTTGATGACGGCAACCTCAACAAGGTGCTGATTCGTCGCATTTTGAATCTTATGCGACCGTCTTCGGAACGATTGAATGTCATTTACGTTCAACAGTTCGATGATTTCACATTCGGCAAGGGTGATTTCTTCGCCGTCGCTAGTGGATCGTCACTCGCAAACAGCAACTTCGTAATTCCAACGGGTGCTATTGAGCACGTGGACCACGAAGGAAGCGGGGACTATCAAGACATGGTGCTGCAAGTCAGACAGAAGTTCACGGTTGCTGGTGAATTTGGAATTCGATTCTTCATACAGGACAACAACAACTTCTATAGATACATTTTCAATGTTGTTGGTGCTGATTCTGAAGCGCGTCTAGAAAAAGTTGTTGCTGGTATTATTACAATTATTGACGGTCCATTCGTAATTCCAATTTTCATGGATACGTTTTACATTTGGACAATTACAACAGACTTCAATAGTATTTCAGGGGAAACCCTGATCAAATCATTCCAAGACGGAAATGTTGTCAACGAAATTGTGGACACGACGTTCAACAAGGGAACTTGGGGCGTTGAAGGTGTTAGCGGTGTTGGTGGTCGTTCGGAAATTTCTGAAGTCGAACTGTTCGTAAGACCGCTAGAAGTCGAAACTGTGAACCCTGGTTTCGCTCTATAAAGAATGTTGGTGGGGAAATAAAATGAGCACCGGACTGAATAAAATAAATATCTTCCTGAAGAAGTTCCTTTCGCAGCAACAAATCACTGCGAACTTCTTGGAATACCTTCGCACTATCGCCACCGATGTGATGAAGGATGTTTTCCCGCAGGAAGGTTTTCTTGTTGGTGGCGCGCTAAGTTCAGGTGGTTCTGACAAGTTCACAATTTCCACCCCAATTGTTGCAACCGATGGTTTGGGAAATCGGCTGACACCTGATCCAGCTGACGTGACGCAAGTTCAATTTCAAAATACACTTGGCATAAATTATTCGGTCGGTCTTCGCTTCAACACGATTCCAGTCGGCACTGAAATCAACGTCCGCACCGCGCAAGTCGAATACACATACACGCAGGAAGCGGTTGGTGAACTTGCCGAACCAAATCTTGTCACCGATCTTGGTGCAACGATTCGTTTCAGGGTTGATTCTGTCGCCGAAGTTGGCGTGTCGAACGCCGGACGCAAGGCGCGGGTTTGGCTGAAACGTGCAGTCGGCGAAGTTGACGCATTTTATGAAGGCACCATTGCCTTCAGCGGCGGCTTCAACATCTTGACCACGACACACTTGCTAGGACAACTAGCCGGTGCGGTAACAACTGTTCCGAGCGATTATCAGGTGTTTTTGATCGGTCCGACCGTTCGAAGAAATACCGATCTTGATCTTGATCCAGCCGTTGCCTTCGTTGGGGTGGTCACAGGCGCGGGTGCTGGTAATGCACCTTCGTCCTTTGATCAGTCCGGACAGAATCTGATTGTCACCGGCAACGTCGTGAATGCCGTAAACGACGAAGTGAAATCGTTCCTGACAGGCGGCGGATTGGTGACGTGGAATCTTGCCACGCAAACCATGACGTGGGCTAATGCGTTCACGATTTTGTTTCCGCATCAAGCGTATAACTTTGTTATCAATGCTGGTTCCCTGACGACATTTGCAGACGGTCAATCAGCCTACTTCACCAGGGACACCGTTGGCGGAACGAAAACGCTGACGAAGGTGACCACGGGAACCGTGCCTAACGATGCGAACAACTATGTAGTTGTGATTCGCAAGGGCAACAACATCTATTTCAAGAACGGCGCGCTGGAACTGAAGGGTGATGCAAGTAGCACCACTGGTGGCCGAATCAATGACATCACACAAGACCTTCTGACGTTCATGGGTGCCACGGACGAATCTGATTCTGATCCGAGTTACGCGTCTGCTTCCGATCCCGATACGGTGATCACCGATGGTGCACCGCTGACGACGGCTATTTCGGATTTGAACAACGAACTGATTGCGATCATCACCAACAACCCAGGTGAATCAATTTCAATCGGCAACGGATCAACAACGATCTTCACGCTTCCGTTCGTGATTGATTCAGCGAACACGGTGCGTGACTTGGAAGTGTTTGTTGATGGTCGGCGGCAAAACGTCGCATCAGATGGTGCTTTCAACCAGGCCTATAAGAACTTCCGCAAAGTTTCTACCACGCAAGTTGAACTTGCCACCGCACCACCAGTTGGCCGGGTGGTTGTGTTCTGGAAACAAGGCACGTCTTACGGTGGACCAGCCGCACCATCGACAGGTTCCCTGTGGTCCGATCCAATGGACGCATCCACAGTGCCAAACGCCGATGCATTCCATGACATAGGCTCACAGGCGCGAAGGGTTCGTGAAGGTCACTTCCGGAACGTTTACGCCAATACGCTGAACGAAAAAACAGATGTTGGTGACATCAAGCAAATTAAAGTCATGGTCAATGCCAACTCTGCAACAGTGCTAAAGGGCACGCCGGTTGCGCAAACGTCTTCCGGGTTCCGGGCGGCGGACACCGATGATGTTCTGAAAAAGAAATATATTGGTATCACCATGGAAGATATCGTTTTTCCAGGAACCGGACGTGTGTTGCTTGGTGGAAAGAATGTTCCAGCGGTGCTGACGGGCCTAGGCTTCGCACCTGGTGACGATATCTATGTTGGGCAAACGCCCGGATCATATACGAACAACATCGCAGCTTTCAGCGGCTTCGATGACGATATTATTCGAATCGGAATTGCTGATTCCGCCGAAGGCACAGCGTCAGCTTTGGCAACTGACCTAATAATGTTCACTGACGTTGTGTCACGCGCTTAATTGTTGGGGGTTCCATCGTGGCCGCAATTGATACCCTAATTCAAATACAGCAAGGCAATAAAGTTGGCTTGCGTGAATCCAAGGAACTTGAACTTTGGTTCAAATCGCTTGGTATTGGCACTGACAATATTCAAGTTCGCCAATCTGCTTCGGGCGAATTAGAAATTGTTGCCAAACTGAAAGTTGCTGATGGCACCGATGCAACCCATGTTGTCACCAAACAGCAACTTACAGCTGCAACAGGCAGTGTCCTCGCTGACGTTTCAGCGCTAACCACGCGCGTTAGCACCGCCGAAAGCGATATTGACGCCTTAGAAGTAAGGGAAACGAATGCCGAAGCGGCAATTGTTGCGCTTGATGATCGGTTAGACACCGCTGAAGCAACTATCGTAACCCACACAGCAAACATAGCGACCAACGTAACAAGCATCGCGACAAACACCGCTAATATAGCGACCAATGCAACAAACATAGCGACAAACACCGCAAACATTGCTGGACATGAAACCAGAATTACCGGTGCCGAAACCA
>JAYVOQ010000012.1:0-35133 GCA_043757845.1 Hyphomicrobiales bacterium | reverse complement strand
ATCCTGGAAAAACCTCATCGCACTGCCAAACAAAATCACATCAATCGGAACGCGTGAATGGGCACACGTAGGTCGAACTCAATAACCGTTGGTATAAGTTCTGCCAAAATTATTTCATTGGAATTATAGATGCGCACGGATTTTCAAAGGAGTCCTGATTTCATTTGGTTTTCTCAAATAGCATTTCAAATTTCAACCAAGCTTGCACATAGTCTTTGACGTTTCTAACTGAGTAGAGTTTGCCGAATTTCTGACTGGCTTCAACGGCAACCTACTTGTAGATCTGGTTCTTTTGAAATTGGTTTGGCGGCGGAAGTTGCAAGTAAACTGGAAACCCTGATGAAGCTCTAATTTGGCGGGTTTCTTCAAGAGGTGTATTGAAATCATTTTCAATCATCGCGCGTCTTTGAGAAATGTTCGCGCGATCAAGCTTATCGTAATTGTTCTGCAAATCGGTTTGGTTATCAATAAGATTTGGAGCCTGTCTTTTAAAAAAATGAGCTTTTCTGGCTTTTACAATTTCTGGAGAATTGCCTAAACTTCGAACGCGCTGGACGATCCAAATACAGTCGCAGCACTCCCCCAATGGAATACGCCCTGATCCCTGCCTTGAACCGCCGCTAGCCAATTCTACCTCAACCCCAATCTCTCTCTTGCCGCACTCGCAAGAAAGGCGGAACGCGTAAGGCCGCGATTCTGGGCTTCTTCGTCGATAGCCTCAAGCAAACCTGCATCGAATGTGAGATTTGCGCGCACTGTGCGGCCCGCATCCAAGATCACGCTCAACATCACAGCTGTCTCATTGTTACTTGCATCAAACTCGCCCGCCTTGATGATGGCCGCGAGGTTGCGCGCCTTGGGTTGCGCCAAACTCTTACTCAATTGTTGGGCCAGCCACTCACGCGCCGCCGATGTTGCATCTTCAATCGCGGTTTCAGCACTCGCGCCACCGCCATAACAGCCGGGCAGATCTGGAATACGCACGCCCCAGGTTTTGCCAGTGCCGTCCAAAATGCCTATATAATTGGTCATACCATCACCTTCAAATCCAACCTGCCTTCTTGGCGATATCTCGAGCCACGCCGAAGGAGACTTCGCGGTGGCGGGGCACAATGACAAGTAACTCTGGCCACTTAGGGTGTTCAAACTTGTCATGTCGGCCACCACCGATATTGCGCCAGCCTTCACGCTCTAACCGAGCAATGATTTTACGGGTGTTGGCCTCATTGCCCATGACATTGAAGTTAAGTCACAGGATGAAAAATGTCAATATTGTATGCGCATTATAATGCACGCAAATTTCACCAATCCACCACCCTATCTCCGCCCACAAACTGCGCACTCTTGGCTGTGTATTCAAACAATTCAATGCGCTCACTTGATGGGCCCTTAGTCCAGGCCTGCCAGGTATCATCCACGCCGAATTTCTTGTCGGTGACCTCAACGCCTTTAGCGCGGATGTGTTTGATCGCTTCATCCATCGATGTCACTTCAAAACAGAAATGATTGATGGCACCGAGCGAAGGGAAAGGCGCTTCGGCGTGGATGAAAATTTCAATCCACGTGCGTGCACCCGCTTCGATATAAAGCCCGATCTTCTTGCCGGCTTTGGTAAACTCAAAGGCTTTCTTCAGACCCAATACTTCACAATAAAAGTGTTCCGATGCGGCCAAGTCATGCGTCATCATGCAACTGTGGGCGATTTGTTTTACGAATGTCATTCACTGGCTCCGGTTTGCAGTTGTTTAATTCTATCGCGTGTAAGGCGCGCACTGCATCCATTCACAATCATTGGTTCTAAAGAACCACCATGGGCTTCATACCCTTGCCAAATGCACTCAGCGTCGCGAAAGGTTATCCACGCTCGTTGTGACGCAAGCAACGCGTCAGCATATTCATGGTTGCCTGAGTTTTTATCGCTGGCTTCGGCATCAGCTTTCAGTTGAGGCCATAGCGCATTCAGCTCTTTGTCAGCCCTTTCGAAATCAAGCCCCGCACATTGCGTCATGGTATTTTGATCTTGTGGATCATTGCAATTGGGCGCTTCGTCAGCGTGGGCGGGAATTGCCATCAATACCAAAGCTACAGCCGCCCATTTCATCGCTTCACTCCACCATTTGCCAACTGGCATAGCCTTGCCATAGACTGCCCCAAAAGCAAATCAGGGCGACACATGTCTACACCCACTTATTACGCACCACACGGCGGGCTTCCACCGCAATCGCAGCTGCTCACGGGCCGCGCCATTTTCACAGAGGCTTATGCCGTAATTCCCAAGGGCGTGATGATGGACATCGTCACCAGCTTCCTGCCCGGATGGGAGAAAACCCGTTGCTGGATCATTGCGCGGCCGTTATCAGGCTTTGCCGAAACCTTCTCGCAATATATCATGGAGGTGTCCTCTGGCGGTGGCTCCATCAAGCCAGAGCCGGATGAAGGCGCTGAAGCCGTGCTTTTCATTGTTGAAGGCTCTGGCATTTTGCACGTGGGCGGCAAAGACCACATCTTGGTGCCCGGTTCTTATGCTTATTTGCCCGCAGGCGAAGCTTGGCGTTTTCATAACTCCGGCGCTGCACCTGTGCGTTTTCACTGGATTAGAAAAGCCTGGGAAGCGGCACAAGGTGTGGTCAAGCCAGAAGCTTTCGTCACCCACGAAAGCAAGGCCGAAACCGTGGTCATGCCAGATACCAATGGCGCATGGAGCACCACGCGCTTTGTGCACCCCGAAAACCTGGCCCACGACATGCATGTCAACATCGTGAATTTTGAGCCGGGTGGTGTTATTCCATTCGCCGAAACCCATGTGATGGAACACGGGCTTTATGTGCTGGAAGGCAAAGCCGTTTACCGACTGAACAATGATTGGGTTGAAGTGGAAGCTGGTGACTTCATGTGGCTGCGCGCCTTTTGCCCACAAGCCTGTTATGCGGGTGGGCCGGGGCGCTTTCGCTATCTGCTCTACAAAGATGTGAACCGCCACGCGAAGCTGCGCTACAGATGAAAATTGAAAACCTAACGCGTGAAGGTTTCGCGCCCTTTGGTGACGTGATTGAGCGCGACGGCGCGGAACTGATCAACATCAATCAGAATTTTGCCCAGCGCTTCAATGATCTGGCTTATATTGATGTGCAAACCGAGGGCGGTAGCGTGAACATCAGCCTCGCCGCTGCTAAGCCGCGCCCCCAACCGATCGCCATCACCATGATGGAACGCCACCCTTTGGGCAGCCAAATTTTCCATCCGCTGCAAAATATGCCGTGGCTGGTGTTGGTTTGCGCTGAGCCAACGGATATTGAATCTTTTCGTGCCTTCCGCGCTTCCGGTGAGCAAGGCATTAACTACGCACGTGGCACCTGGCACCACCCCTTGCTGGTGTTGCAGCCGCAACAGTTTTTCATCGTTGACCGTAAAGGGCCTGGGGTGAATTTGGAAGAGGTGACACTTGGAAAGGCGATAACCATTTATTCAAGTCAACGATGACTGGAGGGCAAATGAAAATTGTAGTGCAAAAAGCCAATGCGAGGATGAAAGACTGCCTCGCCATAAGAAGAAAAGTATTTATTGAAGGTCAAAAGGTTGATCCCGCATTGGAGATTGATGGCCACGACGATCACTGCGACCACTATCTCTTGGAAGTTGACGGCAAGCCAGTAGGAACTGCAAGAGTGCGCTACATGGACTCAAAAGCAAAAATTCAGCGTGTGGCAATTCTCGAATCGCACCAAGGGCGCGGACTTGGCAAAATCCTCATGGAACATTTGCTCAAGGATGTTGGCCAAACCGGCCGAGTCGCAAAGGCGGTTTTGTCATCACAGAGCCATGCCGTCGCTTTTTACGAGCGGTTGGGATTCACTGTGCATGGCCCGGAATTTATTGAGGCCGGCATCCCGCACCGCGACATGGAACTGGAACTCACGTCCCCCAAAACGTGAAGCCGTGCTTTGAACTTTTCTTCTTCGCCGTGGGGCAGCGTACATCATTGTGCCATCAACAAACGCTTTCGCACATCTATGACAGCCTCTCAGTTCGCCAACCGCTTCAACAGCCCGACAAAATTTCCAACATATTCCCGCGGCGTGGCAAACGAAAACAGCAGGCGTGCGCAAGCTTCATCGGGGCCAAGCCCGTTCACCGGCCAATCGAGAAAGGTCACGCCTTCCTTTTGCAGCTCTTCCAGCAAGCGGCGCTTCATGATTGCGAACACTTCATTGGCCTCAACCGGAGCCGCCAAACGCACACCATTCACTCCCTCAAGCGCGGTGGCAACTTCGGCTGCTAAGGTATTGGCGCGGGCTGCATTTTCCAGCCACAGACCATCCTTCAGATAGGCCTTCATCTGGGCCGAAAGATAGCGTCCTTTTGACAGGAGTTGTCCCGCCCGCTTGCGGCGATAGAGAAAATCATCGGCAAGCTTGACATCAAAAAACACCACCGCCTCCAAAATCATCGCGCCATTTTTGGTGCCGCCGAAAGACAGCGCGTCAATGCCCGCCTTCCATGTCATTTCAGCGGGCGTGCAACCCAACCAAACAAGTGCATTGGCAAAGCGAGCGCCATCCATGTGGCACTTCATGCCCGCCTTGCGGGCAACGGAAGTGAGCGCATTGATTTCAGCAAGCGTGTAAACTGTGCCAAGCTCAGTGGCCTGAGCAATGGAAAAAGCGGAAGGTTTTGCGCCATGTTCCCCTTGCACATATTGCGCCAGCTTGGCTTCAAGAGCGGCGGGTGTGATCTTGTTGTTGCCGCCAGACAGCGTAAGCAGTTTCGCGCCCCCCGTAATCAGTTCAGGGCAGTTGCATTCATCGGTGTTGATATGCGCAGCTTCATGACAAATGATGCCGCCGAACGGGGGGCACAAAGTTGAGAGCGCAAGACTATTGGCACCCGTACCGTTCATCACAAAGAACGCTTTCACCGGCTTTTCAAAAACTTGGGAGAGTGCCGCCTCAGCTTCCTTTGCACCGTCGTCATGGCAGTAAGACACATCCGTCAGCCGCGCATTGGCAGCAACCATGGCCTCCATGATCTTGGGGTGAACGCCATAAACATTGTCGGAATTAAAATTCATGAATGCCTCCGCCTGCCTTCTTAGCGGAGGGCGCGGCCTTGTCAAAGTTGCGAAGGCTCAACCCACCAGTTTGATGGGCACACGGATATAGCTCACGCCATTTGAATCAGGTGGGGGCAATTTGCCTGCCCGCATATTTACTTGGATCGAGGGCATCAACAGCGTGGGCGCGGAAAGCGTTTTGTCGCGCGCATTGCGCATGTCCACATAATCAGCTTCGCTCACACCTTCATGCACATGCACATTGCTGGTGCGTTCTGCAGCGACAGTAGTTTCCCAAACGTGCGTTTTGCGGCCCTCTTTCGGTAAATAATCGTGGCACATAAACAGCCGCGTTTCAGACGGCAGTGACAAAAGGCGCTTGATCGACTGATAAAGCTGGCGCGCATCGCCGCCCGGAAAATCTGCCCGCGCCGTGCCATAATCGGGCATAAAAAGTGTGTCCCCCACAAACACCGCATCCCCGATTTTATAAGATACACAGGCCGGCGTATGGCCCGGCGTTGCAATCACTTCCACAATCAACTTGCCGATTGCGAAATGTTCGCCATCGCTCACCAGTCGGTCAAATTCCGAACCACTGCCCGATACATCCAGGGCATTAAAAATCGGGCGGAAAATGTTTTGCACTTCACGAATGCGTTCACCGATGACAACAGACGCAGCTGTTTTCAACTTGATATAGGGTGCGCCTGAAAGGTGATCGGCATGAACATGGGTTTCCAGCACAAGCTCAATCTTGCAGCCCTCAGACGCAGCTTTGGCCAGCACCTTATCAGCAGACTCCATGGATGCTTTGCCAGTGGCATGATCATAATCAAACACCGGGTCAATTACCGCCGCTTTGCGCGTATCAGGATCAATCACTAAATAGGTGACAGTGTGCGTGGGCTCGTCAAAGAATGAGTGAATGATTGGCTGAGACATCAAAAACTCCTACAACTTCGATATTATAGCGGCAAAACACGGCCCGGGTTTAATATATTTTTTGAATCAAACAGCGCTTTCAACCCGCGCATCAATTCAATTTCCAATGGTGATTTAATCTTCAACATGTCCGGCGCTTTCAAGCGGCCAATGCCATGCTCGGCGCTGATGGAGCCACCACGCTTTAACACTTCGGCAAACACCGCTTTATTCATCGCGGGCCATTGCGCAAGATAGGCGGTTTTGTCCATGCCCACGGGTTGGCTGACGTTAAAGTGAATGTTACCATCACCCAAATGGCCAAAGGCACAAACCCGCGCAGCGGGCATAAAGCCCGCTACCGCTGTTGTTGCCGCCGCAATGAATTGCGGTACTTTTGAAACAGGCACCGAAACATCATGTTTAATCGAGCCGCCTTCAAATTTTTGGCTCTCCGAAAGGCTCTCGCGCAAATGCCAAAAGGCGCGGGCCTGCGCCTGTGTTTGCGCAATGGCGGCATCGCAAATGAGGTTTTGCGCCAATGCTTGTTCCAAACATTGCTCCAACGCATCATCAGAGGCATCAGTAAATTCTATAAGTACATACCAAGGGGGCGCTGACGTAAGCGGATTAACAGCTTGCATATGTTTCACCGCAAAGCCGACACCAATGGCAGGCAACAGTTCAAACGTTACGACGCGGTTTCCGCTGGCTGATTGAGCGAGATTGAGAAAGCCAAGCGCCGCTTCTGGCGAAGTCACGGCAACAAAGGCCGTGTCATAGCGCTTAGGTTTAGGAAACAGTTTCAACACGGCCGCGGTGATCACACCCAAAGTGCCTTCAGCGCCAATGAACAAGTCTTTTAGATCATATCCTGTGTTGTCTTTGCGCAAAGCTTTGAGGCCATTCCACACACGGCCATCAGCCATGACAACTTCAAGGCCCAGACACAATTCTCTTGTGTTGCCATAGGCCAACACATTCAGGCCGCCCGCGTTGGTGGAAAGATTGCCACCAATGCGACACGAGCCTTCCGAAGCCAGCGACAACGGGAACAGGCGATCAACAGCAACAGCCGCATCTTGAATATTTTTCAAAATGCAGCCCGCTTCCACAGTGATGGAATTATCGGCAGCATCAACACTGATGATCTTCGTCATGCGGTTGAGTGAAAGCAGAACCTCATCGCCCTGCGGAATTTGCCCATTCACCAAACCCGTGTTGCCGGATTGCGGAACAATTTTTGTATTTGTCTCATGCGCCAATTTTAGAATAGCGGAAACTTCAGAAGTGTTCGCTGGTCGCAACACAACTGGCGTAACCCCACGCCACATGTCACGCCATTCCTTCAGGTAAGGCACTTGATCGTTGGGATCGGTGATTGCGTTTTTCGCGCCCACGATGGCGATGAATTGATCGCGCAAATTTGAATCCATCATACCCTCGGCGCTGCTGCTCGGCGTAAACGATCGTTGATCGCTTCGCCTAAGCCCATGCTCGGAATCGGCGCTACAGCAATTATTGAGGAACGTGACATATCCAATTGATGTAACATTGAAAAAAGATTTGCAGCAGCTTCAATTAAATCGCCCTCCCGCGATAAATTGAGTGCTGCATCCATCGCACCAAAACCCAGACATGCCTCTCCTTCATACCACTGTGTTGCATTCATTCGTATGGAAGCATTTGGTGCGTAGTGACTTTCAAGCTGTCCCGGCGCGTGCAGTGGCCCAGCCATTGGCGCCGCCAATTCACACCCCAACGCTTCTTCAATTATCTCCCGCGCCAAGCCACCGGCCCGCAGCAAGCGCGGTGTGTCATCCAGCAAACTCACGATGGTGGATTCCAAACCCACTGCACACGGCCCACCATCTAAAATCATTTCCACTTTCGCACCTAATCCCTGCTGCACATGGGCAGCAGTCGTTGGGCTTATGCGGCCAGAAGGATTAGCCGAAGGCGCAACGATAGGCCGACCTACCGCGCGAATGAGTTCCAGCGCCAATGGATGTTGCGGAACGCGCAAAGCAAGCGAGGCCAAACCCGCTGAGGCCAACAGCGAAACAGTGCAGCCATTCTTACGCCGCAAAACCAGAGTGAGTGGCCCCGGCCAAAACTTTGCCGCCAGTGTCAAAGCGGAAGATGAAAATTCAGCTTGCGCAAAGGCTTCTTCCACATTGGCCACATGGGCAATCAGCGGGTTAATCTGCGGCCTGCCTTTGGCCTCATAAATACGCGCCACGGCACGGTCATTGGTGGCATCAGCGCCAAGGCCATAAACCGTCTCCGTCGGGAAGGCCACAAGCCCGCCCGCCTGCAGGATTTCAGCAGCGCGTTGCACATTCGACATGGCCGCGCCTATAGCATCCATCTGTGAACCGGGCTACCCGACAACTCGATTGGCTAGTCATCAGCACTTCTAGGACGGTATTCCATATAGACATTGGCCCGCAAGTAGGGTGATGGTGTGGGTCGCGGTGCGTGTACAAAGCCGGAAGACTCGTAAAGCGCAATAGCACTGGCCAGCGCGGTGTTGGTTTCCAAGTACAACAGCTTTCCGCCCAAACCGTTGAATGCGTCGATGGCCGCATAAAGCAATTTCCGCCCTACACCCTGTCCTTGGGATACAGCCGTCACGGCGGTTTTGGAAATTTCGAAACGGCCATGACCCTCATGCAAAACGGCACAAGTGCCTATAATCTCAGTGCCCCGTCGCGCCAGCAACAAAGCGCCGCCTTGCTCAATAATTAGCTGCGGCTGTGAAAGCACCTCAACATCAACCGGTTCCACCACAAAATACTTCTCAAGCCATTCCAAATTCAAACGCTTAAAATCGGCGGCGTAGCGGCTTTCGAACGGAATGATCTCTATCGGGGCGATCTGCATCTTGCCTCCCACTTGTTCTCCTGCCGTGGGCGGAGAGTGACGGGCAAGGTAGTTCAAGTTGCACTCTTCGTCGAGTCAAGGCTCCAAGTCGCGGCGCTAGCAACGTCAATCGTTTTGCGCTACTTCCGTGTCATGCCTACCCTCATTTATTCCCACCCCGCCTCGCTGGCGCATGAAACACCGGCGGGCCACCCTGAACGGATAGACCGCATTCGCACCGTGCATCAGGTGATCCGCTCGCCGCATTTCAAGGCCACCATTCACCGTGAAGCGCCATTGGGCACCGAGGCGCAAATCCTCCGCGCCCATACGGAGGAACACTATCAGCGCATCTTGGCCGCCGCACCAGAAAGCGGCTTTGAATACCTTGACGCCGATACGCTGATGAGCCCCGGTTCCTTGGCCGCCACGTTACGCGCCGTGGGTGGCGCTTGCGCCGCTGTCGATGCCGTTTTTGCAGGCGAGGCCGATAACGCTTTCATCGCCATGCGCCCGCCCGGCCACCATGCAGAAGCCAACCGCGCCATGGGTTTTTGCCTGTTCAACCACGCCGCCATTGCCGCCCTGCACGCCCGCGCCGTGCATGGCATTGAACGCGTGGCCGTGGTGGATTTTGACGTGCATCACGGCAATGGCACGCAGGATATTTTCTGGAGCGACAAAGATCTATTTTACGGCTCCACCCACCAAATGCCGCTTTATCCCGGCTCAGGCTCGCGCAGCGAAACCGGTGTGGGCAACATCTTTAACGCGCCACTTAAAGCGGGCGATGCAGGCGCAGAATTCCAAACTGCCATGGAGGATATCATCCTTCCCGCGCTCAACTTGTTTGAGCCTGAACTGCTGATCATCTCTGCAGGCTTTGATGCCCATGTGCGCGATCCACTGGGCAGCCTTGAGCTGGAAGAAGATGATTTCGCTTGGGCCACGCTGCAATTGATGGAGATTGCTGACAGGCATAGTAACGGCAGAATTGTTTCCGTTTTAGAAGGCGGCTATGATTTGCAAGGATTGGCAGGCGGCGTTGGTGCGCACTTGCAGGCATTGCTCCACGGCAATGCGGCACTCGATAGGGAATAGAAAATGGCCGACGATATTTCTGCAATGAATTTTGAAAAGGCCTTGGCCGAGCTTGAAACCATCGTGGCCAAGCTGGAAAGCGGCAAGGTGGATTTGGAAGAGTCCATCAAGATTTACGAACGCGGTGAAGCCTTGCGCAAACATTGCGAAGCAAAACTGGCCGAGGCAGAAGCCCGCATCGAGAAGATTACTTTGTCGCCACAAGGCAAACCCATCGGCGTAACCAAACTCGACGTAGAATGACCAAACTTCGCCTTGACGAAGCTCTCGTTGCGCGAGGCCTCTATACATCGCGTGCGCGTGCGAGAGATGCTGTGTTGCGTGGCACTGTGCTGGTGAATGGTGAGGCGGCCCGCAAGCCGTCACAGAACATCTATCCTGAAGCTAAGCTTAGTGTCTCCGATCAAGCCCAAGCCTATGTGTCCCGCGCCGCGCTGAAACTGATTCATGCGTTGGATTATTTCAAAATCGAAGTGATGGGCCGCGCAGCGCTTGATATCGGTGCCTCCACGGGCGGCTTCACGCAAGTGTTGTTGGAACGCGGCGCTGAAAAAGTTATCGCCATCGAGGTGGGTCATGACCAGATGGCGCTAGAAGATAAACGCATCGAACTGCATGAAGGTTTAAATGCGCGGGATCTCACACGAGCCGAAGTGCCGGAGAATGTTTCGCTTGTGGTGGTGGATGTAAGCTTCATCCCGCTGCACATTGCCTTGCTGCCTGCACTAGATTTGGTGGCCAAGGGATCCCACCTCGTGGCGTTGATCAAGCCGCAATTTGAAGTGGGTCGCGACGGCATCGGCAAAGGCGGAATGGTGAAAGACGAGGCTGCGCATGAAAAAGTCTGCGCCGATGTTGCTGCGTTCATCACAGCGCAAGGCTGGAGCGTGCTGGGTGTGATCCCTTCTCCCATGGAAGGCGGCGACGGCAACAAGGAATTCTTAATGGCTGCAGCGAAGTAATCATCTTTATCTTGAGCGGAAAGAACATTAGAAAGAACATAACCGGCGCAAAAAAAGACTAGGGCAGTTCGAGCGGCTGCGTCACCGTGATATAAAAATAATCAATTTCCCGCCAATGTTCTCTGTCACTCACCACCGTTTCACCCGTTCCCATTTCTACGGAATATGCAAAGTTGCCTAACCCAATGACGCCGTGTGTAATTATTTGTGTCTTGGTAGTCGTAGACTCCCAAACGCAACAAACATGACGCAATTGCGGCATACCGGAAATTTTTGTCAGATAGGTTTCAACACGGTGAGCCTTCATTCCAGCAACGCGGTAATGCGCCTCAAACACGTGGATCTGCGCATCATGCGTGTCCTTGCAATCAACAAATTCAAGATCCTTTGGCCGCATCCCGATTTTCGAAAGGAAATCGCCGCAAGTCAGATTTTTTTCAACAACTGCAACTTTAGCCTTTGCCTGTGCGGACACCACGCAGACACTTAAAAAACAGCATATTAGAAAGCTCAGCGTCTTCATGATAAAGTGGCCAGCGCCCCCTCTATGTCAGCAATCAAATCATTCACATTCTCAATGCCCACCGAAATCCTCACTAGATTATCGGGCAACATGCTGGTTGGCCCTTCCACGGTTTTGCGATGTTCCGCCAAACTTTCAACGCCGCCAAGAGATGTGGCAGGTGCGATCACTTTTAACCGCGTGCAGAATGCCTGGGCACCATCAAAATCTGCCTTCAGCAGCAAGCTCATCATCGCACCATAACCACCGGTCATTTGCTTCTTGGCAATGGCATGGCCTGTTTGCGTGGCAAGGCCGGGGTAAAGCACGCGCTCGACCTTAGGATGATTGGAAAAATGCCGCGCCATGGCCAAGGCATTTCCCGTGGCTTGATTGTAACGCACAAATAGAGTGCGAAGGCCGCGCAGCAACAACCAACATTCAAATGGCGGCAACGCATTGCCCATCGCCGTGCGCAACCTTGCAATTTCTTGCCAGCGTGCATTGGCCTCACGCGCGATCAACACCCCTGCCAGCACGTCCGTATGGCCATTCAAAAATTTAGTGGCCGAATGAAAAACAATATCAGCACCCAGCATCAGCGGATTGCACGCCACGGCGCCAAGTGCTGTTGCATCCACCGCCAGTTGCGCTCCAACTTTATGGGCAGCTTGCGCAGCAGCCGCAATGTCAATCACATCCCACGTGGGGTTCACCGGGGTTTCAATCCACACCAAATCTGTTTTGGTTGTAACGGCCGCAGCAATGCCATCTGGTTCAACCAGCGTGAGGCTGATGCGGCCCTTGCGCTCACATTCTTGCAACCATGCCCGCACGCCGTAATACATGGTCTTGAGTGAAACGACATGTGCGCCATGCGGAATGGTTTCAGTCAGCGCCACCACCGCCGCCATGCCGGATGAAAAGGCCAGCGCGGCTTCGCCTTTTTCCAACGCCGCAATGGTTTCTTCCACTAGCCACAAATTTGGTGAGCCATTGCGTTGATAATTCTCTTTCAGCTTCGGCGCATAATTTTCATCACGCGCATAAGTGGTCGACAGATAAAGCGGCGGTGACACAGCACCAGTCGCAGCATCAACACCACGAGCCGATTGCGCCGCAATGGTTTCCGGGCGGAGGGATGAATTGCTGGTCACTATTTGCGCTCAACCAACTTTCCAGTTACAAATTTATGCAGCACCGAATTGACAAGCGATTGATAGCGCAAACCCTCACTGCGGGCACGGTCTTTCAGGACTGCGACAGTAAGTGCATCAAGACGCA
Source organism: Hyphomicrobiales bacterium (assembly GCA_043757845.1). Lineage (GTDB taxonomy): Bacteria > Pseudomonadota > Alphaproteobacteria > Rhizobiales > Aestuariivirgaceae > Aestuariivirga. The sequence continues at coordinate 22,445 of JAYVOQ010000012.1, read as the reverse complement.
TAGTAACAGGCACCTTGACGGGCTTCGCGTCCACCTTAACTGTCACGGATGAAGTTCCTTTACGCCGGGCTTTTTCAATCGCACGTGCAATGGTTCCATCACGAAACATTCCCTCAATCTCACGTTCTTCATCATCTTGTGGCTCGAACGAACTTGGGCGCCCAAGTTCCTGCTTCACGCGCCTATTTTGTCTTTCCATGCGAAACTCCGTGTAATGCATTCAGCACCCGATCTTGGAAAATTGTCTTAAGAAAGACGGCATTCCCTTTCCTAACAAAAGGTACCGCGCAGACATAGCCATTCAACAAAACAACATAGATCCGATGGTTTGACCGATTGCGGTTTGGTAATTCCGCCAGAACGCGGCCGGCAAGGACTTCATCTCGAACCATTTCAAAACTTACGTCTATCGTGTTTTTCAAATGGTTGTTTTTATCCTCATTCCAGTAAAATTCCATTGACAATAATTCTCGCACATTGTACATACAATGTCAATCATGGATAGAGCTTGGCCTTGTTCCACGCGGCATCTTGCGTGGCCCGCCTGAACACCACACGGTCATGCAAGCGAAATGGCCTGTCGTGCCAGAATTCAATGGCCAAAGGCAGCACACGAAAGCCGCTCCAATGCGGTGGGCGCGGCACGTTGCCAATGGCATATTTGGCGGTATACATCGCCACCGCAGTCTCCAAAGCAAAGCGCCCTTCCAACTCGCGCGATTGCGCGCTCGCCCAAGCGCCAATGCGAGAATCGCGCGCGCGTGAAGTGAAATACTCATCCGCTTCCGCTGCCGTCACCTTTTCCACCAACCCGCGAACGCGCACTTGCCGGCGCAATGATTTCCAGTGAAACACCAAGGCCGCTTTGCCTGTGCCTAAAAGCTCTTGACCCTTCTGGCTTTCATAATTGGTGTAAAACACAAAGCCACGGTCATCATAGCCTTTCAGCAAAACCATGCGGGCATTGGGCAGGCCCTCTTCATCAACCGTGGCCAATGTCATGGCATTGGCGTCATTCGGCTCTTTGCCCTCGGCATCTTTCAGCCATTCACCAAATAACGTGAAAGGGTCAGCACGCTCGGTGAAGCCCTGTTGCGCCGTTGTAACTTTCAGTCGTTCCAGATCCATTATTTTTCCACGATCTCACGCAAACTGTTAAGGCCTTTTTCAAAATCACCGCCCACAATTTTGTCCATGCTGAAGAATATCCCCATCACGCGAAACATAAAGGGCCTTTGCCCCCGCATTTCCCATTTGAGGTTGGTTTTGCTGCCACTCGGTGTAAGCGTAAATTCCGTTACATTGTCAGCCTTGAAGGGTTTAAGGAAATGCAGATCAAGCTGCATCCGCTTGGAAGGCTCTGAATGGGTGATTTCCATATTGCCTTCACCTACTTTCTTATTGCCAACCCAAGCATATTTTGAACCCGCGCCTACAGCAGCGCCAGAAAAGCTGCGTTGCAAATTCGGATCCATCTTTTCCCAAGGTGACCAAGCGGCCCATTTGTGAAAGTCATTAATGTTTTCGAAAACCTGAGAGGGCGTTGCATTGATATCAACAGTGCGCGCAACGCTGAAATCAGCCGATTGCAATGCGCCATAAATTAACAAAGCCGCAATGACGGCAATGATGATCAGCAGAATTGTAAACATGATGTGACCTCCCCAACTGGTAAGGTAATCATTAAGCGCGTTCAACCCACCTGTCCATCAACCTGTCAATTAACGTCACTTTTGCTTCTCATAGACAAGGTGCAGCGCGCCTTCGCCCGATTTAGTTTCGACGCAGGAATAGCCCAGCTTGGCTAAATCAATTCCCGCCAACAAATTTTCCCCATACCCTAAGACAACAGGCGAAATGGCAAGGTGCAAATAATCAACGAGGCCAGAGAGAATGCCATTGCGAACTGTTTGAACGCCGCCGTTCAGCCTTACATCTTTGCCCTTGGCTGCCAATTTGGCTTTTTTCAAAACTGATGTGAGATCATCTGAAACAAATTCAAACACTGTGCCCCCTTCCATTGTCAGTGTGGGGCGGGGGTGATGGGTCATCACAAACACTGGCGCATGATAAGGCGGATTTGGCCCCCACCAGCCTTTCCAGCTTTCGTCAACCCAAGGACCGCGCTGTGGGCCAAACATATTGCGGCCCATGATATTTGCTCCGATGTTAACAAATCCACGCGCCGCAAATTGATCATCAATGCCCGTGGTGCCCTCGTCGCGGCCGAACATTTTCTTGAATGTGCGGGTGTTTGAAAACCATTGTGGCAGCACCATGCCGCCTTTACCAAATGGATTTTCGAGGCTTTGCTCTGGTGCCGCGCCAAAGCCATCCACCGAAATCATGAAACATTCCACGCGCAACTTGCTCATTATGCATTTCCCTTCGCCAGATTGGCTTGCAAGGCGTTCAGCGAACCCGTCCACCCACCCGTCATGCACTCATGGGCCGCATGGAAAGTTTTCGCCTCAGTGTCATCAATGCCAGCATAAATCCAACTAATTTTCAACTTCATCTGCTCTTCCAAAATTTTCAGGTGCTTTGATGCCGCAGGCTGACTTATCCCCAAAAGTTGCGGCCAATTCCATCACATACGTTTCGCCTTGTTGGAGCCGATTGATAATCGCGCGGCGCATTGGATCAGCCAGTGCTAACATTTTTAAATTCAAACCAATTCCGCCACATTCCACAACCGATACATTATATAACTATCTGATTATGCAATGAGTTCTTTTCAATTTTTCCCAAACATGGCACAAGGCCCTCAAGCAACGCAGCGATGGGCAAAATAAAATGAACAATAACAAAGGCATAATGGCTGGCAAACGGGGCCTCATCATGGGCGTGGCCAACAGTCGGTCGATCGCTTGGGGCATTGCCAAGTCTTGCGCTGAACATGGTGCCGAACTGGCCTTCACCTATCAGGGCGATGCCACCAAGAAGCGCGTTGAACCTTTGGCCGCCGAGGTGGGATCCACCATCGTGTTGCCCTGTGATGTCAGCGATATGGCTTCCATCGATGCGGTCTTCGACACGTTAAAGGAAAAATGGGGCAAGCTCGATTTCCTCGTTCACGCCATTGGATTCTCCGACAAAGATGAACTGACAGGCCGCTATGTCGATACATCGCCTGAAAACTTCAAGAACACGATGTTCATCTCGATCTATTCTTTCACCGCCGTTGCCCAACGCGCAGAAAAAATGATGCCGGATGGCGGCTCCCTCCTCACCCTCACTTACTATGGCGCTGAAAAATGGATGCCGCATTACAACGTAATGGGTGTGGCCAAAGCAGGCCTGGAAGCCAGTGTGCGTTATATGGCAGCCGATCTGGGTGTAAAAAATATCCGCGTGAATGCCATTTCAGCAGGCCCTATCAAAACGCTCGCAGCATCTGGCATTGGTGACTTCCGCTACATCTTGAAATGGAATGAATATAACTCGCCATTGCGCCGCACCGTCACCATCGAAGAAGTGGGCGACAGCGGCATGTATATGCTCTCTGATCTTTCGCGTGGTGTAACAGGCGAGATAGTCCACGTGGATGCTGGCTATCACATCGTCGGCATGAAGAACCCATCTGCACCAGATATGTCGGTTGAAAAGAGTGATACCTAAGCTTCCTAAAATTTACTTCATCCGCCACGGTGAGACTGACTGGAACCAGCAGAAGCTGGTTCAGGGTTCGGCTGATATTGCATTGAATGCGACAGGTGTTGAACAAGCCACCGCCGTAGCCTCAGCACTTGCATCAAAAGCGTCAGAACTTCAGACTTACGATTTTTATGTTTCGCCACAAGTGCGCGCCCAGCAGACGATGAAAATTATTTGCGTCGATCAGCCACGCGATTTTGCAACGGTGCAAACCGATGCACGATTGCGTGAATTGGAGTTCGGCATCTGGGAAGGCAAAGACATCGAAGCAATGCATGAAGCCCGTGACTATGCTCACGGCCAAGTCGGCCATTATAACTGGAAGCCGGAAGGTGGAGAGTCTTATGCCGAAGGAGTGAAGCGCGTCGACGCCTTTTTGCGCAGCACAACAGGCCCAAGCCTGATTGTAGCTCACGGTGCTGTCGCCCGCTGTTTGATCGGTTATGCTTGCAACATCCCGCGCATTGATATCACTCACCTGCCAACCCCGCAGGGTTGTTACTGCGTGTTGGAGAATGGCAAATATCAGTGGTTTGACGCGAACCATAAGCCGGTTTAGACCGTCCCCATGTCTCACAATACATTCGGCCACCTCTTCCGCGTCACCACTTACGGCGAAAGCCACGGGCTTGCCATTGGCGCAGTGGTGGACGGCTGCCCGCCGAATTTGAAAATCTCAAGCGAAGAAATCCAAGCCTTCCTCAACAAGCGCAAACCCGGCCAAAACCGCTTCACCACGCAGCGCCAAGAAGCCGATGCTGTAAAAATCCTCTCCGGCGTGTTTGAAGATGAACGCACCGGAGGCTTGCGCACCACGGGCGCACCCATCGCACTGCAAATTGAAAACACTGACCAACGCAGTAAAGACTACTCCGAAATCCGCGATAAATTCCGCCCCGGCCACGCCGATTTCACTTATCAGGAAAAATACGGCATTCGCGATTATCGCGGCGGCGGCAGATCATCAGCGCGTGAAACGGCTTGTCGTGTGGCGGCGGGCGCAGTGGCACGTCTGGTTATCCCCCACGTAAAAATTCGCGGCTGTTTAATTCAAATGGGCCCCCACAAAATCAATCGCGAAAACTGGGATTGGTCGCAGGTCGATCAAAACCCCTTCTTTTGCCCCGATTCAGAGGCCGCAAAGAATTGGGAAACCTATCTCGATGGTGTGCGCAAATCTGGCTCTTCTTGTGGCGCTGTGATTGAAGTGACAGCGTCCGGCGTTCCCGCAGGCTGGGGCGCACCGATTTACGGCAAACTCGATGCTGAACTGGCCGCTGCGATGATGAGCATCAACGCCGTGAAGGGCGTTGAAATTGGCGATGGCTTTGCCACTGCTGCATTGAGCGGCGAAAATAATGCAGATGAAATTCGTATGCACCACGGCAAACCAGAATTTCAATCCAACCATGCTGGTGGAATTTTGGGCGGCATATCATCGGGCCAAGATGTTGTGGTGCGTTTTGCAGTGAAACCCACCTCGTCAATTTTGAATGAGCGTAAGACAGTTACCAAATCCGGCGAAGATACCGCCATCATCACCAAAGGCAGGCATGACCCATGCGTCGGCATCCGCGCGGTGCCCGTTGGTGAAGCCATGATGGCCATTGTGCTGGCCGATCAATTCCTGCGCCACCGCGGGCAGATAGGGTAATTGAATGCAGTGGCAACGTATTCTCCAACGTCACGAGTACTGGATAATCGGACTTTGGACAATGATGGCATCGGCAGTTTGGGCGGATGAATTCAAGCCGTTGATAAAATCCACATCGGATCAATTTTCACGGTTTTTAGAAATGTCTGCACAAGAAAATTTTCAGACAACATTTGAACCAAAATGCTCTCCCACTGATTCAGCAGACTATTATTGTTCAGGTAAATTCAAAGCTTTCGTCGTTGCTTACGGCGCGAAAAATGCAAATTCACCCGTTAACTACTTGACGGTTGGCGCAAAACCCGATTCATTCGCTGAAGGTTCATTGATGTTAGCTAGTATTTACGGCGGACTGACCAGAGAACATGCGGATGTGGACATGTTTGAAATTGCCAATCAGATTAGGAAGCAGTTCGAACTCACCTATATCTCGGGCAAATCTTTCAATCAATTAGCGCACGGTTACTTTATCAGCGGCAAGATAGAGAGTGACAAACTAGCAGTTGATATTACACTGGCAGCTGATCAATGAGATTTATTGATAACTTCATATTACCCTACCAGATGTTTCAATAAACTAACCGCTTTGAATTCCTCGTCCCTCCACGGGCGGGACTAGATTTAACGCGCTCAAACCACTAACATAATCTCCCCCATATGCGCATTGCTCTCCATCAGCGTACGGGGCGCGACAGCTTCAGCCAAAGGAAAGGTTTTAAAAATTCGCAGGCGGAATCTTGGGGGCATTTCATCGAGCCAAGATGTTGTGGTGCGTTTTGCAGTGAAACCCACCTCGTCAATTTTGAATGAGCGCAAGACAGTTACCAAATCCGGCGAAGACACCGCCATTATCACCAAAGGCAGGCACGACCCATGTGTGGGCATCCGCACCGTTCCCGTTGGTGAAGCCATGATGGCCATTGTGCTGGCCGATCAATTCCTGCGCCATCGTGGGCAAGTGGGTTAACTCAGCCGCGCCGCTTTCACCCACCACTGCGGATGCTGTGCAGATAACACAGCCGCTTCCGCCTCAGCGTCTTCAAAACTTTGGGCAATGCCAAAACATGTGGCTCCAGAGCCAGACATCAATACCGGAAACAAGTTCGTCTTATGCAAAGCCGAAAGCACATCAGAAATCATCGGTTGAACTTGAATTGCCGCCGCCGTCATGTCATTGCGCCAAGCGGCCTTCACAGGCGCTGGCCGCATGGCACCTGGCTGCAACCCCATCGCTTGAAACACTTCCGCTGTCGAACACACCGCCAGCGGATTGACCAACACCAACGCCGGCGGCAACATTTCCGTCAGTATACTGAGCTTTTCACCAATGCCCGTCATACGCGCTGGCTTGCCCACAAAACAAACCGGCACGTCTGCGCCAATCGCGGCAAGGCCGCTGATCTGATCAGCAGTCAACGAAGCCCCAATGAGCCGCAACAACCCGCGCAACATTGCCGCCGCATCAGCCGAGCCGCCACCAATGCCGGAAGCAACGGGCAGATTTTTCTCAAGCTTCACGCCAACAGCTGGCAAGGGCATAAGGCCGTTCAAATGCTGAAAAGCTTTCCAAATGAGATTTTCACTGCCTGTAGGAACATCAGAGGCGAAGCGCCCACTCACCATCAACGCTTGGCGGGTGCCAAGTTTGATCTCTAACTGATCACCAATATCGGCAAAAGCCACCACGGAATCAATCTCATGATAGCCATCCGCCTTACGCCCCAAAACATGCAGCGCCAGATTGATCTTGGCGCGGGCCAGTTCAACAAGGGCGGACACTAGCGCGCTTCCCGACAAGCCGGAATCGGCTTGTCGAAAAGGATTCGCGCAAGATCAATATGATGGAGCATGTCCTTATGGCCAAACCGCTTTGCACTTTGGCGGGACATGCTCTAGCCGTTAGTGGGTTTGGCGGCACCATCAGCGGGCGCAGTTTTGTCCAGCGGCTTGGCTTCAACTGCTTCGGGCAAGCCTTCTTTCAGTTTACCCTGCATGCGCGGCACATCAGCCGCATCGGGGTGATTGTCCAGCGCATGTTGCCATTGAAAACCCGCCTCCAATTTGCGGCCCGCCTTCCAATACACATCACCCAAATGTTCGGCGATGATGGGATCAGACGGAATCAGATCAACCGCACGCTCGCAATAGGTCACCGCCTGCTCATAATCACGCAACGTGAAATAGGCCCAACCCAAACTATCAGTGATATAACCGTCATTTGGTTTAAGGCTCACAGCCTTTTTCACCATGCCCAAGGCTTCATCCAGATTGATGCCGCGATCAATCATCGAATAGCCCAGATAGTTAAGCACCGCCGGATCATCTTTTGACAAGGCCAAGGCTTTGCGAAAATCCGGCTCTGACTTATCAAATTGCTTCAAGTGATCATAGGCGATGCCGCGATCATAATAGATCCGCCAGCTATTCGCCTCACCAGGTGGTAACAGCGCCAACACTTTGCCATAAGCCTCGGCCGCCTCTGAAAATTGGCTGTTGGCGCGGTAAATTCCGGCCAGCGTAATCAGTGCGTCCGTATTTTTAGGATCGCGTGCAATCACCACTTGCAAGCGCGAAACGGCATCCGCGTTCTTATCCATGCGCTGCAAATTTAAGGCAATTTCCGTGTCCGCATAGTTACGCAACAATGAGGTTTTGGGAATCTGCTCAAAGCTGGCATTGGATTCTTCGTATTGCTTCAGGCCTGACTGCACACCACCTAACGTGGTCAAAACAAACGGCTTATCATTGGCCACACTTAAAGCCAGTTGCGCATAAATCAGCGCTGCGTCAGCACTTTGATCAACATTCAAAGATGAAGCAACCGAGAATAAAACCTCTCCTGCACCAGCCAATGGGCTGGCCACAAAGGGCGCAGGCTTTGGCGCGGGGGGCAAATTATCCAATGCAGTTTGGATAAACAAATTAGACTGCCCTCCGGCCAGATAGCTGCGATAAACTTTCTCAGCATCCGCCTTGCGACCCTGCCGTTCCAGATAATTGCCATAAGCCTGCACCACGCGCAAAGATGTGGGGGCCAACTCATAAGCTTTTTTGTAAGCGGCCTCTGCCCGAACCGACGATGACAAATAATCCGCAATTAAAGCTGTGTGGAAAGCTTTGTAATTGGCCAACGCATCCTGGCCATCCAGCTTATCCAACTCATGCAATGCCGCATTCAGCGAGCCTTCGCCCGCATAAGACCAAGCGCTGAGCAGCGAAGCGGTTAGAACGCCAAAGGGTGTGTAGGATGCTTCATTGAAATTGTTACGCGCTTCCGAATAGCGCCTGGCGCGAAATTCTTTCAAGCCCAAAACAATGCGCGCCGTGCGTTGCTGGCTGTTGGATTTAATCACCTGTTGGGCCAAGCCTTCGGCCTTGGGCAAATCACCCTTCATCACATAAACTTGGAATAAGCGTTCAGCCAAAATGCCATTGCCTTGGTCTTGCTTGAGGGCCGCACGAGTGAAATCCGCAGCTGGCCCCAAATCCAACAAACGACTGGCAGTGCGCGAGGCTAAAAAGTTGCCCGCCAAAGTTTGGAATTCGGGCGTTTCCGAAACAGCCTGTGTGGAAGCAAAAAGAGAAAGGGCAACAAGTGAAACGGCGAATGAGCGCATATGGATTCCTGACAGACTGAAACTACCACTGATTCACGCAGAATTGCGGTTTTTATAGGTGTCCGCAAGCAAAAAGGACGGCCAGTGGCAGGGCCGCCCTTCGATTTATTTTGTCGCAGCAAACTTAATTGGTGATACGCATTGCCACAATTGAATTGGCAATTTTGGCGAAAGCCGCATCCAAAGATGTCACGTCAGCATCAATCACATGGGATGCATCCGTAGCACAGTTTTGCGTCAAGGCCACGCGTTGAGCATTGGACTTATCCAGCTGAAATGTGATGACAAACAATTCAACGCCTGTCTGCTTGATCGCGGTGCACATGGCGTTGGATTGCACATAAGAATTGCCAAGAGGTGACGCACAGGAAGTTTGGTAGGATTGCGAGCCCGAACCTGGAATGCTCGAAGGTGCCGAAATCACACCATTGCAATAGGCGCTATTATACTCAGCGTCCGTCATCAAGATCATGACCTTGCGCGTTCGCAGGTTATAAGGTGTCGCGGTATCATATTGTGGACTATTGACAACAGTTGTGTAGGCGGCGGGAGTGTTCACTCCGCTCCAAATACCCACATTGCGCGAGAGTGAATACCAGCCCCAAGCCACGCCGTTCTGGCCACCGGTTGATCCACCAGCAGCCATCGCATTGATAGTGGTCGTCAAGGCCGCGGTACTTGTGGTCAAAGGTTGGATTGTCGTTGCATTGCAGCCATTGTATGCGGGTGGACCATAGAAACGCCCAGCATAAGCTCCCATACCAAAAGCGCTATCGCTATAGGCGCTGACGCCCTGTCGCTCTGTCACGCAAGTTGTATAGGGATAACTCTGTGCTTGACCTGTATAGCTGGTAAAATTGTAAGTTTGCCAGCCCGGTGAATTGCTTGTGCCCGTTTGGATGGCACCCCTTACTGGCGTTGCGAGCAATTCAGAACCTAAGTTTACGCTGTTGTTGTAGGGGATTGCCGAAATTTTCGTGTAAAATAAGCCTTGCGTTGCGGGCATGACAATGTTTACGAATTTAACGGCCGCCGTCTTCAAATCAGATATGGCGGTGTTGCCGGTTTGGGGATTTATGCTATTCATTGAGCCAGTGTTATCCAGCACCATTGACACCTCAAGATTGATGCCGGATTTGAGAACCGTTGAACTGCCCGACACAACGGTGGTGGGAATACCAACAAGTGACATGAAATTATTTTTCAACGTTGCCTTGGCAGTGGCTGTCACTGAAGGGCCATTATTGGTGATAGCAAAGCTCGACAGCACAGCATCGCCATTATTTTTATAATTCTGTTGGATATAAATCTGTGACTTGCTTGTCAGCGCCGCATTGGTTGTATCAGGCAAAGCAACGGCATAGAGGGCGGCGGAATCCAACGAAGCTTGCAAAATAGTTCCAGCGTTCACACCGCGCTCATAATCAATGGCCGCACCGCCACTCACCAAAAGCGGGATGATCGAAAGGCCAGCCATTATTGACACGTTGCCGCGCTCAGACTTGGCAAAACCTGCCAAGGGCTTTAAAAAATTCCGCGCTTTGTTCAACATAGACATGTATGAATTTGACATGTTTGAATTAGACATGGCCGCATATCTCTCCAATTAGATTCCAAGCCCCACCTATAGGCATCAGGCTTCAATAAGAGATTGAACCGATAGGTTGTATTTTAGAGAATTTGGAGTTTCACAATCAAACGCGCCTTTTGGTTAAGGCGCGGTAAATGCTTACATATTGGGATAATTCGGGCCTTCGCCACCTTGCGGCACCGTCCAGGTGATATTTTGCGATGGGTCTTTGATGTCGCACGTTTTGCAATGAACGCAGTTCTGGTGGTTAATTTGGAAACGCGGTTCCAGACCGGCAGCCAGCACCACTTCATAAACCCCAGCCGGGCAATAACGCTGCGCCGGCTCATCCCACATCGGAAGATTAACGCCAATGGGAATGGTTGGGTCTTTAAGCTTGAGATGAGCAGGTTCATCTTCCACATGGGCAGTACCAGAGAAAGCCACATTGGTGAGGCGGTCAAATGAGATCACCCCATCAGGTTTAGGGTAAACAATTGGTTTACAGTCTGCTGCGGGTTTGAGCGTGGCATAATCCGACTTGCCATGTGTCCAAGTACCAAGCCCAAATCCAAATATAGTGTTCAGCCACATGTCGAGGCCCCCCAGCCCCATGCCCAACAGCAAGCCAAACTTTGACCACATCGGTTTAACGTTCTTCACCTGCTTCAAATCGCGGTAAACCCAAGACCCTTCATAGGCTGATTGATATTCATTCAACGTGTCACCCACGCGGCCAACCTGTAACGCGCTAACAGCGGCTTCGGCAGCCAGCATCCCCGTCTTCATAGCATTTTGTGAACCCTTGATGCGCGGCACATTCACAAATCCGGCTGAGCAGCCAATCAGCGCCCCACCAGGAAAAGCCAGCTTCGGTACAGACTGAAGCCCGCCCTCAGTGATCGCCTTCGCGCCATAAGCCACGCGGCGGCCACCTTCCAGAACTTGTGCAATCATCGGATGATGTTTGAAACGTTGGAATTCCATATAGGGATAGAGATGCGGGTTTCGATAATTCAAATGCACCACAAAGCCGATGGAGACGAGATTATCTTCAAGATGATACATGAATGAACCGCCACCGGTTTTCAAACCCAATGGCCAACCCATGGTATGGGTCACTTGGCCCTGTTTGTGGTTCTCCGGCTTCACTTCCCATAGCTCTTTCATGCCGAGGCCAAACTTCTGCGGCTCACGGCCTTGCGAAAGATTAAACTTGGCAATGATTTCTTTGGCCAATGATCCACGCACACCTTCGGCAATGAACACATATTTGCCGCGCAGTTCCATACCCGGCTGATAGTCCGGCTTGTGGTGGCCATCCTTGGCAATGCCCATCACGCCAGCCACAACGCCTGCTACCGACCCGTTGTCGCGGTACAAAACTTCCGATGCAGCAAAGCCCGGATAAATCTCCACGCCCAGTCCTTCAGCTTGGGTGGCCAACCAGCGGCACACATTGCCGAGGGACACGGCATAGTTGCCATGGTTGTTCATCAAGGGCGGCATAAGGAAATTGGGAATGCGCATCGCCCCCGCCTTGCCCAAGACATAGAACCGATCTTCTTTGACTTCCGTTTTCAGCGGCGCGCCCTTTTCCTTCCAATCAGGGATCAACTCATTCAGCGCAATGGGATCGACAACAGCGCCTGAAAGAATATGCGCACCAACCTCTGAGCCTTTCTCCAAAACACAAACCGTGGTTTCAGGCGAAAGCTGTTTCACACGAATGGCCGCCGCCAAACCTGCGGGCCCAGCCCCAACAATCACCACATCATAGTCCATCGCTTCGCGTTGCATGTTTCAAAACCTCTTTGTACAACTATTATAGCCAGTGCCGCAGTGGCCTAGCCACAAATTTCGGCATTTTACTCTTTAGTTCCGTCACCCCTGCGAAGGCAGGGGCCCAGCTTAGGCCGGGTTCGATGATTGTGAATTTAAGCTGGATCCCGGCCTTCGTCGGGATGACGATTGAAGGAGAGGCGCACACCGTCTAAGTTCTGCCTATGCTTGACCCGTCATCACTTGGATTTACCACCGCCAGCGACGCGCTGGCTTGGCTTGTGGCCATGGGGGCTGAAGAGATTACCTTAGAGCAGCCCATTGACCGTTTCGCCGAAAGCGCCAAGATCGATGCCCCGGTAATAGCTAAAGCAGCGCCGCAACCAGTAGCACGTCCACAGATCGCCAATGTCTCAGGCCTGAAATCTATTGCCGAAATCACCCAAGCGCTAAATTTCTTAGAAAACCATCCCCTCAAGAAGTCTGCCAGCAAACTCTCTTTCTTCGAAGGGCCACAACGCGCCGATATTCTGATCATCTCTGATCATCCACGCAAAGAGGAAGATCGTTCTGGCTTAGTGTTTGCCGATAAAGCCCGCCTGCTGCTCACCAATATGCTGGCCGCCATTGGCTTAAAGCTGGAAGAGGTGGCGCTGATGAACCTTCTGCCTTGGCGCGTGCTGGGCGGGGCAGCGGCCCGGCCCGCAGATGTGCAAGTCGTTTTGCCTTTTGCCAAACGGGCCGTGGAATTGGTGCAACCCAAATTGATCCTCGCCATCTCAGGCCTACCAGGCCAATATCTTGCCGCAGCAGATGCATCGATCCAACGCCAACGTGGCAAATGGCAAGACGCAGATGGCATTCCATTGTTGGCAACGCTTCACCCCGAACAGCTGTTGCGCAACCCCACACTGAAACGTATGGCCTGGCGAGATCTGCAACTATTTCAAGAGAAGCTAAAATGACCGAGCGCCAATTTGTCTCCATCGGTATTGCCGTAATCACCATATCGGATACACGCACACTGCTGGACGATAAATCCGGCGACGTGCTTTGTGAACGCATTTTCAGTGCCGGTCACCGCTTGGCAGACCGTACCATCGTCAAAGATGACATCAGACAAATTCGCGCGGCCACACGAAGGTATTTAGCTGATCGAAATGTTGACGTGATCATCTCAACCGGAGGCACTGGCCTCACGGGCCGCGACGTCACCATCGAAGCCATGCGGCCACTGTTTGAAAAAGAGATCGAAGGTTTCGGCACAGTTTTTCACATGATGTCGTTCAAGAAAATCGGCACGTCCACCATGCAATCCCGCGCCACAGCAGGTGTGGCCAAAGGTAAATACATCTTCTGCCTGCCCGGCTCTCCCGGCGCTTGTTGTGACGGCTGGGATGAAATCCTCGTCCACCAACTCGATTACCGCCACAAGCCCTGCAATTTCGTAGAAATCATGCCGCGGTTGGAGGAACATTTGCTCAGAAAGTAAGCTGAAGCTGCGCAGCAATCGCGGTCGTGTCGATCACTGACCAGACTTGCCAGATTTTTCCGCCACGCAATTCATAAAATACATTCTCGGCAAAACGCACGCGCTTGCCATTGATGGGGAGGCCGAAAAAAATTCCCTTCGGGCAGCAATCAAATTGCAATCGCGCTGCGATATGAGGCGGATCACAAATCAACAGCGCAATGTTGAAATGCAAATCCGTAATTTGTGCAAAATCATTCTCCAGCATGGCGCGGTAGCCCGAAAGGCCAAAAGGCTTTCCATTATGGCTGGCGTTGTCAGCAACGAACTGCCCAAGGCTTTGCCAGTCTTGCGCGTTCAGGCAGCCAATATATTGCCGATAAAAATCAGCAAGCTCTGGCTTTGTCATTTCAAGGCGACTGCCACATTGCGCTTGGGCACCCCCAACCCATTCACCACGGCCAGCCCCAACATCAGCACAGCGCCACCGACGAGTTGAACAGTTGTGATGCTTTCACCCAAAAACACCACGGCGGCAATCAGACCGATCGGCGTCATCAACAAAATGAACGGCATAGCCTGATCCACCGTCACACTCTTTAGTAAAGTGAACCACGTCATATAGGCCACATAGAAACCGAAAATGCCGACGAAGCCAAACAGCAGCCATTGCACAAAAGTGGCCGTGGCAAGAGAGTTCCACTGGCCATGTTCCATCAACAACGTCAGAAGAAAAAGCTGTGGCGTGGCAAACCAAGCATTGGCCTTTAAGATCATCGCTCCTGAATCTTTAGAAAGCACGCGTGCTGAAACTTGGCCTGCCGCCCAAACAAAACCGCTGAACACAATCATCAAAACCGGCACAAGTGGCGGCTTTTTCTCCGGCAGACCGATGACGATAACAACGCCCAACACCGCAATAATCGTTCCAACAAGGCGCGATGTATTCATCGGTTCTCTGGCAAACAACCAGCCCATGATCACACCTGCAGGAACCTGCGCTTGCAGCACAAGGTTAGACGTTGTCGCATCAACATCCTTCACCGCATAGAACAACAGCCCGCCCTGTATGGTGACAGCCAAAGCAGAAATCAGCAGTAGCCTTTTCCATTCCGTCTTGAATGGGCCGGGGTGAGTTACAGCCATCAACAGCCCTATGCCTGCGTAAATCAGAAACATCATGAAGACCGGCGGGAAGTGGTTCACCACAGGCTTGGCCAGCGTGAAAGTCAGGCCCCAACAAAGCGGGGATAAAATGGCAAGGCCAAGATTGCGTGGGCTCATCACCAGCTCTTGGCCTGATTTGACTGACCACCGCAAGAGCTAGTGCTACATTAAGAGGCAGAACTAAAAAATGTTCTTGCCATGTTCTGATATTATGTTCTATGTTTGTTCTATGACGATTCTTTTGGACATGCGTCAGCCTTCGGGGCTGGATATTGGGGCTTTAGGAACGGGCAAGCTCACGTCTTTGCCACAACTAGAGCGCGGGCGTGGCGCGCGCAGCAATCCGGCACCGCGTTTTGATCAACACCAAACAGCCTATCTTGATGATGGCTGGGAATCGCTTTCGGATTTGCCTCGTCTGCGCACCGAGATTTTTACCGAAAACCCCAAAACCATCATCACGCGCAACACCTCGCCCGATATTTCTTTTGATCGTTCGATCAACCCCTACCGCGGTTGTGAACATGGCTGCGTTTATTGTTACGCTAGGCCTTCGCACGCTTACATGGGCCTTTCTCCCGGATTAGATTTCGAGAGCAAGCTCTTCATCAAGCCGAACGCGGCGGCTCTTCTTCGGGAGGAATTAACCGCGACCAATTACCAGCCCGCCACCATTGCGCTGGGTGCCAACACTGATCCCTATCAACCGATAGAACGCGACTACCGCATAACGCGCAGCGTGATTGAAGTGTTGCAGGAATTCAGCCACCCCTTTGGCATTGTCACCAAGTCTGCCACGGTGCTACGCGATCTTGATATTTTAAAACCGATGGCAGAGCGTGGTCTGGTGAAGGTGGCGGTGTCGATCACCACACTGGATGGCAAACTGGCCCGCTCGATGGAACCGCGTGCCTCCACACCGATGAAGCGGCTTGCTGCTTTGGAAATTCTTTCCAAGGCCGGCATTCCAACCGTGGTGATGATGGGGCCAATTATTCCGGGCCTCAATGATTCAGAAATCGAAACCATTCTGAAAGCAGCCCGCAATGCTGGCGTGCGAGAGGCCGGCTATACAATGTTGCGCCTGCCCCATGAGGTGAAGGACATTTTCAAGGATTGGTTGGAAAAGGAATATCCAGACCGCGCTGCAAAAGTGATGTCTCTGGTAAAATCAGTGCGCGGTGGCGCTGAGAATGATGCCAACTTCGGCACGCGCATGGCTGGCACAGGACCTTACGCCTGGACGATCGGTCGTAGATTCCAACTTGCCGCTCAGCGCCTAGGGTTAAATACGTCGCGCGTGAAATTACGCACCGATCTCTTCGCCAAGCCCCCACAGAAGGGCGAACAGATGGCGCTGTTTTAAGGCATCATCGCATTTTCTTCGTAATCAAACGCCCTTGAGCAGGCAACCGACCGCCAGGATTATATAGGCAACCAACATGATCCAAACTGATGCAACGGGTACGAAAGACAATATCCCAAGTGCAGCCAGAAGGCCGATCACAGCAACAGCCACGGAAATCAGAAATACAATTTGAGTAGGGGCGCTGAGCTTCATTTGGTTTCCTTTAATGCGAATCAATTTTATCCTACAATACCGAAAATCGGGTGCAAAATGAACGCTCACTCACACCGAATAACCTGCCCCGTAATTGCCCCTTCAATACTCTTTGCAAACGCCAATCCAACTTCGCGGTTTGAAACCGCGCGGTGCCCGGGGAAATATCCATCGTATTTCTGCGCGGCCACTTCCAGCAATCCGGGGCTCACCGCATTGATACGAAGGCCGCGCGGCATTTCAATCGCAGCACTGATCACAAATGAATCAATGGCACCATCGGTGGCGGCAGCATTGGAACCTTGGCGAATGGGCTCATGGGAAAGAATGCCACTGGTCAAAGTAAAAGACCCGCCATCATTCACTTGGCCAAGACCAAGTAAAACCAGATTGATCTGGCCCATCAACTTGTCTTTCAACCCTTCCAGAAATTGTTTCGGCGTCATGTCAGCCACCGGCCCAAAATGCGAATGTCCCGTGCAAGCCACAACGGCATCCACACGCCCCACTTTTTCATACATAGCCGCAACCGAAGCTTCGTCCATCAAGTCCACAAAAACGTCGCCCGTCTTGCGCCCCGCAATAATGATCTCATGACCAGCAGCCAAACCACATAGAGCCGCTCTTCCCACGTCACCCGCCCCACCAACAATGAGAATGCGCACGGTTATTCCTCGATCTTTACATTCTTCAACTTTGCAAACACAGAATCTGCATCATACGTTTTGTCTTGATCACGCGATGGTGGCGCTTCCGCCTCAGCCACCCGCACCTTTTCCGCTTCAGCTGCGGCATGGGCCGCCGTGCCTGAAACTTCATGGGCCGGAATCAACGTGCGCGGCGCTTCGGCATCGCCTGCCACTTTATTCTTGCCCTTTGCCGCAGCCTTCTGCACCGCAAGATCAAGCTCCAACTGTGAACACAGACCCAAAGAAACCGGATCAACTGGCTTGATGTTCTGCGCGTTCCAATGATCACGGTCACGCACCTGGGCAATCGTGTGTTTGGTCGTGCCCACCAATTTCATAATGGCTGAGTCCGCCATTTCCGGATGATAGCGCACCAACCACATGATGGCGTCTGGTCTGTCGCTACGGCGCGACACTGGCGTATAACGTGGACCAGCCGTCATACGCTTCACTTGCTCATTTGCTTTCGAAACAATGAGAGTGAGCTTAAAATTCGTATCAGCCTCGCCCTTTTGAATTTCTTCACGCGTCAGTTGGCCCGCCGTCACCGGATCCATACCTTTAATGCCAGCAGCCACATCGCCATCAGCAATGCCCTTCACTTCAAGTTCATGCAGCACGCACAAATCAGCGATTTGCTTGAATGATAAAGCGGTGTTTTCCACCAACCAAACGGCAGTGGCTTTAGGCATCAATGGTGCGGACATGACTTCTCTCCTTATCGGAACCAGTTGCGGGCCCCGAGACGCGATTTGACAATAACAATGTCTGGAATGGGAGCTTTATAGGCGCACAGCAACGCGATGGCAATCTCAAAGCGTAAGCACGATTTTTCCCATATGCGCACTACTTTCCATCAGGCGGTGGGCATCAGCGGCTTGCGCCAGTGGGAAAGTTTTGAATATGCGTGGCTTGCATTTGCCTTGCGCCAGCAATGGCCAAACCTTTTGTTCCAGTGCGCGCGCTATCACTGCCTTCTCCGCCACGCTGCGCGGGCGCAAGGTTGATCCTGTATAGGTCAGCCGCTTCACCATCACCGGCAACAAATCCGCCGTCACTGTTGAAGATTGTTGAAACGCAATCTGCACAATGCGCCCATGCAGTGCGGCCACTGCCATGTTGCGCGCCACATAGGAGCCACCCACCATATCGAGTGTAACATCCGCACGCAGATTTTTAGCTTTCATCACTTCAACAAAGTCTGACATGCGGTAGTTAATGGCAAGGTCAGCCCCCAGCGCCTCAACATATCTGCACTTTTCCTCAGTGCCCACCGTCGTGATGACATGAGCGCCAAACTGCTTCGCCAATTGTATGGCCGTTGTGCCAATGCCGGATGAACCGCCATGCACCAAGAATGTCTCACCTGCCTTCAACGCGCCCCGCTCAAAGACGTTAGTCCACACCGTGAAATAGGTTTCAGGCAGGGCTGCGGCTTCAATCAGGCTCATCCCCCGCGGCACGGGCAAACAATTATCTTCCGCCGCCACCGCAAACGCCGCATAGCCGCCACCGGGAACCAAAGCGCAAACTTGCTGGCCAATTTTAAACCGCGAACACGCCTGCCCCAGCGCCACCACTTCGCCAGCCACTTCCAACCCTAACGTCTCTGGCGCACCAGCGGGCGGCGGATAACCTCCGTTGCGTTGCAGCACATCCGGCCGGTTCACCCCAGCTGCCATAACCTGGATCAGTACCTGGCCAACACCTGCAACAGGCTGAGCGATATCGCCCAGCGTTAACACTTGCGGCCCCCCCGGCCCGGCCATGGTGATGGCTTTCATCTGCGTCATTTAAAGAATGCTCCTTGTCGCTGCTTTGCCAGTGTTGCATCATCTTAACACAAGGCTGGAGGCCAAGATGGACTTAGATGAAGCGCCGAAGAAGAAAGCCAATATGGTTATCGGTGAAAACCTTGCTGATATTTCCGTGGCCGAATTGGAACACCGTCTTATTGTTTTAGACTCCGAAATCAACCGCCTGCGCGGTGAGATTGCGAAAAAACAAGCGTCTAAAGCTGCGGCGGCAAGCTTGTTTAAAACTTGATTGAGTGTCGCATCGTTTTGTTAACCATTCAGTAACAAATAAACTTTACATTCGAAGTTAACCCAGAGCTTCTGGGTTTCTCCGAGTGGTTCTTTCCACTCTGTTTGACGCCTCCCTGTTAATAACTCAAAGCCGCGTTTGACGCGGCTTTTTTTTGGCCCAAAACTTGCTCTAGTTCTTGCGAGAGTCGAAATTGATTGACGGTCACATGGTTGACAGTCATGATTAACAAGGGCGAGTGAGTATGTTGAGTAGGGGACTGAAGCGCATGGCTAGCGTGCAAATGAATTCGGGTGCCATTGATTTCTTGGCACGTTTCACCGGATCTGAACAATTTGAAAAAACGTTTAAAGAAGGTATGGGCCTGGTTGAAGAAACCGCAAATTACCTTGATGGTGAAGGCCGTTTAGACTCGCGCACTCTTGATCGCAACGGGGCTATTGCTTACGCCACTGAATCCATGCGCCTTACCACGCGCCTGATGCAAATGGCCTCTTGGCTGTTATTGCAACGCGCCTTAGCTTCTGGCGAACTCACCCCCAATGATGCCAGCCGCGAAAAGCACCGCATTAATCTAGGCGAAATTGGCCGTGGTCATGAAGTCAAAGGTGCGGAACAACTGCCAGACGGTTTGAACCTCATGATAGAGCGTTCGCTGCGCTTGCTAGAGCGGATTAAAACGCTAGATATAATGCTGTTAAACCGCACTGCTGAAGAAGGTGAAGCCACCAGCCCGGTAAGCGCTCAGATCCAAATGTTGGAACGCGCGTTGAAGATGAATTAAGTTGATAAGGTAAGTTAACCTCACTCTGGGGCACGCGGCAATCGATAGCCCCACAACACGTTGCTCCACTTTTTTTACAAACAAAAAAAACCCAGCCTCAACGGCTGGGTTTTTCAATTCAATAAAATTGAAAACCTTACTTCTTCTTGAGGAAAGAATACTTGTCGTTGAAGCGCGATACGCGCCCGCCGCGGTCAACCAACGTGGTGTTGCCGCCAGTCCATGCGGGGTGACACTTTGGATCAATATCCAAGCTCAACGTATCGCCAGCTTTGCCATAGGTGGAGCGGGTGATGAACTTGCTGCCATCAGTCATCACAACTGTAATCGGATGATAGTCTGGATGCACATCGGCTTTCATGGTCAACTCACTTCTTAAAATAAATGCGGCTGGAAGTCGCTTCCAGCCCGAATGTTGGCGGTCTATAGGTCAAATCCATGTCCGAGACAAGCCCCACCCAACTGCCTTCGCCGCGCCCCAAAATACAGCCCTTGCTCAGGTTGCTGCCCCTGCTGAAGCCATATCAAAGCCGCGTGGTTTTGGCCCTCATGGCGCTTCTGGTGGCCTCTATTGCAACCCTCATCATCCCCATTGCTGCACGGCGGGTTGTGGACCACGGCTTCAGTGCCCAAAATGCGGCCTTGGTCAATCAATACTTCGCCTTCATGTTTGTGGTGGTGGCGCTGTTGGCCGTGGGCTCTGCTGTTCGCTTCTATTATGTGATGTGGTTGGGTGAGCGTGTGGTGGCCGACATTCGCGACGCGCTGTTCAAACATTTGATGGAACTTACGCCATCATTTTTTGAAACACAAAAAACCGGCGATGTGGTTTCCAGGTTAACAGCCGACACAACGCTCATCAAGTCGGCTTTTTCGTCCACCGCCTCCTTGGCGCTGCGCAATGCCGTTATGTTGCTGGGTGCGCTGGCCATGATGGTTTACACTTCGCCCGGCATGTCGGGCCTGGCCATGTTGGCCATTCCTTTTGTGGTCTTGCCGCTGGTATTTTATGGTCGCCGTGTGCGCAAACTGTCGCGTGCCGCACAAGACACTCTGGCCGCATCCGCTGCTTATGCACAAGAGCGCCTCAGCGGCATCATCGCTATCCAGGCTAACACGCAAGAGGCAGGAACCGTGGCGCATTTTGCAACCGCAACGAAACAAGCCTTCGAAGCGGCGCAATCGCGAACCCTAGCCAGAGCTGTGTTGACCTTTGGCATCATCTCAATCGCGTTTGGTTCGATCGTCGGCCTGTTGTGGTATGGCGCACAGCAGGTGTTGAGCGCCACCATGAGCGGCGGAACCTTAACGCAGTTTTTGATTTACGCCATCCTTGCGGCAAGTTCATTGGGCCAGCTTTCCGAAGTTTGGGGTGAGTTACAACAAGCCGCCGGAGCTGCCGAACGCATCAGCGAATTGCTGGACGAGCAACCCCGCATCACCTCGCCGCTTCACCCTCTCGTCGTGCCGCAACCGGTGCGCGGCGCAATAAGTTTTGAAGAGATTGATTTCTCTTACAGCGCAAATCCCAAAGCGCCGATTTTGCGCGATATAAATTTCACCGCCCAACCCAGCGAAGTTGTGGCCATCGTCGGCCCATCGGGCGCTGGCAAAACCACACTTTATGCTCTGCTGCAACGCTTTCAAGAGCCAGACAAAGGTTGCATCACTTTGGACGGAACTAACATAGCAAAATTTAAGTTGAAAGACCTTCGCCAGCAAATTGCTATCGTACCGCAAGATCCAACTATTTTTTCCGGCACAATAGCCGATAACATTCGCTTAGGCAGACCAGAGGCCACTGATGCTGAGGTTCACGCCGCCGCCAAAGCAGCTCGTGTCACCGCCTTCGTCGACAAACTTCCCGATAAATTTAATGCCATGTTGGGAGAACGCGGCATCACGCTATCAGGCGGCCAGCGCCAACGATTGGCCATTGCGCGTGCGATTTTACGCGACGCACCTGTGCTGTTGTTGGATGAAGCCACCAGCGCACTGGATGCCGAGAGCGAGTCTCTCATTCAAGAAGCCCTTGAAGGCATCTCGAAAGGTCGCACAACTTTGGTCATCGCTCACCGCTTGGCCACAGTGCGCAATGCCAATAAAATTCTAGTGTTTGATCAAGGCCGCATTGTTGCGCAAGGCACACATGCGCAATTACTGAAGAAGAGTGCGCTCTATGCAAATCTAGCGAAACTGCAGTTCAGCGAGTAGCGAAGGTTCACAGGGCCGGGGCGGTTCAAACTGAGGAATATTAATATTGGCTGCTTGTCAGCGGAATTTACGAAGAGCCAAGTAAGTGACGAATTCTGCGTTGCGGATGAAGGATTGCGATGATAGCGCGTTAGTTAGAGTCTTTCTGACTCAGGCTGACGCATAACCTGCATTGCGCAAGTAGTTTTCGCATTCTTGTTGCTTGAATGTCGGGATGAGTTTTCCGACAGCTT
>JAYVOQ010000011.1:0-35313 GCA_043757845.1 Hyphomicrobiales bacterium | reverse complement strand
GACAGCGTGCGCTGACCCGCCTATGTCTGCTCACGCTCCACAAATGGGTGCGAACCTCACAACAAGTCTTGCAAGCTGACTGAAGACGACGTTGGAGGTGATAGACTAGATGAATGCGCCGCCAATGGTTTTGTCGGTAGAAGGAAAAGTTGAATGCACTGTCACCGTAATCCAATAGCCGTCGGCCCGTTTTCTGGAGCCAGACCGACATCCTGTTGCATTGAAAGCGACCAATCGAGGAGGATAGCCACATGCGCCGCGCAATCGTGATTGGAGGCTCTCTCGGCGGCTTGTTTGCGGGTTGCATGCTGCTTCGCTCTGGCTGGGACGTGACAGTGGTAGAGCGGGCAGCAGGTCGGCTCATGGGGCGTGGGGCCGGTCTGGGTGTTCATCCTCCCATGCTTGAAGGGCTTCTCCATGCTGGAGTTAACGTTGACGCAACTGTTGGAGTGCCGGTTAGAAGCCGCGCCGCGTTCGCGCAGAGTGGCAGCATTTATGCCGAAATCACAATGCCGCAATTTTGTACCTCTTGGGCTCGCATCTATACGTTATTGAGCAACGCATTTCCTGAGGAGCGCGTCTATCGAGGTGTGGCACTATCCGGCTTTGAACAAGATGCGGAAGGCGTAACTGCGAAACTTTCAGACGGAACCAGTCTGAAAGGTGACCTGCTCATCGGCGCGGATGGCGTTCGCTCGACCGTGCGCCGCCAACTCCTGCCAAACGTTGAGCTGGTCTATTCAGGTTATGTTGGTTGGCGTGGTATGGTAGAGGAAAACGAGCTTTCAGCGGCAGCGCATGACGCTCTCTTCCACCGCTTTGCTTGGGGATTGATTCCAGGCGAGCACATTCTCGGCTACCCTGTTCCAGGCACCAACGACGATCTGGTGCCCGGAAGGCGACGCTACAGCTTCGTCTGGTACCGGCCTGTAGCTGCTGAGCCATATTTGCGCGATTTGCAAACTGATGCCGCTGGCCGTTATCATCCTGACGGCATCGCGCCACATGCAATCCGCACCGAATTTGTCGCTGCGTTGCGTCACGATGCCGACAAGCATCTTTGTTCAGCTTTTTCCGAATTGGTTCGCAAAGCAGAACTGCCACTCTTTCAACCAGTCGGGGATCTAGAGTCATCTCGGATGGCCTTTGGTCGGGTCGCTCTGCTTGGCGACGCGGCTTTTGTCGCACGACCGCATGTGGCGCGCGGTGCCATCAAGGCAGGTCACGATGCGATGGCACTTGCTGCAGCACTCGCCGATGGGCCGATAGCAGAGGGCTTGCAGCGGTACGATTCAGTTCGGCGCCCCGCCAGCCTTGCGGTCGTTGCTAAGTCACGTCAGCTTGGCGAATATATCGAGGGCAAGGGTGAGCGCACCAATGATGCAGCAACATTCATGCGTCAAAACGGCGGCGTAGAGACATCGACGGTTGACGGGGGTTTGTTCTTCCGTCTTCTGTCAGAAAGGAGACTTGCAGGCTCGTCGTCTGTGACTTGAGTTATGGGTCATTGGAATTACGAGAATTACGGTGACAGTGCAGTCAATTGACTGCTTACCTCAATTGCGGTAGCCTTCCCTGATGTCTCGAATCGCACGGCTTGTTATTCCTGGTCTTCCACATCACATCACCCAGCGCGGCAATGGGCGCGCGAGGGTTTTCTTTGATGATTCCGATTATATCACCTTTCGTGATCTTTTGGCTGCCAGTTGCAAAGCGGCGCGGGTGGCTTGCTGGGCCTTTTGTTTGATGCCTAATCATATTCACGCCATTCTGGTGCCGAAAGATGAAGATGGCTTGCGCGCTGCACTGGCACCGGTGCATCGTCGCTATGCTGGCATGATCAATGCCCGGCGCAAAAAGACTGGCCATTTCTGGCAGGGGCGTTATGGCGCAGCGGTGATGGATGAAAACTATTTGCTGGCGGCGTTTCACTATATTTTACGAAACCCTGTTGAGGCCGGTTTGGCCACTACGCCCGCCAAATATAAATGGAGCAGTGCGGCTGCCTATCTCAAAGGTGTGGAAGACGGTCTGACCACGACTGCGCCGATGTTTTCGCGGCTACCGGATATGCGCAGTTTCCTTACCCGCGAGGCTTTGGGCCTTGATGAATTGATTGTGCGTGACGATGAAACCATCGGCAGGCCGCGCGGCGATGCGAAATTCATTCGCGCACTTGAGCGGAAAACCGGCAGAGACTTGATGCCGGAAAAGCGCGGGCCGAAACCAAAGAATGCGAAGTAACGCGTCTCAGCCCAGCACCGTCTCAGCACTTACATAATCATACCCCAAATCATGCGCCACAGCCTGATACGTCACCTTGCCCAAGGCCACGTTGAGGCCGTTGCGCAGGTGGGCATCATCTTTCAATGCTTGCTTCCAACCTTTTTTGGCGATGGCCAAGCCAAATGGCAGCGTGGCGTTGTTGAGCGCAAAGGTTGATGTGCGCGCCACGCCGCCGGGCATATTGGCCACGCAGTAATGCACCACATTGTCCACGATGTAAGTTGGCTCTGCATGAGTGGTGGCGTGCGAGGTTTCAGCACAGCCGCCTTGGTCGATGGCCACATCCACAAACACCGAACCGGCTTTCCAATCTTTCAACATGGCTTTAGTGATGAGCTTGGGGGCCGCAGCACCGGGGATAAGCACGCCGCCGATCACCAGATCAGCCGCCGCACATTCGTCTTCAATCGTGCCTTGTGTGGAGTAATGCGTCTTGAGGCTCAGTCCGAAGCGAGCCACTAACTCTTCCATACGATCAACCGAGCGCTCGATGATGGTGACATCAGCGCCCATGCCGATGGCGATGGCTGCGGCATTGGTGCCGACAACGCCGCCGCCGAGGATGACCACTTTGGCTGGCGCAACACCGGGCACACCGCCCAGCAACATGCCGCGCCCGCTTTGGCGCTTTTCCAAACAATGTGCGCCAGACTGCACGGACATGCGCCCGGCAACCTGACTCATGGGTGCCAACAGCGGGAGGCCACCCCTTGCGTTCGTAACCGTTTCATAGGCGATGCAAATGGCACCGGACTTCACCAGGTCTTTGGTCTGCTCTGGATCAGGTGCGAGATGAAGATAAGTATAAAGAATTTGCCCATCACGCAACATTGCGCGTTCAGCGGCTTGTGGCTCTTTTACTTTCACGATCATATCAGCGTGTGCGAAAATGTCGTTCGGTGTGTCAATGATTTCAGCACCTGCGGCTTGGTAATCCGCATCGTTGGAGCCAATGCCAGAGCCTGCGTTCTTTTCCACATGCACCTTGTGTCCATGACGCACGAATTCGCGCACCGAAAGTGGGGTGAGGCCCACACGGTATTCATGGTTCTTGATCTCTTTTGGCAGGCCGATGAGCATGGGGTGAAACTCCGTTGAGGTTTCATATTAAAGCAGGGCTTGTGGGAGAAGTTTTCAAAAAATGGCCAAGCCCGCTTCAAGATGGTAAAATAATCGAATATATAATATGATATTCGAATGAAACGCCAATCTTTAGATAAAAGCGATAAGATCATTCTAACCCAGCTGCAGCAACGCGCCACCATGCCGATTGCGGAATTGGCAGAGAAGGCTGGCCTTTCGGCTTCTTCCTGTCACCGCCGTGTGAAGCTGTTGGAGCAGGCCGGAGTAATCACCGGTTACGCGGCACAGCTTGATGGCAGCGCGTTGGGTTTTGCCAATGACTTTTTTGTGGAAGTGTCATTGGCGGCCCAAACCGAAGAGGCTTTCGAGAAATTTGAAAAGGCGGTGCAGCGTGTGCCTGAAATTTTGGAATGTCATTTGATGAGCGGGCAGTTTGATTATTTACTGCGCGTGGCAGCAGCTGATGCGAATGACTATGAACGCATTCACCGCACCAAACTGGCGCGGTTGCCGGGCCTGCAACGCTTACAATCTTCGCTGGCTTTGCGTGCTGTGAAAAAGTGGAGTGGCTATCCTGTTGTCTGACGTTTGCGGTCTGTTATTACCATGAACAGTCCTGCTGCAATCACGATGGCTGCACCCAGCAAAGTGTTGCGACCCGGGTAATCTCCAAAGCCTACGATGCCGTAAAGGATCGACCAGAGAAAAGCTGAATATTCGAAAGGTGCCACAAAGCTGGCTGGTGCTTGTTGGTAGGCGCACACAAAAAACACCGATGAGATGCAAGAGGCTAATCCCATGGCCATCATCAAGCTCAAATCTGATAGCGTTGGCCACGCAAAATCACGTGTGAAGGCCGCAAAAGTGGGCGATGCGCTGGCGTCTATCTTTGTGGCATTGACAATCAACCCCAACACAATGGAGCCACCACAGTAAAACAAGCTTTGCATATTGGCGATGACCATCGGGTCTGCTGCCTGCGCAACTTTCCGGCTTAACAACTGCCCAATGGCGTATCCAAATGCGGCATAGAGGGCCAGAAATGATGCGGGTTGGAATGTGTCGCTGCCGGGACGCACCGAAACCAACACACCGCCAAAGCCAATCAGAATCGCGATCCAACGAAACAGGGGAACCCGCTCACCAATCGCGTGGGCCGACATCAGCGCCACAAAGAAGGGCATGGTGAAATAAATCGCTGCGGCATTGGCGAGGGACAATGTGGCGATGGCCAAAGCGAAAGCCATATAGGCGGTGAACAGAATCACTGCACGCACCACTACAAATTTCCAATTGGGGGGCAAAGCGAAAAGATTGATACCTTTCATCCAGCCCCAAGCCAAAAAAATCGGCGTTGCTGTGGCCCCGCGAAAAGCCACCGCCTCCCACGTGGGATAGCCGCCCTGCAAGCCTTTAACGATGGCATCCTGCAACGTGGCCACGCAAACAGCAGTGAGCAGATAGCCCACGGCTTTCAATTTGTTGTTAGGCCCACTCATTTTGGTGCGCGGATCAATTCAGCCAGCAGCTTGATGCCCGGTTCAATTTTCTTTTCATCAATGGAGGAAAAGGCGAGGCGGAAATAATTCTGCGGTGCAGCGGCAGCCCCAAAACAAATGCGACCGGGGTTAATCAGAATGCCTTTGCTTTGCGCCAAAGCGCTCAATTCATCCGCATCCAATTTGGGCGGTCCCTTCACCCAGAAACTGGTGCCACCGAATGAAGGATTGCGCGTGGAAGACGGCAGATGCTGCGCCAAAGCTTCACCCATAACTTCCCAACGTGTTCGGTAAGCTTTATGCAATTTACGGATCAATGCGTCATGATGGCCGAGTGACAAAAACAGTGCGGCAGTGCGCTGATTATTTGATGGCGTATGTCGCACCATCAGTCGGCGCAGGGCGCGCGCTTCAGCGATGAAAGCTTTTGGAGCAACCATAAAGCCCAGGCGCAAACCAGGAAACAAAGTTTTGGAGAGGGAACCTACATAGATCACACGGCCTTCATCATCGAGAGACTTCAACGCGGGACAGGGCTCATTCACATAGTTGGTTTCAAACTCATAATCATCTTCAATGATGATGAAGTTTTTCTCCGATGCCTTTTTGAGCAAGGCCATGCGCCGCTCTAACGGCATGGTAACTGTGGTGGGGAATTGGTGGCTAGGCGTGGCGTAAACAATATCCACTTTGTCCAAAACGTCACTCACTATCAAACCCGCTTGATCGATCGGTACCAGCGCCACTTGCGGTGTGTGCAATTGGAAAATGTTGCGCATGTCTGGGTAGCCCGGCTCTTCCATCGCCACGCGGGTTTCTTTTGAAACCAGCAGCTCAGTGATCAGATAGAGGGCATTCTGTGCGCCGACTGTAACCAAAATCTCGTCATCACTTGCCATAATACCGCGACGAGGCAGAATGCGCCGACGAATTTGTTCAACAAGCAACGGATCATCAGCCGCCGTGGCATCATTCGTCCAATCACCCAGCCATTTTTTACCCAGCGCCTGCCTTGTGCAATCACGCCATTCGGCCAGTGGGAACAGCGTGTGATCAACCTGGCCGTAAATAAACGGATAGGCAAAATCTTGCCAGTTGCGGGCCTTCACCACATTCTTCTGGTGTGAAGGCTTACTTTTAACGAGCTTCTGCCAATCAAGGCCAGCATGTGGGGGCTTATCCACTGCGGGCTTAGGGCGAGCTCGCGGTAAGTGGTTCTCCAACGCCTTGTCAGCCACAAAATAACCGGAACGCTGCTTGGCCAGAAGATAACCATCATCCAACAAGCCTTGATAGGCCAGAACAACGGTGTTGCGTGAAACGCCCAACGACTTGGCCATTTTACGCGTGGAGGGGATGGACTCCTGCTGATCCAGTTGGCGGTCCAAAATGGCCGAGACCAAAGCCTCGCGAATTTGGGTTTGCAGCGAAGCATATTCGCCGCGTTTGATGTGGATAAGCCAGTCGCGCATAAAGTCCCTCTATATCTGGTACTATCATGGAGCCAATTCTAAAAATGAGAAATGCGCGACGCGAATTGGCCCATTTTCGCCGCGCAGGGCGTGGGAACAGGGCGCGAATGGGTCTATGATGCAGCTTGCAGCGCATCTGGAAATCACATAAAGAAATCTTTATATAGATTTTGAAAGGCCTAAACCATGTCTCGCCCCTCATTTACGGAAGCACTCAACAGCCGCCCTTGGCTTCTGGCCGATGGTGCAACGGGCACTAATTATTTCCAAATGGGCCTTGAATCGGGCGATGCGCCGGAAATGTGGAACTTCGAACACCCGGACCGCGTGCGCAGCCTGCATAAACAATTTATTGAGGCAGGTGCAGATATTGTTCTCACCAATTCCTTCGGGGGCAATCGCCACCGTTTGAAGCTGCACAATGCCCAAGATCAAGTGCGTGAACTCAACATGGCTGCTGCGAAGAATGCCCGTACCGAAGCTGATGCGTTTAAAGCGCGTCATGTATTTGTAGGCGGTTCCATCGGCCCCACCGGCGAAATTTTTATGCCCATTGGCACTTTCTCTTATGAAGACGGCGTGACCGCCTTTGAAGAACAGGCCAAGGCCCTGAAAGAGGGCGGCGTGGATGTGCTGTGGATTGAAACCATGTCTTCCGAAGAAGAACTGCGTGCGGCAGTGGAAGGTGCAGCGAAAGTGGGCTTGCCGATTGTGACCACTATGAGCTTTGACACCAATGGACGCACCATGATGGGCATCACACCATCTGCCTTCGGCGCTTTGGCCAAAAACCTTACGGTTATGCCCGTGGCCATTGGTGCCAATTGCGGCGTGGGTGCATCAGAGCTGGTGGCCACGGTGATGGGCATTACGGAAGCGCGACCAGACGCCCATGTGGTGGCCAAGGGCAATTGCGGCATTCCGCAATATCATGATGGCCACATCCATTACACCGGCACACCCGAACTGATGGCTGATTATGCTCGCATTGCACTTGATGCGGGGGCCAAAATTATCGGCGGCTGCTGTGGCACAAGCCCCGAACATCTGGCCTCCATGCGCCAAGCGTTGGAAGGCCATAAGAAAGGCCCGCGTCCAACTATTGAACAAGTGGAAGCAATGCTGGGTGAAGTTTCAGCTTTGGCCAAGGGCATTGATCAAGCGGCGGAGGGCGCTGCAAGACGTGAGCGCCGCAGAAGTTAAGGTGATTTTCTTTTCAAAGCCTGCCATTCGCGCCAGACTAATAGCATGATGAAGGCGTCGAGAATTGATATGAGCAACAACAATGTTGCGTGGGTGGAGAAATATCGTTCCATTTGATAGGCAATGAACAGTCCCAAAGCGGTAAGGCCGATAGGAAAGGCCCACAGCCGTTCACTATATAAACCAGCTACCACACCAACTTTCACTAAGCCATGAAGCATTAAATAGATGCTCACAAATGTGTGGCGCTTTATGTCAAAGTCCTGCAACTGCGCAATGGCAAAATTGGCCAAGGGGTCATGTGAGTCTGCTACAAGCCGATTGCGAAACATGAAATGAACAAACTGCGCCGGATAATCGGGAGTGGAAAAAAACAGTGTGACACCGGCAAGGGTTTCCAAAGCCGCGAAAAATCCTTTTAGGATGATGCTGGATTTGAACAGAATGTGCTGCAGGTTCGCAATCATGCTAGTGCTATGCATTGAATCGTTTTGAAAGTCACTTGATGGATATTGGTCTTACGCAATGGGTCAACGGCTTTGCTGGCAGCAATGCCGCGCTTGATAGCTTTATGATTGATGTGAGTAAATATGGTGTGCCTTTAATGGTGGGTTTGGTCATCATGCAATGGTGGTTTGGCACGCCCAAGCCAACTGCACGCCATGCCTGCGTGGCGGCAGGAGCCAGTTTCGCACTAGGTTTGGGGTTGGCGCAAATCATGCTGCTATTCATCCATCGCGACAGGCCTTACGATGCGAGTATCAGCCATTTGATTGTTGATAAAACAGTGGATTGGTCTTTCCCATCTGATCATGCCATTGCTTCCTCCGCTATTGTGTTTGCTTGGGCGCTGAATGGAATGCGCCGCTGGCTGTGGATGTTTAGTGGGCTTGCGGTTCTAATTTGTATTTCGCGCGTCTATGTGGGGATGCATTACGCCAGCGATATTCTCGGCGGCATGGGTGTGGCGTTGGTTGCGGTGTGGGTTGAGAAGCTGTTTTATAAGCCGGAGACGAAGTTAGATCAGTGGGTGACGGGGTGGTTTTAGCCCGAGGGTAAAGTCCTTAGACGAAATTTTCCACCAACTTCGGCTTGCCTAGCATGAAGCAATCGCACACCAGTTGCAGCGGGGCTGCGTCTACATCCGACTTGCCTGCCTTCAACAGTTTGGCGAAGTGTTTATAGATCAACTCATATTCTTCCATCGGTGCTTCGAGGATCAATTTGCCATTCACTTCCAGCACCGTGCCGCCTTTGAGCAGGTTCAGCTTCATGCCATCGCTGGTTGCCATTTCAATCTGCCAGGTTTGTGTGCCTGTTTGGCGCCAATCAAAATCCGCTGACAAATCAGCCTCAGCACCATCGCCATGTTTGAATTTAATCTGCGCTGCAATGGCTGTGGATTTATTGGCAGGCACTTCAATGGCCGCTTGATCCACGAAAATTTCACGCGGCATAATATGGGTGACGATAGACAGCGCATTGATACCAGGATCAAACACGCCGAAGCCACCTGGTTCCCAAATCCATTCCTGCCCCGGATGCCAATGGCGCACGTCTTCACGCCATGTGATTTTGAGCAACGTTACAAGCTTGCCCTTCAAGCGCTGCTTGGCTTCCTCCACCGCTTCATTCATGCGGCTGTGCCATGTGGCATATAGCACGCGCTTCTTTTTCTTAGCGTAAGCCTGCATCGCAAAAAGTTCGCCGATTGTGGGGGTGGGTGGCTTTTCGATCAACACATGATAGCCTGCGTCCAGCGCTTCTCGCGCCATTTGCAAGCGCACCGATGGCGGCGTGCATAGGGCAACGGCATCCACCTTGGTTTTGCTTTTAATTAGTTCAGCAAGCGACGTGAAATTCACCACGCCCGGCAATGTGGCATTGCGGCTGACGGTGGCCACCAGTTTGAAATTTTTATTTTTGCTGATGCAGGGCACATGTTGATCAGTGGCGATTTTACCGAGGCCCACGATTGCGATACGATAAACCATCATTCCTCACTTTAAAATTTTGTTCAGAGAAGAGAGAAGGGCATCCACTTCTTCTGCCGTATTGTAATGCGCCAATCCCACGCGGGTAACGCCGCCCTTATCCATCAACCCCATGCGGTTGATGGGTTCTAGCGCATAATTGTGCCCAGACCAGACGAAGATGTTATCTTCGGCCAGATGTTTCGCGATTTTGTCTGGGTGAACGCCTTCAACTGTGAAAGACACAGTCGGCACGCGGCGGTGCATGGCATTTGCGGAAGTGACCCCGCGAATGATAAGGCCTTTAAATTTCGTGAGGCCCTCAATCAGATGCAGCGTAATGCCTTTTTCATAAGTTGCCAGATTAGCCCAAGCTGATTTCAGTTTTGCTGCCCGCGTTGGCCCCTCACCAAAATGAGCCAGATAATCCACTGCTGCTGCGCAACCTGCCATGCCTTCGTGGCTTTGTGTGCCTGTTTCAAATTTATGGCCAATGTCACTATCTGCAACAGCGCGCACTTTATAAGCGAAGGTTTCTTGCAACAACGATTTGCGCGCCCACAATATGCCTTGATGGGGGCCAAACCATTTATAGGCCGATGAAACCACAACGTCGGCACACAGCGCTTGCACATCAACGGAATAATGCGGCGCCATTTGCACGCCGTCGAGATAAACCAGGGCATCAGCAGCTTTAGCCTGTTTGGCGAAGGCGGCCGTATCGTTTACCGTGCCCGTACAATTCGAGGCCATGCCCATGGCCAGCAATTTGGTCTTGCTGCTCAACACCTTTGTTAAAGCATCATCTGCGAATTCATAAGTTTCTGGATTGAAGTCCAGCCACTTCACCGCCATGCCAACATCCGCCGCCATCTGCAACCATGGCCCCACATTGGCATCATGATCCATCCGGCTGAGAATGATTTCATCGCCCGCTTTAAATTGCTTGGCCAAACAGCGTGAAAAATGCAACGTAAGGCTTGTCATGTTTTGGCCGAAAACGATCTCTTCGGGCGAAGTGGCGTTGTAAAAATCAGCCAGTGCTTGATGCGCGTCATCCACGACGGCAGTGGCATCTTTGGTGGTTTTGAAGTGTCCGCCAAGATTAGCGTTCTTGTTCTTCAAAACATCCACCATCGCGTCAATCACCATTTGTGGCACCTGCGTGCCCGCCGGATTGTCGAAATAGACGCGTGGTTTGACTGTATCTTTTATGGCCAAGGCCGGAAATTGCTGACGGGCAGCGGCAACGTCAAACTTAAGCGTCAATTTTTCTCTCCAGATTTGTCGTATAATAGACCGTGCCAAGACTTGCCTCAATCGTCGCATTCGGGCAAGTGCATGTCGCATGGTGTGGTGGCCTTGCCATGGGCTGGCCTAAACTGACTGTGATTTCTATGGAGTGCTGCAATGAGCGACGTTGGTGATCTTGACCTGAATTCCCTTAACGATGAGGAACTGGTGCAGCAAATCCATGACGACCTTTATGACGGCCTGAAAGAAGAAGTGGAGCAGGGTGTTCACATTCTGCTGGGCCGCGGTTGGACACCTTACAAAACCCTTACGGAAGGCTTGGTGGAAGGCATGCGCATCGTCGGCGTGGATTTCCGCGATGGTATTTTGTTTGTGCCGGAAGTTTTGCTAGCTGCCAATTCGATGAAAGCCGGCATGGCGATTTTGCGGCCTCTGTTGATTGCAACGGGGGCACCCCGCGTTGGCAAAATGATTATAGGCACCGTGAAAGGCGACATTCACGACATTGGCAAGAATTTGGTTGCCATGATGATGGAAGGCGCGGGCTTTGACGTGATCAACCTTGGCATCAACAATCCGGTTGAGAATTATTTGAAGGCTGCCGAAGAGCACAAGCCAGATATTATTGGAATGTCAGCACTTCTCACCACGACCATGCCTTATATGAAAGTGGTGATCGACACATTGAAAGAAAAAGGTATGCGTGATGACTATATCGTGCTGGTGGGTGGTGCACCTTTGAATGAAGAGTTCGCCAAAGCCGTGGGTGCTGATGCTTACTGCCGCGATGCTGCTGTGGCCGTTGAAACCGCCAAGACATTGATTGCGCGCAAACACAACCAACTGGCCAAAGGCTAAGGTTCAAATATACCCACAAAAAAAGACGCCGAATTGCTTCGGCGTCTTGTTTATATTTAACGGCACAAGCCCGAAGGCCCATGCGCCAGCTATTAAACGCCCGAAAGAATGTGGGCAGCCAAGTTGGTGAACGTAATACCTACGTTCTTGGCGATCAAAGGCATAACGACAATGAGCATCAAGCCCATTGCAGCGGCGATCAGGCCGTATTCGATTGCAGTTGCGCCTGATTCGTCTTTAAGAAACTTCTTCATTTTGAAACTCTCCATTTATATTTTACAGCACCGCTCAGCAACACCGTGTTGTTGAACTTGCAATCAAACTACCCTTAACTTCTTAACGCGTGCTGAAATGCAAACTCACAATTAGACACACTGCGATGGTTTTAGCGGGCATTCCGGGGCATGGTTGCCGCTTGGTTAAAAAGCAGAATTACATAATGATTTGATATAATTAACTTTGCACGTGGCAATTAATCTGTAACGGCAAGAGCAGCCCTTTGGTTAGTGATTTGTGAATGCAAGGGAGAAAGCAACCCGAAATTCAAAAGGGCAAGGAACTCTGACGCCTTTAAAAATACAATGAAACAACCCCTATGGCGCTTTCTCGGTATTATTGACTGGAAAGAATATGACAAGCCAGATTGTGTGAAGTCTTCTTCTGCGGCATGGTCTGCGCTTGTTAAAAGCAGGAAACGATCCAATTACTTGGTGCATTTGGAAAAGTGGGTGAGGTTGCAGCATTGAGCAAGGTTGATATCCAGCCATCTGATCATTTTGTCCGCAAAGCCCGCAAAGCTGAAACTTTGCTTTTGGCTTGCGGCGCTTTGGCGCGTGAGATCGTTGACTTAATAGAATTGAACAATTGGCACGCCTTTGACATTCAGTGCTTGCCGGCGAAGTGGCACAACACGCCACAGTTCATTGTTCCGGCCTTGCGCGAAAAAATCCGCGAGGCCAAAGACGAATATACCAAAATTTATGTGGTCTATGGCGATTGTGGCACGGGCGGCCTGTTGGATGCCATGTTGCAAGAAGAAGGTGTGGAACGCATCGCTGGGCCACATTGTTATGCCTTCTATTCTGGCAATCAGGCATTTGCGGCCCGCGCTGAAGAAGACATGACCTCATTCTTTTTAACAGATTACATCGCCCGCCAGTTTGATAAGCTAATTTGGGAAGGACTGGGGTTAGATCGGCATCCCGAATTGTTGCCCATTTATTTTGGCAACTACACCAAGGTTATTTACCTGGCGCAGACGTCAGATGATAATTTGCGCAAAGCAGCAGAGGCCGCAGCGCTAAAGCTAGGTTTGGCCTACGAATATCGCTTCACAGGTTATGGTGAGTTACAATCGGAGCTCCGGGAGCTTAGCTCAGCGCATCTCTCAGCCGATAATAAGCCATAGCGGCCACCAACAAAGGTGTGCGCAGTGCGCCGCCGGGGAAGGGCAGGTGCTTGATCTTGGCAAACAAATCAAAGCGTTCAGCTTGCCCACGAATGGCTTCGGCCATAAGTTTTCCATAAAGCCCCGAAAGCGCCACCCCTTGGCCAGAATAGCCATGTGCATAAAAGACTGTGGGGGAAAGGCGCCCACAATCTGGCAAGCGATTAGACGTGATGGCGATCAACCCGCCCCAAGCAAAATCCAGTTTCACATCTTTCAACTGAGGAAATACTGAAGTCATGCGCGGTCGCATATATTCAGCCAGATTGGCGGGATCTAAGGTGGAATAACTCGCGCGCCCGCCAAATAACATGCGGTGATCAGAGGATCGTCTGAAATAATCGACTATAAAATTGGTGTTGGCCACCGCCTCGTTATTAGCAATGAGTGACTTTGCACGGTTTTCGCCTAATGGTTCCGTGGCAATGATGTAACTGCCCACAGGCATGATGCGGCCATAGAGCGGCTTCACCAAACGGCCCAGATAAGCATTACCTGCAATCACCATAAACTTGGCGGACACTGTGCCGGTGGCCGTGCGGGCTTTGGGAGCAGATCCAGTATCCACATCAATGACCGGTGAGTGTTCATGAATTTGCACGCCAAGCTTTATCGCCGCGGCAGCCAGACCTAAACAATAGTTCAATGGATGCAAATGCCCGGCGCGTTGTTCGCGCAATGCGCCGTGATATATTGTGGTGCCGAGTTTGGATTCGAGTTCGGCCTTCGTGAGAAGTGTGTTGCCGCCGTAACCCAGCGCCTCATATTCCGCCGCCCATTCTTGCAAATGTGCAAATTGGTGCGCCTTGGGAATGCAGTGCATATATCCCCAAGTGAGATCGCAGTCGATTTTATGTTCAGCAATGCGCTCTTCGATAAGATGTTTGGATTGTTCGGCCATATCAAAGCAGCGCTTGGCATCCGCTTTGGAAAGTTGTGCCTCCAGCCGCGATTGACCGGGCGAAAAACCCGTGCAAATCTGCCCGCCATTGCGGCCAGATGCACCAAAACCTATCGTCTCAGCCTCCAACACGACCACCTTATAGCCAACTTTTGCAAGCTCCAGGGCAGCCGACAGGCCTGTATAACCCGCACCTATGACGCAGACATCGGCAGATACATCAACTTGCAGAGGCAGAGTTGTGATTTTGCGATTGGCCGTGGCCTGATAATATGAAGGCGATGTAATTGAGTCAGTCATAAGACAAGGATAGCCGTGTCAATTTGCTTGCGTCAACAAGGCGGGCTAGAGTGTGACATCGTCAACAACATATGAAGTATCATGAGCCACGCAAAATTTGAAGACTTTATTGCCGACAACAAAATCAGCGAGGTGGAATGCCTTGTCGCTGATATGAACGGCACAGCGCGCGGCAAAATTCTTCCGCCCAAAAAGTTTTTGAGCGGCAATCAGTCCAAGGGTCTGCGTGTTCCAGAAGAAGTTTTTACCCTCACCATTAATGGCCGCTTTGTATCAGATACCGAAGCGGTGAGCGACAGTGCCATTGACATCTATATGCAGCCGGATGCTGACACCATCCGCTTGGTGCCTTGGTATACTGAGCCCACAGCGCAAGTGATTTGCGATGCCTACCACTTGAATGACGAACCGGTGACCATTTCGCCGCGTCACATTTTGCGCCATGTATTGCAGCTTTATAAAGATAAGGGCTGGAAACCCATTATTGCGCCAGAGTTAGAGTTCTATCTGGTCAAAAAGAACCTTGATCCGGATTACCCTTTAGACCCAGCTGTGGGGCGCTCTGGTCGCAAAGAGGCTGGAGGCCAAGCTTACGGCATAGATGCCGCCAATGATTTTGACCCGATCGTTGAAGACATTTATGATTGGTGTGAAACCCAAGAGTTGGATGTGGAGACGCTTTCTCACGAGAGCGGCCCCGCCCAGCTGGAAATTAATTTTAATCATGGCGATCCACTTGAACTGGCTGATCAGGTTTTTTTATTCAAACGTACCGTGAGGCAAGCGGCGTTGAAGCATGACATTTTTGCCACGTTTATGGCCAAGCCTCACGCCAATGAGCCCGGCTCATCCATGCATATTCACCAATCTGTGGTGGATGCCAAAACTGGCAGAAGTGTTTTTGCTGGTCGTGATGGCAAACCGTCTAAACTTTTCCTCAACCATATTGGTGGCATGCAACGCTATTTGGCGGCAGCCTTGCCGCTGTTTGCCCCTAATGTGAATTCTTATCGCAGGTTGGTTCCGGATTCTGATGCACCGACCAACGTGCATTGGGCCATTGACAACCGCACGGTTTCGCTTCGTGTGCCAGCTTCTGATCCTGCAAATTTACGCGTTGAAAACCGGGTGCCAGGCGCTGATTCAAATCCATACCTCGCCTTTGCCGCATCTTTGGCGGCAGGATATTTAGGAATGGTTGAAAAAATAAAGCCGTCTGAGCCTGTCACAGGCTCGGCCTATCGCTATGCCCACACCTTGCCGATCAGCTTAGATGAGGCGCTTGATAAATTAAGCTATACCAAAATCTTGCGTCAAACTTTGGGCGAGAAATTTTGCGAAGCCTATATCGATGTTAAGTTCTCTGAGATGCAGCATTTTCGCCGCACGATTTCATCTTGGGAACGCGAGTATCTATTGCTGAATGTGTGATAGTCTTTCGGCCTTACGAGTCGTAAAATAAGGGTTTACTGATGCTGGTTTTAGCGCGTCTGCTGGTTTTGATGTGTGTGGTTTTGAACGGCAGTGAAGCTTGGGCTGTTGATCCCGCTTCCGTTTCATCCGCAATCAACGCGTTACTTAGCAGCGGCCAGCGTTTGGAATTACCCGTGGAGAGAAACCGCGCCGCACTTACTGCTTACTATATCTCTAATCACGCCGCACCCTATTGGGTGGGAACAACCCACATGGATCAGTTCATCGCACGATTGAATCTGGCAGTCTATGATGGGCTTAACAAGGCCGACTATCCCATTGATGCATTGACGCAAATGCGCGGTGAGGCCAACTCAGAAGATGCGGAAGCGGCCGCGCGTGCGGAA
The DNA here is from genome assembly GCA_043757845.1 of Hyphomicrobiales bacterium. GTDB lineage: Bacteria > Pseudomonadota > Alphaproteobacteria > Rhizobiales > Aestuariivirgaceae > Aestuariivirga. The sequence goes on along the minus strand of JAYVOQ010000011.1, from coordinate 19,217 downwards.
CTTTATTTTTCATCCTTCATGATCACTTATGCATCCGATTTGAAAATTGGCCGCGTGACGCCACAAAAGGTTGACCCGAATTTATTTCGTAACGCGAAAACCGTGGATGTGTTGCGGCTGTTGTCTGACATGGGGCGTGCGCGTGAGCCCGACCAGTTTCTTTCGGCTTTTGAACCGCGCAACCCACATTATCAAGCTTTAAAGCGGGTATTGAAAGTTTATACCAATGCCATCACCAATGGACTTGATTGGCCAGTGATTGGTCCGGGTGCGGCAACAGCACCGGGCGGGTCTGATGTGCGCATTCCTAAAATTCGCCAGTTGCTATCGCTCACAGGTGACTATGCTGGCATTGAATCCAACTCACCAACCTACGACCCTGAAGTCGCAGCATCCGTGATCCGTTTCCAAACGCGCCATGGCTTGGAGGCAAAGGGCCTGCTGGGTAAGCAAACTATAGTGGCGATGAATGTGTCACCGCAAGACCGCCAAAAACAAATCATGCTCAATATGGAACGTTGGCGCTGGATGCCAGATGATCTGGGGGCCGAACATTTTCTCATCAATATCGCAGGCTTTGAATTAGAGCATGTGCTGAAAGGCGCAACGATTGACCGCATGAACGTTGTTGTGGGGGCCGTTGCTACGCAAACACCAGAGTTCAGTGGTGCCATGCAATATATTGAACTGAACCCTTATTGGACGGTGCCCTATAATATCGCCACGGGTGAAATGCTGCCAAAGTTGAAGGCCAACCCGATGGCCTATGCTGACGAGTTTGAACTTTATGTGGGCGGTAAGCTGGCGGATTGGACGAGCGTGGATTGGCAGCAATATGGTGCAGGCTCTTTCCCCTTCACCTTCCGCCAAAAGCCTGGGCCAAAAAATGCGTTGGGCAAAGTGAAATTCATGCTGCCCAACCGCTTCAACATTTATCTGCACGACACGCCTGCCAAAGACAAATTTTTCAATTCAACACGGGCCTTCAGTCATGGTTGCATACGCTTATCGCAACCTGTCCAATTGGCTTATTCAATGCTGGCACGCAAAGGCTTAGACAAAGCGGCGATCGATGGCATTTGGGCGGGTGGCCAAAACACGCGGATTGATTTGCCGCAAGCTGTGCCCGTGCATCTGGTTTATGCCACAGCCTATTCCGATGAGAATGGCATCGAGTTCCGCTCAGATGTTTATGGTCGAGACCGCAAACTTTATGCAGTTCTATTTGGCCGAGCAGGGAGTTAATCCAAACTGGCGCAGGCTTGCTTCATCCATAATTTCGCTTCGCCAGACATTTGCGAACCCACTTCTTTCAAAACCCTAGCGTGATAAGCATCAAGCCACTGTAGTTCTTCGCGGCTCAGGAATGATGTATCGATTAAATTGCGATCAATCGGTGCCAATGTCAGAGTTTCAAAACCCATCATCATTCGCTCCCCACCTTTGATTTTGGTGGGAGGTGTGACGATCAACAAGTTTTCAATGCGAATTCCATAGTGCTTTGGCTTGTAATAGCCGGGCTCGTTGGAAAGGATCATCCCAGCGCGCAATGGAATTTGGCTTGCCATGGAGATGCGCGCCGGCCCTTCATGCACTGAAAGATAGCTGCCCACACCGTGCCCAGTGCCATGATCAAAATCAAGGCCCGCCGTCCATAAACTTGCCCGCGCTAGGGCATCAATATGCCCACCCGTTGTTCCTTCTGGAAATCGCAAACGTGAAAGTGCAATCATGCCTTTGAGCACTCGCGTGAATCGGTCTTTCATTTCACTGGTGGGTCTGCCAACGATCATGGTGCGCGTCACATCCGTTGTGCCGTCACGGTATTGGCCACCAGAATCGATCAGAAAAATTTCGTTCAGCTTGATGGCGCGGCCTTGTGCATTGGGCTTATGATAGTGCGGTATCGCGGCGTTCGGCCCCGCTGCGGGAATGGTCTCGAAAGACAAGTCTTGCAACAGCCCAGTATCTTTACGGAATGCCAAAAGCTGAGCAGCAGCGACTCCCTCTGTTAGATTCTCCTTTGGCGCTTCAACTGAAAACCAATGCAAAAAGTTTGAAAGGGCCACACCGTCACGGCGCTGTGCATCACGCGCTCCTTGTTGCTCAACCGAATTCTTTTTGGCTTTAGGCAAAGTACACGGATCACCACCCATCACCACTTTGGCCTTAACCGATTTCAATTTCTGAAAAATAAAGTCAGGCGTGGATTGCCCGTCAACAAGCACACGCTTTTTAGAAAGGGCCTTCAAAGACTTCTCAAACTCACTTGGCTTTCGCACAACAACGTTTAAACGCAGAATTTTGCGCACGTCATTGGGCATGGCCTCAGGTGCCGCAAATAATTCTGCCTTGCCTTTGCGGTGCAGAATAGCAAAAGCCAAAACCACAGGAGTATAAGCCACATCACGCCCGCGCAGATTGAACACCCAAGCAACCGAAGATGGCTCGGTCAAAATTGCGTGATCGGCACTCTGAGCAGCCATGGCCTCGGCCATATCCGCAAGTTTCATTTTGGCAGAGCGGCCCGCAAATTTATTGGGCTGCACGAAAATTGGAAGTGTTGAGCGTTTAGGTTGATCAAACCAGATCAGATCAATCAAATTATTCTTCTGTGCCACGAGATTTGCGCCCACAGCTTTGCAGGCTTCGCGGTAACGCGCGGCTTCGGAAATTGTGTGCAGCATCGGATCGTAACCCAGCTTCTGTCCGCGCTTGATATTGGCCTTGATCCATTCCGCAGGCGGTGACTTTACAAGATGCAGAAATTCATAAGCGCTGCCCTTCACTTGCTTTTTGATCTGGGTGGTATAGCGACCATCAACAAGAATAGCGGCCTTGCTTTGCAAAACAACAGCTGTGCCCCATGAGCCGGAAAAACCCGTAAGCCAACGCAAACGCTCGGCATAGGGTGCAACATATTCGCCCTGAAACTCATCTTGCCGCGGCACAATCCAACCATCGATTTTTTCTTCGCGCATAAGGCGACGAAGCGCCGCCAGTTTTTGAGTGTGGGACAGAATCATATGTGGGCCTCTGAGTATTTTGCTTCCACCAAGTCTATGCCACCGAACGATCGTTGACTATTGCGCAGTAGACATGCGTTATACGCATGGCAAATAAGAAATTAACGATATATTTACGTTTACATTGGCATGGAACGCCCACGAATTGACCGCTATTTGTCACAAAACCGCTGTATTCAACGTCTATCCATAGACTTACGATCATCGGCATTTGAATGCAAAATTTGCATGACGAACGACTGGTTTGGAATTTTGGAGATTAAAATGACGATGTTAGGTTTAAACCTTGAAACTGTGCGCAACGCGAAGTCTGGCGCCTCTCCGGGTTTAATGGCGCGGAAGAAGAATGTGGTTGTGGGCACGCGTGCGGTGCGCCAGTTGCATCGGCTTGATGATCGATTGTTGGCCGATATTGGCTTGATGCGCCACGACATTGATGCCCGCGTCTGGGGCCGCAAATAATTTAGTGCGATAAGCCGAATGGAAATCCTCGCCCTTAACGGCGAGGTCTTTTTATCATCACAAGGGCGACCCAGTTGCCGTTACGTATAGAGCGCTGCACAATAAGCCCGCGCCCGCAATAAACTGCCTTTACCCAGCGTTCTTGATCCAACGTCAGCCCCGACAAGATAATTGCACCGCCCGGCGCTAGTAAGCGGCTTAGTCCCGTTGCCAATTGTACCAATGGCCTTGCTAAAATGTTGGCAAAGATCAAGTCGAATGGGGTACGTCTGGTGATTATAGGGTGATGCAGCCCAGTCGCACCCAATCCTTCCAGCCATGGGCCAAGCTGATTGAGCTTTGCATTCAGCTTCGTAACTCTGACGGCCTCAGGATCAATATCCGTGGCAAGAACTTTTACACGCAGGGCAAAAGCAGCGGCCAAAGCCAAAACGCCCGTGCCGGTTCCTAAATCCAATACGCGTTTAGGTAGGCACTTTTTTAATAGTGCGTCAAAAGCCAGAAGACAGCCCGATGTTGTGCCGTGATGACCTGTGCCGAATGCCGTGCCAGCGTCAATTTCCAAACTCACACCGCCCACACGGCGCAAAGCACGATCGTGCGAACCGTGCAAATAAAAGCGGCCCGCAACGACTGGCGCTAACCCTGCCAGCGACAGGCGAACCCAATCGCGATCAGGCACCGCAACAATTTGAATGTGGGTGGACTCGTTTTTTAACAGTTCCAATGCATTGGCAGCCTCACGTTCCGTTTCAAACCACGCCACGGTTTCCCATAAGGCTTTCACTTCATCGGTTTCATTGATGGTGATGGAAATGGGATCAAGCTGCAAATGCGACTCGATCTTATCCATTAAATCAAAAGCAGCTGCATGACTGATCCCGCCCAGAACCACAGTGAACCGCGTGGATTGCAAAGCGTTAAGTCAAAGGCAGAATGGTGATTTCAACGCGGCGATTTTGCGCTTTACCAGAAGCCGTAGCGTTAGAGGCAACTGGATCACTGGCTCCATGGCCTTCAACCGAGAAACGGTTTGTGTCCAACTGCTGAGCCGAAAGATATTGCGCAACCGCGGCGGCGCGGCGGCGTGAAAGATCAAAATTGTAATTAGGATCACCCGAACTATCCGTGTGGCCCGTTACATTGATCAGTGTTTGCTTAAAATCTTTGAACACCAGTGAAACGGAATTCAGTGTGTTGTAAAACTGCGGCTTAACGTCGGCCTTATTGGTGTCAAAGGTGATGTTCGATGGCATGTTTAAAACAATCGAATCTCCAACACGGGTGACTGAAACACCCGTGCCTGCCAAGCGCTGACGCAGCTTGGATTCTTGATTATCCATGTAAAGACCAATGCCCCCGCCTGTTAGAGCGCCAATACCAGCGCCGATCAATGCGGCTTTGCGGGCATCAGCGCTTACCGCAGATCCAATGATTGCGCCGGCAATGGCACCGACACCGGCACCTGCACCCACGCCTACAGCAGTGTTTGAAATTTTTTGCTCGCCTGTAAAAGGATCAGTGGAACAACCAGCCAGCAAGAAAGTGAGGCCAACTGCGGTGTTTGCAAATTTATTCATTATCCCTCCAAGGTTGAACCTGCCCATGTCGCCTGCTTGTGGCAAAAATGTGGTTCACCCGAATCAATCGCTAACCTTCGAGATAGCTGATCAATGCCTTCACATCACCGCCGTTATTAGTAATAATACCAACAAACTTTTCGCGCATGGCGTGGGCAATGGAAACCCCCAACACTGTAACATCTATGATGCGGCCGCCTGCAAGCTTGAATGAAATGCTGTTGCCACCCATGCGAGCACTTATAAATTGCGGGCTGCAGGTAACGATCGTCAGGGCCGAGTTTCCAATGCTTCCGGCATGCTGTGCCATAAAGCGGCCCATGAAAATTTTTGCCAAACCAACATATTTACCTTCCATTCCAGCGGGCAGCTGCGAACGATAGGGCCCCAAAGCAAACAGGGCCAAGGCCCGCATATCCGTGAAGCGGGCTGCAGAAGTGGCAAAAGCATTGGCGGAATGGTTGCGCGATGCTTTGGCAAAGGCATCAGCGGCGTCTTGCACCATCCCTTCTGCCGGGCAATCTGCTGCCTGCAACGGCGGCGCGAAAGCCTGCATTGCCATGAACAGCACCAAGGTGAATTTCGCCTTTAACATTTCACAACCCCAATTTGGATCAATTTGCAAGATTTCCCCAATTCCTGCAAGTGCGCAAAGTCTGACAGTTTAATTTTCAGCTGTCGATTTCCAACCCTTAACGCGGCCGTGGCGCAAGTGTGGATTAGCGGTTTCGCCTTGCATGTCTTGCGGGCGGGCCAAAGCATAAGTACGTTTGCGCAGTTCGCGGATCAGAGCATCACGGTCTGTGAGATGGGCGATTTCAGAAAATGGAATGGGTTCGCCCACACGCACTTTCAGGTCAGTGCCAATGCGCCGCGCTGTCTCACGGAACACAAGCGACAAACGCAATGTGAGGCTGAGGTGGCTGGCAATTTGAAACAGACGTGAGTTCTGCCCGGTGAAGAAAATGGGCACAACGGTGGCCTCAGACATGCGGATCAGCTTGGCCGTGAACGGCGCCCAAGGCAGATCCACGGCCATGCCGCGGTGTGCTTGTTCAGATGTGGAAACACCACCACCCGGAAAAATCCCAACAGCGCCGCCCGCCCTTAATACGGCTTGAGCTTCTTGCCGTGACTTTACATTGGTTTCGCGTGCTTCGCGCGTGGGAGCAAAAGCCACCGGCAGCAAATGCTTTGCTGCATTCGTGTCTTGGCACAACACATCATTGGCCAATACTTTAGTGTCGGGCCGCACCTTCAGTGCCAGCCATGTCAAAGTTATCCCGTCGAGAACCCCGTAAGGATGATTGGAAATAAAAACCACCGGGCCAGTTTGTGGAACTTTGGAAAGTGTAGGCAGATCAAAATCCACTCTGATGCGCAAAAGATTGATGGCGGAATCAAAAAAACTGTCGCCACGGCGGATATTTTCTTGATGCCGCAAATAAAGTTTCTTCAGCGTGCGCTGACCGCCCAACTTCTCGATCACTTGAATGATGGCACGTTGAATGAACGGCTGATCTGCGGTTGAATAACTGAAGCGGACTTTTCGTGCGATAGCCTGTTCCATGTTTTTCCTAAGTCTGGAATGAAGTGGTTGGGTTATAGCTGTTAATTATGACAATCAAAAGGATATGAAACAGCCGTGACTGATGAAGAAAAGGGGTTGGGCTTAGGCTTTATTAGCGTTGCCATTTTTGCACTAACCCTGCCGCTTACACGCTATGCGCTGATGGATTTTGAACCGCTGTTTTTGGCCATCGGGCGAACCGTGGTTGCGGCGGTCATTGCGGCCCCGCTATTGATCGCAACACAGCAGCAACGTCCGACTTTTGCGGATCTGCGACTATTGGTTTTTGTTATTGCTGGTGTTGTGTTCGGCTTTCCCATTCTTTCAGCCATTGCCAGTCAATCGGTTCCGGCTTCACATGGCGGCGTCGTTCTGGGGGCCTTGCCCTTAGCAACGGCGTTGATGAGCACTTATTTTTCTGGCGAGCGACCATCACTCAGATTTTGGGCTTTTGGAATTTTAGGTTCAATCTTGGTCATGGCTTATGCTTTGGGCGAACAGAATGTCGAACTTCATGCCGGAGACGCACTCTTGGTTTTGGCCGTGATTGCCGCAAGCATGGGCTATGCGGCAGGCGGGCAACTCGCCAAAAGGCTTGGCGGATGGCAAGTGATTTGCTGGGCTTTGGTTATCGCTTTGCCACTATCTTTGCCGCTTACACTTTGGCAGGTGAGTAAGCTGACCGGCCATGAGGCGCTGCCAAGCTGGCTGTGCTTTCTTTATCTTGGTTTGATGAGCCAACTCGCGGGTTTCTTCTTTTGGAACCGTGGCCTTGCAATAGGTGGTATTGCACGGGTGGGCCAAGTTCAACTGCTTCAAAGCTCTATGACCTTGGTGGCAGCTTCGCTGATCCTTGGCGAGACGATCACACCACGCGCCGTGGTCTTTGCAGTGTTAATTGCGGCCTGCGTCTGGCTAGGACGCAGAGCCGCGATAAGATAGTTTTAGCAAATTAAGCCCTTGCGTCGAAATAATCAGCTGTGGTTGTCTCGTCCTTACCCGTGTTTGGCATGACCACGCTGAGCACGTAAGAAACAAGTGCATTGACCGCAACTGTAACAGTGCCGATATAAATGCCAATACCCAGAGGTGAAGGCCATATCGGCACAAATGCGCCAGTTGCCGGATTTTTTGAAATCCAAATCAACACAATCGACAAAAGTGTTCCAACCATCCAACCAATCAGGAGCGGTTGGCCATGTACTTTACGGGTAAACAGACCAAAACAAAGGGCTGGGAAAATCTGCAACATGACCACACCGCCCAAGGTTTGAAAATCCAGAGCGAACTGAGTTTGCACACTGAGAATGATGAGCAATGCACCAACTTTGACCAGCAGCGAAATCAATTTCGCCATACGCGCTTCTTGGTGATCAGACATTTGCGGGTTCACAAATGGTCGCCAAATGTTGCGCGTAAAGGTGTTGGCCGCACCGATAGACATCATCGCGGCCGGCACCAAAGCTGCAATAGCAATGGCAGCAAAGCCAAAGCCAACAAACCAATCTGGGAAGTATTTCAAGAACAGCAGCGGCACAATATCTTGAGCTGTCTGCGGTGCCTTAATCTCAATTCCAGCTGCACGTCCCATCAGACCGAGGAGGGCGATAAGACCCAACACCAGCGAATAAAGCGGCAGTGCCATCGTGTTGAAACGAATTGCTTTGGGGCCGTTTGCGGCAAGAACACCGGTGAGCGAATGCGGATAGATGAACAACGCCAACGCCGAACCAAAGGCCAGTGTAATGAATGGCCAAATTTGAGCTGCCTTTAACGTCAAACCTACATTCACCACTTTTGGTGGCGTGGCGGCCGCACCAGCTGCAACCATGCCATCATAGATTTTTCCGGCGCTGTCAAAAATCGCACCGAAGCCGCCCAGTTGATATGGTATATAAATGACAGCGACGATCACAAAGACATAAATCATAATGTCTTTGACAAAGGCAATTACCGCGGGTGCACGAAGGCCAGCTGAATAAGTGTAAAGCGCCAAGATCAAAAATGCGACGGTGAGTGGCAAATGGCTCATCAAGCCTTCGCCGTGAAAACCCAAAGCTTGGATGACTTTTTCCATGCCAACAAGTTGCAGTGCGATATAGGGCATGGTGGCCACAATTCCGGTTATGGCAACCGCCAGTTCCAGCCATTTGGAACCAAACCTTCCGAACACAAAGTCGCCAGCGGTGACATAGCCGCGCCTTGCGCACACATTCCAAAAACGTGGCATCAACAAAAAAGCCAAGGGGTAAATTAAAACCGTATAGGGCACCGCAAAGAACCCATAAGCACCCAGCCCATATACCAAGGCAGGCACGGCGATTACGGTATAGGCGGTATAAAGATCACCACCGATCAGGAACCATGTAACCCATGAGCCAAATTGGCGTCCACCAAGGCCCCATTCATGAATTGAGTTGAGATCTCCCGCTCTCCAACGTGATGCCCAGAAACCCAGCAAGGTGACCAGCAAGAAGAAGAAAACAAAAACTGAGGTGGCTACAACGTTCATTGTGCGCCCCCCACTTTGTTTGCCGCATAAATGAACAGCATCGACACTGGGATAAGCAAAAGATTGAACCAATAAAAGAAGGGAAAGCCTAATAGCTGCGGTTCAACGCTATTATAAAATGGCACCGCCAATGCGGCAATGCACGGTATCAACAGCAGAATATATTTCATGTTCCCTCCAACCTTGCTTGGCATGTGCCTGCCAATTCAAGTGCGGAAGATTAGCCACAGCAATTTCGCTTTGGCAAGTGTGCGATTAACAACAATCAATTAATGACAATAAACCCCGCCGTTGTGGCGAAGGGCTTGCATATCTAAATGGATATGGTCGCGGTGATAGCTATCTGATCCCGGCCCCAACACAGTGTGGAAAATACCGCAAGCTTGGGCACGCACTGTGCGCAAAAAGCGCTGGTCTTGCGCATTGCCGTAATAGCCGGTCAGCACCACAATCTCGCGACCATCGGCCAGAGTGAAACTGGCAATATCAATGGCGTTGCCATGACCGTGTTCAGAAAGCTTGGCCCCGCGCACATTGTTGCGTGGCCGACAGGCGTAAGAGGCAGCAACTTTGAAGGCAACAACTTGCTGGCCATAAATTTCGCGCGCGGCCACTTGCACCGAACTGCCAATCCAACTGTTCAAACTATTAGCCTCGCTGCAAGTGATTTGCGCGGGCTCGCTGAATGCAATGTTGGCCAGAGACATCACCCTATACCCTTGAGTGATGCCACAACCGTTGCCTTCGCTGAAATCTGAAATTGCGGTTGCGTCAGCAAAGCTTCTGGGATCAGCTGGACAAACCAAAGCAGGGGCCTTAACTCCGTCAAGTGTAAACTCCGCGCTGCGACGACCCGACGAACAACTTGCCAAGAATGCAACCAAAACGACGCCTGCAAAGCGGCTGCGAGCAAAAAACATTAGCCGTTGAGGCGGTCAATCAACAGCTTCACATCGCCATTATGTTTAGCAACGAAAGACGTAAACAAGCTTCGCTCTTGGTTGGTCATCGAGAAGCCGAGAAAACGCGCGTCTTCAACTTTATAGCTGCCGCCCGCCCAGTTCAATTTCCAGCTTACCGAGTAAACTTGGCCGCCCATCATGTAGATCTTGGAATCAACCAGCACATTCTTGTCTTTGTCGACCGTGGCTTCGCCGATTTCAAATTTGGCAACCGGATAAGTGCGACTTTGATCGGCCATATAGCGAGCGATGAAAGCGGCAACACCGCGGTGATACCGACTGGTTTCACCGCTGGGGATTTCGTAGTCACCGATTGATTGATCGGCAATGGCCTGAACATCTGCATAGCGTTGGATCACGCGCATGAACGCCGACACAGTGCCTTGGCGGTGCGCATGCAACATCTCTTCACCCATGCGGCCCATGAAGGTTACAGATGGATGAGTTTCTGCAAAAGCAGAAGTGGCAAATAGGGTGGGCAAAAGCCCAATGAGTGTGCGGCGTGAAATCATGATTCGTATGCTCCCCACGATTTCACCCTGCTATAGTTAACACAGGGTAAATTACCAAGTCTCAGCTTCGCGTAATTTTGCAAAAAGCGGTTGAAAATCACCATGCGAGGAATTTAACGTATCCTCGAACATTTTTTTCATGGCGATGGAAAGCCAAACGCCCTTCACATTCAAATCAGCAATACGAAATGCGCCGGGAGAGCCGGAAACCCGCCAGCGTAGCTGCTCACCATTGCCTGCAACGGCACTATCAACTGTAATGAATTTGCCTTGCTCAGATGAGCCTGTCATCTTCAAATCACTGCCCTGAAAATCTGCAACGTACCAAACGAACAAAGCTGCCGCGTAGTTACCAACGAGATCATAGAATTGGCCTTTCTGGCCATCCGGCAAGCTTGCCTTTGAAGGGCCGAGCGCAAAATTAGCGACACCGGGAATGTTGATATAACGATTGAGCAAGCCTGCAAAACGGCGTTGCAAGGCCTTATCACCGCGATGCCCGCCTGCGGCCAAACGCAAAACTTCGACACCTAGCTGATGCACATAATCCTCAGCGGGCGATGACGCAAAAGCGGGCAATGCCCCAACCAAAGGCAAACCCAAAGCTGTCGTCAAAAATGCGCGGCGCGATAGTGACATGTCTAAAATTCCTCGTAGTCTAACTTAGAATGATTTCACACTGTGGCAATGTGAAGATGATTTTAAAAAAACAAGCCGCTGCTCTCAAATGCACTTAGGCGACCCTTTCTAGCAATAAATCGTCTTGCATTGCAATCTATATAAAGATATGTTTATATAGTTTAGGGGTGTTGAATGGAAGAATTGCTGACGGGCTTGAAGGCAACAGCCGAAATTACGAGGCTGCGCATTCTATTCGCCCTTTCGCATGGCGAAATGAATGTGACGGAGCTGACGCAAGTTTTAGACCAAAGCCAGCCCCGTGTTTCGCGCCATCTGAAACTCATGGCGGATTCCGGCCTCATATCGCGGCATAAAGAAGGGAACTGGGTATTATTCCGGCTGCGCGAAGAGGGTAAAGGCGGGGCTTTGGCTCGTGCTTTGGTGGACATGTTGCCAGGCCGTGACAAGCTCTTAGAAGAAGACTTAGGCCGTCTCGAAACAATCAGAACCCAGCGCCAAAAACAAGCCTCAACTTATTTCGCTGCAAACGCCGCCCAATGGCAGAAACTGCGCTCATTGCATGTGCAAGAGCAGGCCGTTGAGGAAACTTTGCTTTCTATGCTTGGAAACGCAACCTACGATCTGGTGCTTGATTTGGGCACGGGTACGGGGCGCATTTTAGAACTTCTTGCTGGCCGCAGCACAACTGCTTGGGGCATTGACCAAAGTCGAGACATGCTGCATGTGGCGCGCGCCAATCTTGAAAAAGCCGGTTTAAAAAACGCGCAGGTGCGACTGGCTGATATTTATGCATTGCCTTTTGCTGACGCATCCGCTGACCTTATCTCCATTCATCAAGTGCTGCACTATTTAGACGATCCGCAACGCGCCATATTGGAAGCGCGGCGCATTCTTAAATCCGCTGGTAAAATAATCATTGTTGATTTTGCCCCGCACGAGTTGGAAGAACTGCGCAGCGAGCACGCCCATCGCAGGCTGGGTATATCAGCTGAGCAAATGGCAGGTTTCTTGGCGCGTGCTGGGTTGATATTGAAAGAACACCGCGTGATGTCGCCGCCTTGGCTGAAAACGGGAACTGGTCTTACGGTGTCACTGTGGTTGGCCGAGCTTGCCATCCCTCACTCTCAATCCAAATCTTTGACAAAGGCCTTAGTGCGATGAGCAAACTTTCAGTTTCGTTTGAGTTCTTCCCGCCTAAATCCGATGAGGCAGAGGCGGGCCTTTGGCGCACGTTGCGCAAGCTTGAACCCATTCACCCACGCTTTGTTTCTGTCACTTACGGTGCCGGCGGAACAACGCGTGATCGCACACTGACGACTGTAAAACGCATTGTCGATGAGACGAACTTAAAGCCTGCCGCACATTTAACTTGCGTTGGCGCCTCCAAGGAAGAAGTGAACGCGGTGGTGCGTGAAATGCACCAAGCCGGGGTTCGCCATATTTTGGCTTTGCGTGGCGATCCACCCGAAGGTGTGGGAGCCCGGTTTACGCCACACCCGGATGGCTATCGCAACGCAGCCGACCTTGTGCGCGGCATTCGTGAAATTGCAGATTTTGAAGTTTCAGTTTCAGCTTATCCTGAAAAGCACCCCGAATCGGTTTCCATTGAGGAAGACCTGGCGTTTCTGGCAGACAAAGCTGATCACGGTGCCACTCAGGCCATAACGCAGTTCTTTTTTCATAATGCATTTTTCTTGCGCTTGCGCGACCGCATTGCGGCGCGTGGCATCAAAATCAAGCTTTTGCCGGGCATTTTACCCATCACTAACTTTGCCAAAGCTCAGGAATTCGCGGCAAAATGTGGTGCTCATATTCCGCCTGAAATGGTGCGGCGTTTTGCCGGCCTTGATGCTGAACCTGAAACACGTAATTTAGTGGCGGCCATGGTGGCGGCTGAACAAGCCCAAGCTTTACAGCGCGAAGGGGTTGAAGATTTTCATTTTTACACGCTCAATCGTGCCGATCTTGTTTATGCAATATGCCGCATGTTAGGGCTGGGTGCCGAGGCACAAGACGCTGCCGCTTGATTAGTGTGCCCCAAATTGGCATAGGTGAGTGATGGAACAAGAATTAATCAAGCCAGATCGAACCCCGAAAATCGGCCAGCAAGCCTTCAGCCCTTTTGGTTGTTTTTTGGCTGCCGCAGGTGCCACGCTGTTGACGTTCTGTCTTGTGGGTGTAGCGGCCGTGGCCTCTGTTTGGGCCTTTTCAAAATTACTGGGCCTGCCAGACGTTTTCATATGGGTTCTGCTGGTGGCTGTTGCTATTCCGGTTCTGTGGGTCACATTCTGGACGGCAGGCCGCGCCTGGCATGTGGAACAGCGTTTGGCACAAGGCTTGGACATCGATAGCCCAGTGTTCAAAACGGCCCACTATTGGCGTGGTCGCGCCTAGCCTTGCGTTTCGCAAATTCATTAGAGTGTTGTTATGACTGTTTGGACACGCATTACTGAACTTGCCCAATCCCTCGGAGATGGAGTTACGTCTACCTTGGAAGGGCTGACCGGGGCTGGCAAGCCACCCGAAAAATCGATTGCTTTCACCATCGGCATGATTGCGCTGGGTGCCAAAATGGCCAAGGCTGATGGCGCTGTGACCGATGATGAAGTGCGGGCCTTCTCGCAGGTTTTCCATGTGCCCGAAAAAGACCAAGCAGCAGTAACGCGCGTATTCAATATGGCCAAGCAAGATGTGGCCGGTTATGAAACTTATGCCGCACAAGTTGCCAAATTATTTGGTATCGGCTCTCACGTTTTGGAAACTGTGATGGACGGTCTGTTCCACATTGCCAAAGCTGATGGCGTAATCCATCCCGGTGAGCTTGAATTTCTGGAACGTGTCAGCGAAATTTTTGGGTTCAAACAGAACGATTGGCTACGCATGCGTGCGCGGCATGTGGCTGTTAAAGATGATCCATACGAAATTTTGGGTGTGAGTGCTGATGCAACTTTGGCTGCTGTGAAGAAGCGCTATAAGTCACTGGCGAAAGAACTGCACCCCGACAAACAAATTGCTGCCGGTGTGCCAGCGGAAATGGTGCGCCTAGCTACTGAGCGGTTGACCCGCATCAATGCCGCTTTTGCCGAGATTGAAAAGGCCCATAAGTCTTGATCGGCACCAGCTTACCCAAGCGCATGCAACGCTCACCCAACATCAATGAGCGGCAAGGGGGCAAGCCTATTTCGATTTTACTTCTACATTACACGGGCATGGAAAGCGCCGGAAAGGCCTGCGACTGGCTGTGCCGCGAAGAAAGCCAAGTTTCGTGTCACTATTTAGTAGACGAGCAAGGCGACATTACGCAGATGGTAGATGAATCCAAACGCGCATGGCATGCAGGCGTTTCGAGTTGGTTGGGTGAAGAAGATATAAATTCAGCATCGATTGGCATTGAAATTCAGAATAAAGGCCACACACTGGGCTATCATCATTTTCACGAAAAACAGATGCATGCCGTTGTGGCGCTCAGTAAAGACATCCTTGCGCGAAACAACATCGAAGGGCGATATGTTTTGGCTCATTCCGATGTGGCACCGGGGCGCAAAGTTGACCCGGGCGAAAAATTTAATTGGCAAAATTTATATGAACAAGGCGTTGGCCACTGGGTTAAGTCTGAAGTGATTTCTGGCGGCAGCTTTTTGCAGGAAGGCGATACGGGTGATCCTGTGTTGGCCTTGCAAGGTCTGCTCAAATTCTATGGTTATGGTGTGGAAGCCAGTGGCATTTTGGATCAGCGCACCCGCATCGTGATCGAAGCTTTTCAGCGCCATTTCCGCCAAGAGCGCGTGGATGGCATAGCCGATGCTTCAACGGTGGCAACATTGCACAGATTGCTCGGCAGCCTTTAACCCTCAGGGTCTATGCCATTGCAAGCATCTACTAATCCATCAAAGTCTGCATCGGCTATGGGAAAGCTAGAGTCGTGTCCCTTCACATTAATGCGCAAAGACTGCCCGGCGCGAAGGGACTGCATCAAAGAACCGGTCAAGCCAAAAGTGGTTTCAACCGTTAATTTTTGACTGCCACCATCGCGTGCCACTTTGGCTACAATCTTTTCTGTGTGGCCGTCAATGTCCATATCAATTTTGATGTTTTCGCCGGCGTGGATGGCCGCAACGGTTTCAGGCAAAAAAGCTTGGACTCTAGATTTTCCAATGTCGCACCAAAAGCTCAAACCAACATCATCACTTTCGGGCACACCAAAAACCAGAAAAACTTGGTTGTTGACTGTATCAAGGCTCCACTGGCGTTCTTGGGCCAGCGCCTGTGTGGAAACCAATAAGGCTACAAAATACGTCGTGAGAAAAGCAGTGCGCATGGCCAAAGCATAATGCAATTGCGTAACTTGTCCACTGCGGTAAGCCCCGGTAGCAGCTTAAACTTGGATGCCTTTTTGCCGGATGAATTCAGACAGTAAGTCCATATTTTTGATGTTCGACATGAACACCATGTCAAAGATGTCTCCCACAACGGGAATAGATCCTACGCCTGTATCCAATGCCACATTGCCCAGCATTTTTAGAATCACGGGCCGGGATGCGCCCATTTCATAGGCCTTGAAAACAATGAAAAGCGAAACAGCCGCAGTTAATACATCGCCACCGCCGGGCAGAAGACCGACAACGGAATCCGCGCCGAAACGAAACCGTGTAAATGGAATGCCCCAGCCATTGTCCATAAAGCGCGCAAGCAACCGCAGCGACTTCATGGTTTTGACGATTTTTGCTTCGGTCACTTGATGCCCCCTAAGAACAGGATGCAGATGGTGAGTTAACCGCACAATTCAAGTGCAGGTTGACCTGAAGCCCAGCGCAGCCTATCGCCTTAAGCGCCAGTTGGCCGGATGGCCGCCTTTGCCAATGTCGAAAGATGGGCAGGGGAGGAAAGTCCGGGCTCCACGGAATAAAAGTGCCGGATAACGTCCGGCGGGGGCAACCCCAGGGAAAGTGCCACAGAAACAAACCGCCGCGTCTCATGCGCGGTAAGGGTGAAAAGGTGCGGTAAAAGCGCACCGCGCCTCTGGTAACAGGGGTGGGCCAGGTAAACCCCACTTGGAGCAAAACCGAATAGGGGTGGCATGACGGTTCGCCGTCAAGGCTTTTCCGGCCCGCCGCCCGGGTAGGTTGCACGAAGCACATGGCAACATGTGCTCCAGATGAATGGTCATCCAGCATGGTGTAGTGCCGTGTGGACAGAACCCGGCTTACAGGCCAACTGGCATTTCATTTGTTTGGTGCTCAAATCCTTGAAATGAATCGCAATTGAAACGATTTGTTAAGAATGCGCGGGGCATGTTGGCTTGGTTAACAAGTTGTGACCGCGCCGCCATTTCATGTCTCAAATTCCAACCACACCCGAAGCCCCGGGCAGCCGCCATCTGCCAGTGATGCTACCCGAAGTTTTGGCTGCATTGCAGCCGGAGCGCGGCGGTGTTTTTGTGGACGGAACCTTCGGAGCGGGCGGCTATACGGCAGAAATTCTTGAGCACTCGAAGGCCGAAGTCATCGCCATTGACCGTGATCCTAACGCCATTGCTGCGGGGCAGGCGTTGGTTGCAAATTCCGGCGGACGACTGCGACTTGTCCAAGGCACGTTTTCAAATCTGCAAGAAATCGTCGCAGGCTTAGGCCACGCGAAAGTGGAAGGGATAGTCTTGGACGTTGGCGTATCATCGATGCAAATTGATGAAGCATTGAGAGGCTTCTCATTCAAAAGCGATGGCCCGTTGGATATGCGCATGAGCCAAGAGGGCCCATCTGCTGCCGACTATGTGAATGAACTTTCGGCCGACGATTTGGCAAATATCATTTTCATTTTTGGCGAAGAGCCGCGCTCACGCGCTATTGCGCGCACCATTGTGAGGGTTCGTGCAGAGGCAAAATTGTTGACAACGTTTGATCTTGTGAGGGCCGTAGAAAGAGCAACCGGGCCGCAGCGCGCCAAAGATCGTACCCATCCCGCCACGCGAACATTTCAGGCGTTACGTATTTTCGTGAATGCTGAACTTGATGAATTGGCCGCCGCTTTATGTGCTGCAGAACAAATTCTGGCTGAGGGGGGGCGTCTTATTGTGGTGACATTCCATTCTCTTGAAGACCGCATTGTGAAACGCTTTTTTGCGCAGCGCTGTGGCCCGCGCCCCGCCGCCTCCCGCCATGCGCCAGCATTAGCTGATGGGCCAAACTCAAGTTTTATTTCGCCCCAGCGTGGATCCGCAAGTGTGAGTGAAGTCGAAGCCAATCGTAATCCACGGTCACGTTCGGCTAAACTGCGTTTCGGCATTCGTACCGCAGCAGCAGCGATCGCCTTTGATGCGCAAAGCATGGGATTGCCGCAATATCATTTGAATGCCAGGGGGCACTGATGTTCAAAGTATTCAACGCAATTTTAGTTTGCGCTGTGCTCGCCTCAGCTTTTGTTCTTTATTCGCTTGAGCATTCCACGAGAGGCCTTGAGCGCAGCATCGCCAAAACCGAAAGGCAGATTATTGATGAGCAAGAACGCATCAAGCTGTTGAATGCGGAATGGGCCAGTCTCACCAAGCCCGATCGCATTCAAAAAATTGCCGAAGAACAGCTTCACCTTCAAACCTTAAAAGCGCAGCAGTTTATCGGGCCATCAGAGATTGCCAACAAAGTACCGAATTCACCGCCCGTCAAACTTGAAGCGCAAACGTCAGATGCCATTGGTGACATGTTGGAGAAACTGCAATGAACTGGCGTTCGAAAATAACAGGCGCGGGGCAGGGTGCCAGCATTCTTAAAGGGCAAAACCGCATTCGCTTGCTGGGCATATGTTTTTCAGCGGCCTTTGCGGCCATAGCCCTGCAAGTGGGGCAGTTGACATTGCGTCACCATCAAGCTCCAGCAAACCCCGACGTGGCACAACATGAAGCGCGTTTGCCGAGGCCTGATATTGTGGATCGCAATGGCCGCGTTTTGGCCTCTGACATTTCGGTTTCCTCGCTGTTTTCCGATCCACGCAAAGTGATTGACGTTGATGAAGCGGTAGAGCTTCTGACGGCGAACCTGCCTGATCTCGACGCAAAGTCTTTGCGCGAAAAAATGAAACAGCCAGGTCGCGCCTTTGTGTGGTTGAAGCGCCAAGTGGGGCCTGATGAGCGCGATGCGATTTATAATTTGGGCATTCCCGGTGTTGGTTTTGTGGAAGAACGCAAGCGGGTCTATCCGCAAGGCAGGCTTGCCGCTCACACTGTGGGTTATGTGGATGTGGATACCAAAGGCATCGCTGGCATAGAGAAATATCTGGATGATCAAGGCGCTATTTATACCGCTTCACTGAGCGAGCCAGAATCAAACACGTCAGCCCCCGCCCAATTATCGATAGATTTGAATGTCGAGCAGGCCTTAACCGATGAAGTCGCCAAAGCGGTGGATAAATTTCACGCGCTATCCGGCGGTGGCATTATCATGGATATTGAGACCGGCGAGATCATAGCACTCGCTTCACTACCAGATTATAATCCCAATACTGAAGACAAGCGCTTCACCTCCGATCAGCAAAATAAATTGACCAGTGGAGTCTATGAATTAGGCTCGGTGATCAAAGCGGTAACTTTTGCCATGGCCTTTGACTATGGCACGGCTAATCTGAAATCAACTTATGACACACGCCAGCCGTTGCAGATTGGCAAGTTTCGCATTCGTGATTTTCATGCCGCGAATAAATTGCAATCGGTCGAAGAAGTCTTCACCAATTCTTCCAACATCGGCACAGCCAAGATGGCATTGCAAGTGGGATTAGATAACCACATGGAGTTCCTCAAACGTGTTGGTTTGCTCGACCGCCTAATCACCGAAGTGCCGGAAAGTGCCAAACCTTTGCTGCCGCGTAACTGGGGCAAACTTGCTTCAGCCACTGCAGCCTTTGGCCATGGTTTTGCCGTACAACCGTTGCAAGGCCTCTCTGTGATTGCCAATTTAATTAATGG
>JAYVOQ010000010.1:0-10221 GCA_043757845.1 Hyphomicrobiales bacterium | reverse complement strand
TGATGCCATGATGCAAGTCCTCCTCGCACCATAGAATCAGATTTTTCGATTCGAGGGAATCCTTAACGAGTCAGAGTTCACCACCTTTGGTATAAGTTATTTCAAATTTTACCAACTTTCTTCAACACGTCGAAATTCGTAACTGTTAGATCAAGAGTTTGAACTCGATAGATTTGAATACGGGAGAGAGCTAATGCTAAGATCGCTGAGTCGGCGTTTGCGCGAAAGTATGCGTCGCTTTGCCCGCGCCGATCGTGGTGTGGCAGCCATTGAATTTGCATTCGTGGGCCCTCCCTTCATCCTTATTTTCTTTGTTACCATTGAAAGTGGGTTGATGATGTTGACCGAGTATTCGCTCCAGTCAGCGGTGCAAGATTCCGCCCGGCTTGTGCGCACAGGTCAAGCACAACTTAACCCTCTGTCGAAAGACCAATTCAAAACGGAAATTTGCAAAACCGCGAAACTGATCATCGATTGCACCGGCAAGGTTACAGTTTACGTGCGTTCTGATGCCAATTTCCAAGCCTTGAAAAACAACATGCCCCCATTGCTCAACATCGGCCCTTCGGTGGGCGGCAGCGCCTCTGCCGCCGGGTGCTACAATCCTGGGCAGCCTGGTCAACCTGCTGCGGTGGCAGCAACCTATGACTGGAAGTTTGATGTTTGGGGCATGGGTGCTTTTGCCAACATTGGCAGCACCACGCGCCGCCTTGTGGGGTTTACGATCTTTATGAATGAACCCTTCCCCACTGCACCTGCACTTGCTTGCGCATAAGAGTATGGCCATGAAAAAAATCTTCCGCCGGTTGGGTTTCTTCCGTTCACAGTCAGGGCAAGCCGCTATTGAGGGCGCACTTATATTGCCATTTGTATTTCTTTTGTTCATGGGACTGCAGGATTTTACGGCTTTGGTGAGTTTCAATCGTAAAGTCACATCCACTGCTGCGATGATGAGTGATACAATTGCGCAATATCCAAACACCATTACGCGCCAAACAATTACCGACATTTTTAATGCGGTGAGTCTGATCATGCAGCCCACATCAGATAATTTGGTGCGCGTTAACGTTTATGGTTATACGTTGAACGGCACCAACCCGGTTTTGAAGTGGCAAGTGAATAATGCCAAGGGGCCGGCATGCCCTGCGCCTAATACCAGTAACTTTAGTAACTTGATGGCGGCGGGCAATGACCTTGTCGTAGCCGTGAGCTGTTTCAACTTCACGCCTTATTTTGCAAATGTTTTGGGTGTGGGAAGCTTCTTGCTCAACCAGTCAATCACATCACGGCCACGCGCATCTGCCACGCTGAATTGTATTACGGCGACTGGTAGCACTACGTCTTGCACCAGCTGATTTTTGCCTCTGGCAAATATTTATGGGTGTGACGAGCACTTGTAAGCCTGTTGCGAATAAGCTAGGGCCACCAGCAACTTAGGAAAGTTGGCCGAGTGGTTTAAGGCGCACGCCTGGAACGCGTGTTTACGTGAAAGCGTAACGAGGGTTCGAATCCCTCACTTTCCGCCACCGCTTTATTCCGCGGGATAATGCGAAGTTGGGGATATCTTTGCTGGTTTGAGGAATGCCAAGGTTCCCTGTGTAACTGCATCCTTCAGTGTGAAATAAATCATCAGGCTGAAGCCCAAGGCAAAAAACAAGCTGATATCGACAAAGGCCATACGACCAATATAAGCGGCGTGGATTGTGACATAAGTGAAAGCGGCGGCGCCCAGTATTTCGCCCAAAAATGCCTTTGGCAAGGCTGTTACGCGGTAGGTATGCTGCATGTCCGGAATGTCTTTACTGCCTAAGATATTCAATTTGGGGGTGCGGACAAACGGAGTTACTTTGCCGATAAGGCCTTCAAAAGCTGCTAAGCCATTTTCAACCGTGAAGCCGCCCGTCATCACCAGAAACAGCGCAATTTTGGTAAATATATTCATGTTTGATTGTTTCTGCGCCGACCCATCATTTGTGCGTTGTGAAACCCAGTAGGTATAAAACAGAGCACACAAGGTAATGCCCAGAGGCACATGCGCCGCCCAAATAAATTGATCAATGCCTGCACCGGGAACAAAGCTGAGCAACAGAAACGCCACTTCAAAAATAAAAAGTGGCAAGAAAATACTGCTGTTGACCATGTGTAATGTGCCCACGACTTTCGCAAGCAAGCCACGCTTAGATTGCCAGAGAGACCTTAAGTTTTTGCGGCTGGTTTCCACCGCCCCCTTGGTCCAGCGGCGCTGTTGATTACGAATGGCTTGAAGTTCAATCGGCAGTTCCGACGGTGTTGCGATATCTTCGACGAACTTGAATTTCCAACCCGCAAGTTGGGCACGGAAAGACAGATCTAAATCCTCGGTCAAACAATCCGCACTCCAGCCGCCAGCTTCATCAATCGCATTTCTTCTCCACATGCCCGCGGTGCCATTGAAGTTGATCATGCAACCCGCAGCCTGCCTGCCGCCCTGCTCAACCGAAAAATGATTGTCTATAGCCAGCGCCATAAGTTTGGTGAGAATTGAATAATTGGCGTTGGTATGTATCCATTTGGTTTGCACCATGCCTATTATGGGATCGGCAAAATGGCAAAGAATTCTTTTTACAAAGTCTTTCGGAGGCAAAAAATCGGCATCAAACACCACCACGAATTCGCTGGTATCCTGTTCCAACCCATATTGCAAAGCGCCAGCTTTAAAACCATCGCGATTTGGCCTGCGAATATGAGCGACGTGATGGCCTTGCAGGGCCAGCCCGAAGAGCGCTCTTTGTGCGACTAAAACTGTATCGTCGGTTGAATCATCCAAAAGCTGGATGGTGAGCAACGCTTTGGGATAGTCAATCTCAGTGATTGATTTGAGCAGCCGTTCCACCACATATTTTTCGTTATAGATGGGCAACTGTATGAGAACACGCGGCAAGATGGTGGGAAGATGAAGTTTTTCTGTGAGCAATTCATTCAGATTTTTGCTTTGGCGATAAGCGAATGCAAGCCAAGCCTGCGACATTGCAAAAGAAACAATGCAGACTAAACAAACGCCAATGACTAACGCCAATACCATGCCCAATTCATTACCCCAAACTGTAAAATAGACTGCTTTAACCTACACGCACCCCAATGTTATCAGACTTTTCCACAACCACCACAACGTCTATTAATTGGTCTTGTTCCTTGTTATTCCGATGGGCAATTTAAAACTTTCAATTTCGCAAAATTAGGTTGCGCGGCCGAATTTTATTTCGCTGAAACGTTTGACAGAACGGGAGCACTTTTCTGGGCATCAAGGGCAGACGCCAAAGCATTCTGTTCAATGGCAACACCGCCGTCGATGGAATAGATTTTTGTTGCAACCTTCGTCCAAGCTGGACGGTGGGTGATAGCCACAATCGTCAGGCGGCCCAACAACTGTTGAATGTTGGCACAGATTTCGGCTTCCGTTTTCTCATCAAGCGCACTGGTGACTTCATCGAGCAAGAGAAGCTTAGGTTTATGGACAAGGGCGCGAGCCAGCGACAGGCGTTGGCGTTGGCCACCCGAAAGTTTGGCCCCCATGGTGCCAATATCGGCATGAATACCCTTCGGCAATTCCTTCACGAAACCCATGGCCCCGGCTAGGGTAAGAGCCTCAATGGCATCAGCCTCAGTTAAGGCGGGATCGCGGAAGGTGATGTTATCATAAACCGAGCCGCGCAAAAGGGTGAGTTCCTGAGGCACATAGCCGATGTGGCTGCGCCAAGCTTTGAGATTGACATCTGCGAGGTCTTTGCCATCAAAAAGAATGCGCCCTGAAAGCGGACGATAAAAACCAACCATCATATCAACCATCGTGGTTTTGCCCGCACCCGATGGGCCAATCAGTACCGTAATTTCTTGAGCTGGAATTTCAAGATTGACATGCTGTAAAACCTGCTTTTCGCCATAAGCGAAACTCACATCTTCGAATTTAAGGCTACCTTTCAAACTTGGCGGCGTCTTGCCAAAATCGGACTCATTTTGTGCTTCAGCTTTTTCAATGATGCCGAGCACACCAAAATAAACGCTTGAAGCTACCGTTGCATCCTGAAGAGCAAGTTGCACCCGCTTTATAACGTCAACTAATTGATAGAAAATGACGCCCACAACCAAGAACTGTGACATAGGTGTGTGGAGAATTTCAAAGCCTACATAAACGCCAGACACTATCATGAGGGCCGCAAGAATATCTTGCCCGTGATAAATCGCATGGCGTGCCACCAGCATTGTTATGATTGCGCTGCGCAGGTCTCGAATGGAGTGCATAAAAGCATCAACATAGCGTCCTTGCTTTGACATTGATTTCAATGCTTTCATATTGGCAATTACGTCCTGCATGCCAACCGCAAGGTTTGCCGATGTTGTGAATTGCTTCAAACTGGCTATCTGCGCGCGGCGCAAAATATAACTGAGCGGCACAGCAAGGCCGGCAACGGCAATAAGGCAAAAAATGACCAATGTACCTGATACAAGGAAAGCCGTTGTGAGAAGGCCTATGCCCACAATAGTAGTTACCACAAGACTTGAAACTGCCATGTAGGAGTCCCCTGCCATTTGTGCCTGAGTGGCAATCATCGCGGCCACTTCGCCGGGCTGATGGTCAACAAAATAAGACCACTTGGCGTTCATTGTGGCCTTCATCAAACGGGTTCGAATGCCAGTCGCCACATTAGCCACAGAGATGGCAACAAAGCGCATCGACAAAAATGCGATGACGGATTTCATCACCAATGCGGTGCCAACAAAAAGCAGCAAATTCACAAATGCCGGAGGAATATGCAGCCAGTTAAAGACCGAAACAGTAAACATTCCGAGATAAGAATTGTTGGCGCCTTGATCTGAAGCCAGCTGGCTTGCCAGCGGCACAAGTGCACCCATACCCAACAAATCCGAAAAACTGGACAAGGTCATAGCGGCAGTCACAGCCAAAGGGCGAGCGCCGGGGGCAGTCAGGAAAATGCGAAATAGATTTTTGAAAAGCAATCAATCCTCCAAGGCAGAGTCGACAACGGGCAACGCCGCCAAGCTCCATATCGCCCGATATGAGGCCTCTCCCTAGCAATTACAATCAGGGCTTTCAATGCTTGGTATCGGGTGAATTCATACTTGCGTCAAACAGATGGTTGAGCTATGGCCAGCGCCAACTGAGAACAGCGGCGGATTGCTGCTGCCAAAACCGGGGTGCTTGGGCCGTTGAACCTGCTGCACCCTTAATAATTTCAGGCAGAATTGTGACGATCTCAGGATCATGATCTCGGCTGAAATGCTTAAACCCGCGGCCTTATTAAAGGCGGCACGTGCCTTTTCAATTCTCCGGAACCCGTGAGTGCGGCGCGTATAGGAAGTGTAACTTATGGCAAAATCTGCCGTTTCGATGAACCCCACCAAATCCGATTTTGAATCCCTGCTTGAAGAAAGCTACCTCGATCGCCCCGTTGCCGAAGGCCAAGTTGTTAAAGGCAAAGTTCTGGCGATTGAAAATGATCTTGTGATCGTTGACGTTGGCCTCAAAACTGAAGGCCGCATTCCGCTGAAAGATTTTGACCAGCCCGGCAAGCCTGCCGACATTAAGGTTGGCAGCATTGTTGAAGTTTACCTTGAACGTATTGAAAACGCTTTGGGCGAAGCTGTGCTCAGCCGCGAAAAGGCCAAGCGTGAAGAAGCTTGGGTTCGCTTAGAAGAAATGACAACCAAAGCCGAACGTGTTGACGGCGTAATCTTTGGCCGCGTTAAAGGCGGCTTCACCGTTGATCTGGGCGGCGCTGTGGCCTTTTTGCCCGGCAGCCAAGTTGACGTTAGGCCCATCCGCGATGTGGGCCCTTTGATGCATGTCTCGCAGCCCTTCGTGATTTTGAA
The DNA here is from genome assembly GCA_043757845.1 of Hyphomicrobiales bacterium. Classification (GTDB taxonomy): domain Bacteria; phylum Pseudomonadota; class Alphaproteobacteria; order Rhizobiales; family Aestuariivirgaceae; genus Aestuariivirga. The sequence goes on along the minus strand of JAYVOQ010000010.1, from coordinate 4,353 downwards.
AATGGACCGCAAGCGTGGCAACATTGTTGTTTCCAGGCGCGCCATCATGGAAGAAACCCGCGCTGAACAGCGTTCAGAACTGGTTGGCAACTTGGCTGAAGGCCAAGTGGTTGAAGGTGTTGTAAAGAACATTACTGATTACGGCGCGTTCGTTGATTTGGGCGGTATTGACGGCTTGCTGCACGTCACCGACATTGCTTGGAAGCGCGTGAACCATCCCTCAGATGTGTTAACCGTTGGCCAAAATGTGAAAGTGCAGATTGTTCGCATCAATCCAGAAACGCAGCGCATTTCGTTGGGCATGAAGCAGCTTGACAAAGATCCATGGGAAATTGTGACCGAGAAATTTGTTGTGGGTTCCAAGGTTAAGGGCAAGGTAACAAACATCACCGATTACGGCGCATTCGTTGAACTGGAAGATGGCATTGAAGGCCTGGTTCACATTTCAGAAATGAGCTGGACGAAGAAAAACGTGCATCCCGGCAAAATACTTTCCACCACCGAAGCTATTGAAGTTCAGGTTTTGGAAATTGATTCGGCCAAACGTCGTATCTCTTTGGGTCTGAAGCAAGTGCAGCAGAACCCATGGGTGACATTCAGCCAGAAGTATCCAAAGGGCACAGTGCTGGAAGGCGAAGTAAAGAACACCACTGAGTTCGGCTTATTTGTTGGCCTTGATGGTGATGTGGACGGCATGGTGCATTTGTCTGATTTGGATTGGAAGCGCCCCGGTGAAGAAGCCATCAAGGACTATAAGAAGGGCGACATGGTCAAGGCTGTGGTGCTGGATGTGGATCAGGAAAAGGAACGCATCTCACTGGGTATCAAGCAACTCACCGAAGGTGGTGGTGCTGGTGCATCAGCTGCTTCAAGTGCGCCTCGCTCTTCAGGCGGCGGCGCCAGCGACGGTGCTCCACGCAAGGGCTCCAAGGTTACATGCGAAGTGCTGAAGGTGGAAGATGGTGGGCTGGAAGTGCGCATCGTTGGCACCGATATCACCGCTTACGCCAAGCGCGGCGATCTGGCGCGTGACCGTGGTGAGCAACGCAGCGAGCGTTTTGCTGTGGGTGAAAAGTTCGATGCGGTCATTATCGCCATGGACGCCAAGGCCCGCAAGGTCAACGTCTCGATCAAAGCGATGGAAATTGCCGACGAACGCGAGGCCGTGGCGCAATATGGATCATCTGATTCAGGTGCAAGTTTGGGAGATATTTTCCAAGCTGCGATGAAGAAGAAGGAAGAAGACAAGTAAGTCTTTTTATAAATTGGATTTCAAAGGCCGGAGTTCGATGCTCCGGCCTTTTTAATTTGGTGGCCTACCCTTGTCCCAAATTTGGTGGCCTACCCTTGTCCCAAAGAAGAGAGGCGAAACGCTTTGCGTTTCTTCGATTGGCGTTTAACAGGCTAGGCAGTTTGTTTACAAATTGCTCTTGGAGAAGCCAGTGGCCCGGTGGACGTAATCTTTAATCTGGCCATCATTAAATGTACTTACTCGTAATATAAACATTACCTGTCACGGGCTTATATTACTTCTTACAGTAGGTATTTGAATACAACGAGCATTGCGAGCGAGTAGAGCATGATCCCTCCTACGAGCAGAGGCACTGGTGTTCCAGCGTTTCGCATTGTTTCTGCTGCCTTTTCACGCAAGTTCAACAACAGCTCAGGCCAAGTAAAAGATACAAAATCGCCTTGAGACAACATATTGATTAAACGTCCGTCACTATCAACAACGGGCAAATGACGGAACCGCTCGTTTGACATTTGGCGCAACCAATCGATCACCTGATCGTCTATGCTGGCCGTTTTCACGTCTTTGGTCATAATTTTTGAAAGTGGCGTTTTTGCAGGGTCAAGCCCAAAGTTTAGGAGTCGTCGTAATAAGTCGCGTTCGGTTACAATTCCCAGAACTTTTTTATCATCATCCAAAATCACAACTGATCCGATATTCAGAGTTGCCATGGTTTTAATGGCGACGGTGACTTTTTCTTCTGGCCCCAAAAAAAATGGTTTCAGTTTGCTCTTAAACTCGGGGCGATCTTTGATTTTCATGGCTGAAGGTCTTCCCTATTTCTCATGTTCTTTTTAATTCTGATGGCTTTACGCTGCACTATCTAGTTTGGATCTCTAAGCAACGAAGTGTTTTGATACTTTCTAGGGGCAGGTCACAGTCTGAAGTGAACTGCCCAAACGTGGTTAACGTCTCGATCAAAGCGATGGAAATTGCCGATGAACGCGAAGCCGTGGCGCAATATGGCTCTTCTGATTCAGGTGCTTCTCTTGGAGATATTTTCCAAGCCGCGATGAAGAAGAAGGACGAAGACAAGTAAGTCTTTTTCAAATATTATCGTCTAGGGGACGGAGCCAAAAGCTCCGGCCCTTTTTGTTTGGTATCCTACCCTTCTCCTATTGGGGGAAGGGTAAATCCGACCACATTGGGTTTGTCGTTTCGCCAATCCTTTACGTAACATCAAATTCAAAGCATTGTAGCGGGCTTGAGGAGTACTCATCATGCCTACCATCACCGAACGCCGCGCTGTATTTCGTAGCTTGCATCAATCGGGTTGCTTTGTTTTGCCCAATCCTTGGGATGGGGGTACTGCGCTGCGATTAGAACATGCAAGTTTTAAAGCTTTAGCCTCCACCAGTGCGGGTGCAGCTTGGGCTTTAGGCAAAGATGATGGTGGGATGAGCGTTGACGAAGTGCTTGCGCATTTGCAGTTTCTTTGCAACGTGACCCCGCTTCCAGTGAATGCAGATTTTGAAGCAGGCTTTGCAGACACGGCTGGAGGTGTAGGGGCCAACGTCACGCGCTGCATTGCCACCGGCGTGGCTGGACTTTCTATCGAAGACCGCAATGGCGTATCATTCTACGCATTGGATGAAGCAGTTGCTCGCGTCAAAGCCGCACGTGCCGCCATTGATGCCTCTGGCCAGAGTGTTATTTTGGTTGGGCGCTGCGAGGCCTATTTGATGCAAACGCTCAATATGGACGAGGTGATTGCCAGATTGCGGGCCTATAGTGCGGCAGGTGCTGATTGCCTCTATGCCCCGGGCCTCAAAATGCTTGCTGATATTGAGCGCGTCGTGCAGTCGGTCGATAAGCCCGTCAACTCTAACCTCACCGCAACTGGACTGTCAGTTGCCGACATAGCTTCCGTCGGCGTGCGCCGCGTGAGCGTGGGGGCCGCACTCGCCAAGGCCACTTATGCCGCCTTCGATGGGTTTGTTGAGCTTTTGCGGGATAAGGGCAGGTTGCCCTGAGCCGGAACCTGTTAGCATCCCACACCAACGTCGTTTTTATGATGGGCTCAAAACTATTGTTGGGTTGGGTTCGCGGAAAGGCTGGGCCCAATATGGCTCATCCGATTCAGGCGCAAGGTTGGAAGATACTTTCCGACCCACTATGAAGAAGAAAGAAGACAAGTAAGCAACAGAACTCTCCTTGGGCGGAAGTGATCAGCCCTTCCAGAATTACAAAGGCCCGCGCCGAAAGCTCCGGCTTTTTTTCCCACTACCCTTCTTCCGTTGGGAGAACGTGCCCGACGGGCGGATGGGGGCCGCAGAGAAGCGAGGATGAAACGGGTCATACTGCTCAAAACCTCATAAATAACTAAATGCACTGTCACCCGTCACCGTAAACTGGAGGGAAAGCGGGTCTTAAGTTATATGCTATGTGCCACCAACAATTCTTGATTTTGTGGAGGCGGAAAGCAATAGCTCGGTCAGCTTGATCAGATTGTCCATGTCAATTTTAATCCTGGCAACTGGATCAAGGAAGCCAACTTTAACAACTGCCACGTGATCAAAAATTTTCTCCATTTTTGACACGCGGTACTTATGTCTATCCATCGCTTTTTTAGATTCGACAAAGGCTGGAATCTTTGCCAATTCACCAATATCTATAGGGTGGTCCTTATAAATTATGGCATCAATTGCCGCGTCGTCTATTTTCGAAGCATCTGTAGGGTTGAGTAATGGTGAGGGTGAGATCATCTCTTTGTGGGCATTTCTGTGCCGAAGCTGTCCGAGAATGTCCAACCATTCCTGAAACTCTATCGAAACAACAAAGTCGTAGAAGCGTTCATCAACTGCTTTCAATTTAGCGAGGTATTTTTTCTTGTCCTTGATATTTTTAAACCCAATACTCCTTCTACCTTTGACGCTCTCTTCATCGTAGCCAAATTGAAACAGGTCATTGATAACGAGGCACATGTGGTCAACATAACCCCAGAGCAAGAGAAGGTAATAATTTAGGGAACCTCTGATTTAATGTCTTGCTGAATTTGCATTGATGTGATTCTTCTGTGTCGGAGGATTTTCCGATGCGGCAGATGACATTTTCGAATTCGG
>JAYVOQ010000009.1:0-2797 GCA_043757845.1 Hyphomicrobiales bacterium | reverse complement strand
CGGATGAGGGCTCTTTAGCCACGTGCGATATTTTTCAAATCACCACTTGACAATTTATCGCAGTTATATACTTGAGAAATGCAAAAAGTATGTTAAGTGAAAAGAGACAGGGTGATGCGTTCAATCAAGCAAGCGAAATAGGGTTTTGCCAACTTCGCTTGCTAGACCCGTCTATGGGTATTGGACTTCTGGATTATAAAGAAGCGGTTGTTTTAACACTTTTGGAATTGGAAAAACTAGGACTGTTTGTCTTAGACCTTGATGCAATTCAATTTGCGATTGGAAATATGCAAGGAGCGTCCGTGCATACACGAAGTATTCTTCCTGAGTTTTTAGAAGGCTCATTGGGAGGTGTCGAAAATTCATTTTGAACCCTTCATTTGCGTCTGCTGCTTCGCTTAAATTGGCGACAAATAGTCCTTGATATGTGTCGGCCCATTGGCAGTGGGCAAACTGGTTTCTTATTTTGGTGCAATGGCGCATAGCGCCGATCAAGTGTCCAAATTCTCCAGCCAGGTTCATTTCCTTCATTGGTTCGGTCAAAAGTGATATACAGATTGAAATTTTAGAGCTTTCTGACGTAATTCGGAAAATAGCTCTAAACATTTCGTCTCTATCTGCTTTGCGTGCTAAAACTGTAATATGCGCAAACAACAACTCCAATTCACTGAAGCCAAGAACTAATCGGCCGACTACGGCGGCCTCAGCGGGGAAACGATGCAAGCACGGGATAATGATAGTCAAGTTGCCTCCGATAAAAAACGAGATGAAGTTCTAACGCGAATGCTAAAAACGCCGCACAAGCCGCATGTTGACAAATCACCTGTAAAGGGAAAAAGAAAGAGCGGCGGTACTCCGGTCAAGAATTCCCGCCGCTCCAAGGTTACTTAATTAAGCGTCTTATGGATTCCAGACATGTTATTTGTCTCTAATCCGAACCCTTTCTTGTTCTGTAGTGTCTTTATGTTTGTCTGCATATTCTTTAGTTACAAATTCACCGTCCTTTGAATCGCGATGAACGATTTTGGTCGGCTCGGTTCTCTTTTTACTCATGTGAGTGTCTTTCAATGAAAGTGGTTGAACTCAAAAAACTCAACAAACCGGAGCCGGACGTGTGGCAATGCAAATGCGGATGCTTCACGTTCCAGCTTTTTGTGAATGGCGCAGTTCAATGTTCTGAGTGTAAGCATGAGGCAGTATCCATGCACGGGTACTGGCGCATTCCATCACCCGAATCAGCGAACAGCGAACATCACGAGAACAATATAGTGAAATTTCAGATTGGAAGCACTGCTAAGGCTTCTTTCTCCTCAACCAAACCAGTCTGTTAACAAGCTGTTTTTTGGTGATTGCCTTAGACAGTTGGCCGATAGGTCAAACGCTTGCCTTCGATACCCTTAAGGGCTTCTAAAGCGCGTTCGCTGTCGTTGATCTTGCGGTTTGAATAGCGGAATGAGCTTTCAGACACATAACGCTGCAAATGCTGCTCACTGCAATGGATATGAGCCTTCATGGAACGCTTGAACGTGCCAAAGAAGTTTTCCACATTATTTGTGGTGAAGCCTTCTTTGTTTACATACTTTCCGCCTTGATGTTTGACGGTTTGGTGTTTGGCATAGGCTTTGCCAGTGTATTTGTAGAGCTTGCTTTCATCCGTAACCAAAGTGGACTTGCGATCTATGTTAGTGAACAAAATATCGCGTATGGCTTCTGACTTGAAACCCTTCTCTTGCCACACATGGAAAGCACGGGCTTTACCTGTGGCAGGCTCGACAAGCGCGACAATCTGATACTTGTGCGAAATGCCAGCTTCATAGTTCTTGGCGCGGCGTGAGGTGTTTCCAGTGTAGGTTTCATCAACTTGGACTTGGCCACCTATACCGCCCATGCCTGACTTGTCAGTAGTTCCCATTGCCTCACGGATACGGTGGCACATAAACCAAGCCGACTTGTAGGTAATGTCCAACATGCGGTGAAGCTGGTGGGCTGAAATGCCAGTCTTAGAGGCTGACATGAGATGCGTTGCCAGAACCCACTTGTTTAAAGGAATTTTGGAGCGCTCAAACAGGGTTCCAACAGTGACGGTGAATTGCTTGCGGCAATCACCTTCATTGCAGAAATAGAGGCCCGCACGGCCACCCTTAATCTTAGACGAATGATCGCGCTTGCCGCAATGAGGGCATACAGGGCCATCGGCCCAAAGAAGGGCTTCGAGATGTTCGCGGGCCTTGTCGGCGTTGTGATAGATAGGGTCTGAAAGATTCATGGTAATATTCCTTAAGCGCTTCCTACGGGCGATTTCATCATTGTTTCGATGGCATCAAGTTCCCGCCGTAAAAAATGAATGGCAGTGGCGTTCACCTCGAACGCAATGGCCCCTTGCTCTAACGTCTTTAGCAGAATGGCATATCGACCATCAGGACGAGCAAGAGCTTGTGACCCCGTTATTGTGAGAGAATTGTATTCTTGATCTTGGGGCCTGTTTTCCATGACCCCTTATCCACTAATTAATTGCATTTGTCAAGTATATAACTGCGCAATTTATTCCTATAGGACTATATGCCCTCTTGCGCCAACCCAACAAAGGAGGGAACAATGTGCACAGCGTTTCCATATTGCCGGGTTGGTGTGCAGCGCCTGCTGGAGGTGATCTACGCGATCATTTCCACCGGGGGCTTTTTGGCAGGCCCTCGGACATTACGACCTGAGCGCCTTCAATGGCTTACAACTTCAGCGGTAAACAGACAGGCCTTCATAAGAAATATCCTGTGGAGTTTGACGGTGGGCCCCATTGCGA
>JAYVOQ010000008.1:0-10371 GCA_043757845.1 Hyphomicrobiales bacterium | reverse complement strand
CGAGAGTCTGCAAGACGTCGGGCGAAAACATGGGCATTCGATATCCCTTTCTTTCGTAAACTTAATATGACCTATAAGTGCTCATGCCCGTTGATTTGGACACATTACGGTAACAGTGCATTCAACTCACTCATCCACGCGCTCCGCCCTAGCCTTTTAGTATCGGATGGGTGCGAAACACCCCCGCGGGCAATTGTTCAAAATCAATCACCGTGCCATTCATCATTTGCGCCGATGGCGAGATGAGATAACCAACCAAATCGGCAATGTCGGAAGGCGAAATCAACCGGCCAGCAGGTGTTTGCGCCCCGATCAGTTCACTCCAATTTTCCGGCATGTTGTGGACAACAGTTTGTGTGCGCTGTTCGCCTTCTGTGAAAGCCCAACCCAAATTGATGCAGAAGGCCCTGATCCCTTCCCATGCCCAAAGATGCGCTGCATGTTTGGTGAGTTGCACCAGCGCTGCTTTCGATGCGCCATAAGTGGCGAGATTTGTTGGCCCACCCAAGGCAATCATTGATGCCACATTGATGATCGTGCCGCCTTTCTGCGCCTTCATTAACTTGGCAGCCTTTTGCATCAAGAACAGTGGAGCTTTTACATTGATGTCAAACAGACGATGATAGGTCTCCAGCGATGTGTCTTCCACACTGCCGCGAGAAACATCCCCAGCAGCATTGATTAATACGTCCAGACGACCAAATTTTTGAGAACACAAATCGACGGCAAATTTAGGCGTTGCATCATCCCGTAAATCTGCAACCAGTGTCTCCACTTTGCCGTAGCCAGACAAACCTGCGGCTTCTTGCGCCAGGCGCTCCGCGTTGCGATCAACCAATAAAACATTGAAGCCATCACTCAATAATTTAGCCGCAACCGCAGCGCCAATTCCTTGCGCTCCGCCAGTGACTAAGGCTGCTTTCGCCATGTTCAATCCGTTACGATAACCTGGCTGTGCGACGGGCCGTATTGCTCCACCAAATCAAAAAGCCTTTCGGCATTGTCAGGATGCAAACGCACACAGCCATGCGATGCTGGACGTCCAAGTGACTTGATGTGATAGCTGCCATGAATGGCTATGCCGCCGTCAAAGAATACAGAATTCGGCATAGGTGAATTATCGTACTTCTTGGAAAACCATATCTTTGCCAAGCGCTGCACCCGAAATGTGCCGCGCGGCGTGTGATAGCCCACACCCGCCGTTGAGACCGGCCAAGAACCGCTCGGCCAACCATTGACCGTGAGATATAGGTTTTGACTGCTCACTGAAATATGGGCCACCACAATAGGCGGCGCTGGCGGCAAATGCGGATGATGTTTGGCCGTGGCTTCAGCCGCCGTACCGCCCAAAGCCAAACCCAAGCCTAGAATGACTGTTCCAATAAATTTCAACATGTGCCCGAATCCGTTCGTTAGCCCCGCGGCAACATCGCAGAGCGCAACACTTGGCGCAAGGAGCCAAACGCTTAGTCAGAAATGATGATGCGGGTTCTGGCCATACCGTAATGCTGAACCATAGCGAATAACTGAGCCGCATTTTGTGGCAACAGGCGAATGCAACCATGCGAAGCTGGCCGGCCCAAAGCACCAACATGGTTCGTGCCATGAATGGCATTGCCGCTGTAGAAAAACACGGAATAAGGCATGGGTGAATTGTCATACTTCCGCGAATAATAAACCCGTTCTAAACGCGTGGCATGGAAAGAGCCTTCGGGCGTGTGATAACCCTGCCGCGCAGTTGAAACGGCCCAGTCAGCATAGCGCGAACCATTGACGTCAAGGCTCAAACGCTGGCTGCTGACGTAAACATGCGCGACCACCACTGGCAACAAGGCAATATGATGCTTTTTGTGGTGATATTTTTGGTGATGTTTGTGGTGCCGCATATGATAACGGATGTTATGCTGCGATTTATAAAGGTGCCATTTGTGGTGGTGTTCTTTGGCATCAACATCAGCGGTTGAAAACCCAAAAGCAAAGGCCGCTGCTAAATGCGCCAACGTAAATTTCTTCATAATTAATCCTCAACGAAGCGGCCTCCTCAATGAGAACCCAGTCTTCGCAGGAGCGGATGGTTAATGCAAAGTTAATGGCAAATTATAGTAAAAATTCGCGTCCAGTTTTAACGCGCGCCACGCTGTTGTAGCGGATGATGTCTGCCGTTGCGTAAGTCTCGGTCAAGGTGGCCGGCAAGAATGAGCCAGTGCCCACCATGTCAATCGGCGCTTTGGCAGCCCCCATGATCTGGCATTTCTGTGGATCAAAGCCCGAAGAACCAACAATCGTCGCCGATTTGAATCCTGCTTGATCTAATGCACGTCTGGCATGAATGATTGAAGCCACCGAAACGCCTTTGCCGAAGAGGATGCGGCGCACTTTGTCCACTAACATATTGTTCGGATCAAGCTGCACCGTGCGCCCGCCCAAGACCTGTTCCACGATTGAGTATTCGCCGCGCACTTTCAGCCAGTCGCCCATCACCTCGACTGATTTTTCATAATCCAAGCCTTCAGCAAATCGACCACCATGCGTATCAAGCCTGATACCGAAGCTTTTGCCCTGCCCATCTAATTTAGCCTCATCATAAAACCATTTGGCACACCGCAAGGCATCAGAAATTTCGAGGCCAGTATAATCCACCAGAGCGATCAGTGATTTCGATTCAGGCAACGTTTTGTGAAACAGCTTCATGGCCGCCAACACGTCACCATCAGCATATCCCACCAACGCATGAGGCATGGTGCCTATGCCTGCGGCCGATCCAAAAAATGGTGCTGTCAAGTCTTGCGATGAACCAATAAATCCTTTGACCGCGCGATTGGCTGCACGTGCGGCCTCACTGCCCACCTTTGCACCATAAGCGGCAAGGATATTCATTTCCGCACCAGACCCATGGCGCGCATGCATATCCATGAAGCCAGCTGTTGGAATGGCCAGACACATTTCATAGGCATTGTTGGCGGCCACACAGGGAAAGCCGGTTTTTTGCAGAAGCAAAGTCTCAATCTCTGAGAGCTTCTTCATTGATCCCGTAATTTCCATCAGTTTGCGTTCAGAAGGAACAACCTCGCCTTCAGCCACAAAACGCGTCACCTTGGCGTCCGGCACAAAATAATTGACGAGGCGAATAACTGGCTCCAGAGCCGCAACAACACGCCTGCGCATGAAAACAGCAAAGGTCACTTCCACATCACCATGGGCCGCAACGATGCGTGCGGTGTTGGTGAAATACTTATCAGTCTGCGCCTCAATCGGTCCTGCGGCTTCGACAAGGGCGATCATGCGGTCAAGAATTTGCGCTTGGGCGGGGGGAAGGTTCATGTTGCAAGGATTAGCGGTTTGAATGGAAAGGTCAAATGGCTCCCTTCACCGCCGCCTCAATCCCCAATTTCAGCACATCATTGTCTGTCACCGCCGCCATGAAAGTATAACCCATCGCAGCAAATTGTTTGATGATCTCAGCGTTTCCTGCGAAAGCGCCAGCCACCAGCTTATTTTTACGCGCCACGTCTACAATGTGTTTCATCGCCACCAGATTGGCCGCCGAAAGGCGGTTCAATTCAGCACCCTTGGACAGGGCAATCGACAAGTCTGATGGCCCCACAAATAGGCCGTCTAGCCCCGGCACGGCTGCGATATCTTCCACCAGGTCTAACGCCTCTTGGGTTTCGATCATTGCAAAAACCAGCGTATCGTGGTTGGCGTCCTTCAAATAATCTGCCGCCGATTTGCCTGATGCCTGCACCATCGCATAGCCACCCCAAGAGCGTTGGCCCAAGGGTGGATATTTCGCCGCCTTTACCAATGCGCGCGCGTTTTCAACTGTATTGATCATCGGTGCGATCACCACCGAAGAACCAAAATCCAATACTTGTCCAATGAGGCCAGGGTCATTCCACAACACGCGGGCGATGACCGGTTTGCCCGCTGCTGTTATGGCCGCGGCCATCACGTTGGCTTGATCCATGGCTATAAGGCCGTGCTGCAAATCCAGCGCCACACTATCAAGCCCGGCGCGTGCCAACTGGCCAGCAAGTTGCGAACCAGGAATGCCCATCCATGAAAACAAAAACGGCGTACCATCATGCAGCCGCGTACGAAGACTCATTTTTGGCCAGCTTTAAGCTGGTTGCGCGCTTCCTGCATTTTTTCAGCCAACATCTGGTCAATGGTGGCAGATGAAACCTCAACACCTTTTGCCGCGAAATCTTTTTTCAACTTATCAATCACATCACTGTCGCCATGCTTTTCCAAATCTGCACTCACCAAGCTTTTGGCGTAAGCTTTGGCATCATCGCCGTGCAAGCCCAGCAAACCAGCAGCCCAATGGCCCACAAACCTGTCTCGACGCGCCCGCGCCTCAAATTCAGCAGATTCTTGGGCAACGAAACCTGCTTCAGCAGCTTTTTCGCGATTGTCGAAGGTGGTCATGATTCAGTCTCCTTACAAGTTAAGTATATCAGCTAGCGCGAAAGCTTGGCAAATCAAGGTGAAAATACGCCCAAATTACACATTGTGCAGCGCAGCAATTCAGCATAAAAGCACGTCTTTCCACAGGGGCATTTTACATAATTTGAATTAGCACCAATGCCGCACCTATATGTTAATGATAGTTTCACGGAGTTAGATTGAGGATTCTTTCGATGAATGGCAAGCGTACCCGCATCTATGAAGGCAAGGCCAAGATTCTTTATGAGGGTCCTGAGCCAGGAACCGTGATTGTTCACTTCAAAGATGACGCCACGGCTTTCAACGCTGAAAAAAAGGCGGTTATTGAAGGCAAAGGCGTTTTGAACCAGCGCATCTCTGATTATATCTTCCAGCGCTTGAATGACATGGGCATGCCCACGCATTACATCCGCTCATTGAACATGCGAGAGCAATTGGTGCGCAGTGTGGAGATCATCCCACTGGAAATCGTCATCCGCAACGTGGCTGCCGGTTCGCTGGCCAAGCGCCTCGGCCTTGAAGAAGGTGCGGCCCTGCCCCGCTCTATTATTGAATGCTATTACAAGAATGACAAATTGGGCGACCCAATGGTGAATGAAGAACACATCACCGCCTTCGGTTGGGCAACACCCATGGAGATGGACGACATTATGCACATGTCGATCCGTATCAATGATTTTCTGTCGGGCCTATTTCTGGGTATCGGCATCAAGCTGGTGGATTTCAAATTGGAATTCGGTCGCTTTATTGAGAATGATATGATGCGCGTGGTTTTGGCAGATGAAATCTCGCCAGATAATTGCCGCCTCTGGGACATGCGCAACAAAAATGCCAAGCTGGACAAAGATGTGTTCCGCCGCGATCTGGGCAGCTTGGTGGACGCCTATCATGAAGTGGCCAAGCGTTTGGGCATTATACAAGAAGGTGAAACGGCGGTACGTTCACGGCCGAAATTGGTGAAGACGGATTGAATTGCATCCCTCCCCGCGCAAGCGGGGAGGGTGGATCGCGCGGCACGCGCGAGACGGGTGGGGCTGGTTCAGCATCCGCAATGCCTATATTAAAAATGCTGAACCAACCCCACCCTGCCCTCCCTTGCATGCAGGGGAGGAAGAAGAGAAAACGAAAATGAAAGCTAAAATTAAAGTCACCCTGAAAAATGGCGTGCTCGATCCACAAGGCAAAGCCATCGAAGGGGCCTTGGGTTCGCTCGGCTTTTCTGGCGTAACAAGCGTGCGTCAGGGCAAGTTTTTTGAGGTTGATTTGGTTGAGACTGATCAGAGCAAGGCCAAAGCCGCGCTGAAACAGATGTGCGAAAAGCTGATCGCCAATACGGTGATTGAGAATTATGAAATTGAGATAAATTAAGGACAGCTATGGCAAGTTTTGTTACAACCTGTCCTCACTGCCAGACCCAGAACATTGCTCTCGAAGTTGTCATAACAGTTTCAGAGGGATCTCACCGAGGGTTAGTTTTCTTGCTGTGTCCACATTGCAAAGATCCTTCGAGCGCAAGAATCGACGCAGCGTCAAACAACCTTCCGATTCAACAAATCTCGCAACAAAACAAATCATTCAACTCATCCAACTACAGTATTATGGAGCTTTGGCCATCCCCGAAGGAACCGAGCATCCCTTCCGCGCTTCCCGAGAACGTACACCGCGCGATGAAACAGGCCGAATCCAATTTCGCAATCCACGGAAACGAAGAGGCAGCGGGAGTGATGTATCGACGGGCCCTTGAAATCGGACTAAAAGCGATTGATCCAAATCTTGAGGGAATGCTTGCCAGCCGTATCGGCCAACTTGGCAAACTTGGAAAACTTACTCCTGCACTAGTGGAATGGGCAAACGAAATTAAGTCGCTTGGGAATGAGAGTGCCCATGACACTGAACTCACTGACAGGAAAGACCTAATGGCGTTGCGAGGTCTGACAGATTTAGTCCTTCAATATCTTTTCAGCATTCCCGCGCTCGTAACTGCACGCAAATCAGAGTCTACAAAATGAAATCCGCCGTTCTGCTTTTCCCTGGAATAAACCGTGATCATGACATGGTTCTTGCGCTCGAAAAAACCACAGGCGTCAAGCCACAGGTAGTTTGGCACACTGATACGACTTTGCCAGATGTCGATCTTGTAGTCGTGCCCGGCGGTTTTTCCTATGGCGATTATCTGCGCTGTGGGGCCATCGCCGCGCGTTCACCCATTATGGCAGACGTGAAAGCCAAAGCGCTTAAAGGACTTAAAGTTCTGGCGGTGTGCAACGGCTTTCAGATCATCACTGAAGCTGGTCTTTTGCCCGGCGCCCTAGTACGCAATGCCCAGATGAAATTCGTCTGCCGCGAAGTGCGTCTGAGAGTGGAGAACACCAAAACCTTCTTCACCAATAAAATGGCGCAAGGCACTGTCGTTTCCTGCCCCGTTGCCCATGGCGAAGGCAATTACATCGCCGATTCCGAAACGCTCAAACACCTTGAAGGTGAAGGCCGCGTGGTATTCCGTTATGCTGAAGACAGCAACCCCAACGGCGCAATGAATGACATTGCCGGCATTTGCAATGAAGCGGGCAACGTCATCGGCATGATGCCTCACCCTGAAAATATGATTGAAGCTTTGCATGGCAAACAAGACTGCCTGCCGCTGTTTCAAAGCTTGCTGGCCGCTTGAATTCAATTTTCTCAAAAATTTATTCAAATTTTGCGCTCACTATTATCAAATTGAAACTGCGTAAATCAAGGCGACCCATTTGATCGCAAATTGGCTTGTGCCATTAACGGGGCAGCAAGAAGCTTAAGCTAGACCACTTCTCCCGGGGACCAATCGTAGTTGGAGCTGTCATGAAGCAGAAGCCCTTTGTTGCCCCATTAGAAGCCGAGCGTCGCAAGGCTGAAATTCAGCGGCTTCAAGCCGCTTTGGCGGAAGCAACTGCTCAGAAAAAACAGTCTCAAAAGCGGGTTTTCAACACACCTGTCAGCGATGAAGAATAAGTTGTGAATCTGGGCACCGCCAATTAAACGGCGGGCATGAGCAAGCCCGTTGAACCTGCCATTACCCCTGAAATCGTTTTCGCCCATGGCCTGAAACCTGATGAATATCAGCGTTTCTTGAAACTTTTAGGCCGAACACCAACAATGACAGAGCTGGGGATTTGCTCGGCCATGTGGAATGAACATTGTTCTTATAAATCTTCCAAAAAATGGCTCAAAACTTTGCCCACCACTGGCCCCCGCGTGATTTGCGGGCCGGGCGAAAATGCTGGTGTGATTGATATAGATGACGGTCAAGCCATTGTGTTCAAAATGGAAAGCCACAACCACCCCAGTTTTATTGAACCCTATCAAGGCTCCGCCACCGGTGTTGGCGGTATTTTGCGTGACGTTTTCACCATGGGTGCCAGGCCTATCGCAGTGCTGAACGCTTTGCGCTTTGGTGAGCCTTCACACCCCAAAACCCGCCACTTGGTTTCAGGCGTGGTTGCCGGCGTGGGCGGCTATGGCAATTCCTTCGGCGTGCCAACACTGGGCGGCGAAGTGAATTTTCATGCGCGTTACAATGGCAACAACCTAGTCAACGCCATGGCCGTGGGTCTGGCTGATGCTGATAAAATTTTCTATTCCAAAGCCAAGGGTGTGGGCCTGCCCGTCGTCTATCTGGGTGCGAAAACCGGCCGCGACGGCATTCACGGCGCAACCATGGCGTCAGCTGCTTTTGAGGCGGACGCTGATGAAAAACGCCCGACCGTGCAAGTGGGTGACCCCTTCACTGAAAAGTGCTTGCTTGAGGCCTGCATGGAATTGATGGCCTCCGGCGCTGTGATCGCCATTCAAGATATGGGTGCTGCGGGCCTAACTTCGTCTGCCGTTGAAATGGGGGCGAAAGGCAATCTTGGCATTGAACTCGATCTCGATCATGTGCCTTGCCGTGAAGATGGCATGAGCGCCTATGAAATGATGCTATCGGAATCTCAAGAACGCATGCTCATGGTGCTTCGCCCTGAGAAGGAAAAACAGGCGGAAGCCATATTCGTGAAATGGGGTTTGGATTTTGCGATTATTGGCAAAACCACCGACACGCTGCGTTTCGTGATCAAACACCAAGGCCAAGTGAAAGCCGATCTGCCGATCAAAGAAATGGGCGACAACGCGCCGGAATATGACAGGCCTTGGATTGAACCAAAGAAACACCCACGTTTGAAACCAGAGGACGTGGCCGCGCCAACCGATTTGGCCGCAGCCTTGCTTAAAATAATTGGTTCACCCGATATGTGCTCGCGCCGTTGGGTGTGGGAACAATATGATACCTTGGTGCAATCCAACTCTGCGCAAATCCCCGGTGGCGATGCTGGCGTGGTGCGCATCACTGACAAAAAGGCCATCGCTGTCACATCAGATGTAACCCCGCGTTATGTTGAGGCTGATCCCTTTGAAGGGGGCAAACAAGCCGTAGCCGAAAGCTGGCGCAACCTCACTTGCGTGGGCGCAATGCCCATAGCCTTCACCGATAATCTAAACTTTGGCAACCCCGAGCGCCCCGAATGCATGGGGCAATTGGTTTGCGCCATTAAAGGCATTGGCGAAGCGGCCAGCACCCTGGATTACCCCGTCGTGTCCGGCAATGTATCGCTCTATAATGAAACCATGGGCCAAGGCATTCTGCCAACACCCACCATTGGCGGCGTGGGCCTGCTCACTGATTTGTCGAAAATGATGACCAGCCGTTTTAAACAAGCGGGCGACCTGATCATTCTCATCGGCGGTGACGGCACGGAACTTGGCCAATCGATCTATCTGCGCGAAGTGTTGGGCCGTGAAGAAGGCGCACCTCCACCCGTCGATCTGGCCAAAGAAAAGGCCCATGGCGATTTCGTCCGCACACTGATTAATGACCGCATGGTAACAGCCGTGCATGATATTTCAGATGGCGGTTTAGGCGTTGCGGTTGTTGAAATGGCGCTGCCAACAAGTTTCGGCGCAAAAATCGAGAACGCAGATCACGTCGCACTATTTGGCGAAGATCAGGCCCGCTATGTCATTTCAGCAAGGCCCGCCGAAGCGATTGAGCTTCTCACCGATGCACAAGGCAAAGGCATTCCCGCCAAAATTATCGGTGAAGTGACACAAAGCCCATCACTGATCATAGGATCGAGGCTCAATTTGCCTATGGCGCAGATTAGGCAAATACACGAAGGTTGGTTTCCAAATTTTATGAAGGATTAGATAGCTATGCCTCAACCACGCAACGATTTCACTGACGGTGCGGCTTATGAAAGTTATATGGGCCGCTGGAGCAAGATGGTGGGTGTTCAGTTTTTGCATTGGCTGGAGACGCCGACCCAATCCAAGTGGCTTGACGTGGGCTGTGGCAATGGCGCTTTCACCGACGAAGTGATCAAGCAATGCACTCCTTCTTCGGTCACTGGAATTGATCCTTCGGAAGGGCAAATCCAATATGCACGCCAACGACATCAAACTGGCCAAGCCGATTATCACGTAGGCGATGCGCAGAATTTGCCATTCGGTGATCGCAGCTTCGATGTTGCCACCATGGCTTTGGTTATTGCCTTTGTGCCAAACCCGCCAAAAGCCGTTGCAGAATTGTGTCGAGTTACCAAGCCCGGCGGACAGGTTGCCACCTATATGTGGGATTTGCCCAAGGGAATGCCCGGACACCCGATTACCAAAATTCTCACTGACATGGGTAAATCGTCTTTGTTACTACCAAGTGAAGAATTCTCTCAGATGGAACCCATGCAAAAGTTGTGGGTCGATGCCGGTCTTCAAAAAGTTGAAAGCACCCAAATTAGGTACTGTTGACATTTAGGATTCCCAAATCAGAAAAGTTGTGATTCAAGCTGCCTGCTGGACGTGGAGGCTGGCATGAATGGCGAGACGGGAATTGCGGACGGACCAGTGGCTTCGTAT
>JAYVOQ010000007.1:0-2797 GCA_043757845.1 Hyphomicrobiales bacterium | reverse complement strand
ATAAACCTCGGGCTGATTTATCAGTCTTGGTACTGCAAACATTGTCTCACGCCGCTGCGAAAGGCCTATCTCTCTGGCAATGCCTTTGCGGGTCAGCTGCGCCAAATAAAATTCAGCCTTGCTCGTGCTAGCCTCTGATGCTTGGGCCAACATCTCTGCGGTAAAACCTGTCTTTGGCATATCGCGCAAAGCCAGCCACATTTCCTCTTGGCCCACATCAATCTCGAGTGTGAATTGGTCAAGCGAGGCCAAGGCGGCCTTTGTGTTAGCAGCGGCCATCATGCGGCCACCCGTGACGGTTTCTTGAATTGCGTGGTGGGTTTGCCACGATAAATATCGTCGCGGTATTGTTTGAGGTCAACAATCATGTGACCATGCACTTTGGCAAACTCGCGCACACGCTCAATATTGGTCACGATGCGGCGGGTCGAGCCATTGGTGTCGACAACAATTTTTTGCAGCAAGTCGTCGGCAATTTCAATGTCAGGGCTGTAAAGTTTGAATAGCTGCTTGGCCTCTGAAAAGTCGCAAGGCACGGTGTGGGCCCAGCTCAGAACGCGGTTATGGGCGCGTTCAAACTGTTCAAGCTTCATGGGTAAATGTTCTTCACCAATAAGTAATATCGGACACCTCGTCACATCGCTGATGCCGCGGATCACATCAATCAAGCTTTTCTTGACTAAGTGATCGGCTTCATCAAAAATCAATGGCACAGGGTCTTCAAACAGCGCGTCAATAATGCGTTTTTCTTTGGCAGAAATTGAACCCCTGATCGGCCCAAAATTGAGTTCATCGCAAATGGCTTGGATCAGCGTTCCAGTGGACCAAGTCGAACGGCACTCAAACAGCAACGCGTTGCGTTTGAGTGCAGCATGGCTGCCGGCTGTGGTTTTGCCATCACCCGAACGTCCAGAAAAAACAACCCAATTTGGTAAATGTGCAGGCGCATCTATCGCGCGGTTCAAAAGCTCTTCAACCTGCTGCATATTCCTCAGGGGCACAATTTTTGAGCTATACCCCGCGCTCTTGTCAATTTTCTTCGTCATGGCTATAAGCCCCTTGCTGATGATTGTTATGGCTTCGCTGGGCGGCAACCCGGCGAGGCCTTTTTTTTACGCATTAAGCCACTCACGCCCATGCTCCTCGAACAGAGAAGCCAGAGATTTAAATTCAGCTGTCGTTTCATAATTGCCGAACCACCGCACCTGCTCGGCATCAACCAAGCCGCCCATTGCCAAAGCATCTTTCACAGCCATGGCGCGGGCAAAGCGTTGTTTTTGGGTTTCCGGCAAGGCCACCACATTGCTGGTGGGTTGATCATTGGCAGCAGCCATCAGTTCAGGCGCATCAAAGATTCCGTCCAAAGCAATTTCAGCCTGTTCAATGGCCGTTGTCGAATGGGTTTCAGACCGCCGTGGAAAGGCTGTGATCGAAGCTGATTTTCGCCCTGCCAGATCAAGCACAGCATCCACCATATCGCGTGGTTTGATGGCGCGAGCTTGCGCGCGAATATCTTTCGTGCCTTCTTTAATAATGCGGCTTTGCTCGGCTCTGGCCATGGCCACAGCTTGGCGTGGGTCAACACCAGCGCGTTCTGGGCAAATGGCCTCGCACATGAATGCGCCCATTTCATCTTCAAACACATAAAGCCTTCCCATGTCTTCGGGGTCTTGCCGGCAGAACACGCGGGCACCGGCCATCAATGCACCAGAGAAATAATAGCCACCGTCCAATTGAATGCCGCGCTTGGTCACCACGCGTGATCCCCCTGAAACCGGAGCCAGCAACAGGTCAAGCGTCCGCGCGTTGGCAATCGTTCTGATTGATCCCTTCCAGTTTTGCGCTTTGAGAAATGGCGTGGTTTTTAAGCTGTCATGTTCATGATGGGCGTATTTGTCTTCGCACCAACGATCCATATAGGTTTGCAACTCGGTGTGCGAAAGTTCGACACAAAATGCTTTGTCAGGGCTTTCGCCTAATCTAGCTGCAAAAGCTTTGCGCGCTTCAATCACCTTTCGGTCAGCCACACTGTGGCCAATAAAGCCTGGTAGCAAAGTCATCAATCCGCGCTGCATGGTGCCAATGGCGCGTTCCACAATGCCTTTTTCTTCAGGTGAAAAAGCCCTGGTCACATCATGCACAATTCCCACTGCTGTCACACCGCGCTTGAAGGCATGCGAGGTGAAATCAGAACCATTGTCGGTGCGCAAAATTTCAGGCACACCCCACGCCAGCATGGCCTTGCGCAGCAATAAAAGCGAAGCTTCGGTGCGCGGATTCTTAGTGACGTAAGACATCATCCGGCGCGAATAGACGTCAATCAAAACATAGATGGCGTAGCGGCCGTCAAGGCACAGCATGTCGGCAGGGGAAGCATCAATTTCCCAAAGTTCGTTTAAATATGTGATGCCGGAATAAGCATTGTTGCCGGAAAGGCGGATGCGTGATTTAAATGCATCTGGGTCATTCAACTTTAGCAGAGACACAGCATTTTGAGTTTTCCATGTCGTGATAAAGCGCTGGAAGCTGCGTTCAACTGGCAGGGGCACAACCCCCAAACCCAACACCAATTCAGCGCCAAATTTGGCCTCTACAATGTCGCGCACTTGCGCCGCAGACAGAAATGGTTGGTGGGCCAGAAGGCCTCCCATGAAAGCCGCCACATCACCATCTTCCACGCGCTCGAGCAGGCTTTTGTCACGCCGACCTTTGCCCCCAATGGCATGCCAGCGGCCTGTGTCGCGGTCCTGCCGCCAGCGAAACAGCGAGCGCAGCGAAACTGTTCCAACTGCATCGG
>JAYVOQ010000006.1:0-10372 GCA_043757845.1 Hyphomicrobiales bacterium | reverse complement strand
AGCTGATGGCATGATGCAGGCCCTCCTCGCGCCATGGAATCAGAGTTTTCGATTCGTGGAAATCCCCAGTGAGTCAGAATTGGCGACCTTTGGTATTAGTTTTCTCGCAACGTCCGGTCGTCGCATGCACATTACATTTGTTACTGCACACAAACTGCACATGCGCGGTTCGAGCAGCTTTGCCTTGCGCTTCACACCTTTACTTCCATTTCCCAATTGAGTTTACCGTGGCATCGAGACGAAAATAGTGTGCGCATCGACAACTTCAATTCGAACGTAACCTCCGATAAGCATAAATGATCTTCCCGACTTCTCGTGATCTTCATTTGAGACATAAGTGAACCAGAGTTTGGAAAAACGGCTATCGCCAATCGACCCACGAGGCTTAAGTCGTGAAGCTGCCGCATCCTACATTGGAATAGGCACAACACTTTTTGATGCACTGGTCACCGAAGGTCGAATGCCCAAACCGAAATTAATCAACAGCCGCAAAATATGGGACAGACAAGAACTTGACATTGCATTTAACAAGTTGCCCAATGGGGAACAGTCGGACGATGAAGCCAATCCCTTCGATGGTGTCCGCGCATGAACGAGGGCACTATGGTCAAGATCTATTTGAAGCACGTGGTGAGTGATATAGACCGACACGGCAATGACAGATTCTATTTCCGTGTCAAAGATCAAGAGAAAGTGAGATTGCCTGGAATTCCTGGATCAGAAGAGTTCATGGAGACTTACCAAGACGCACTGAGGAAGTAAATCACAAAAGCAGATGGCCTTCAGAGGGTAAGCGAAGGTTCGTTCGCGAGGCTTTGTCACACTTACTTCAACTCAACGACATTCAAAGTGGAATTGGCCCCACTATCGCAGGCCACACGACGTCGCATACTCGTAAACTTGCACCTAGCAATTGGCGAGAAGCCGTTCGCGAAAATTAAAGCAAGACATGTGCGGGTTTGGCTTGATGATCGTGCTGACAGGCCCGAAGCCGCCAACGGACTGTTGAAAGCTCTCAGAGCATTATTCAAGTTTGCAGTTGGTCGTGGAATAGCAAAGCGCAACCCGGTTGCTGAAATTGCCAAGATTAAGACGAAGACTGACGGCCACCACACGTGTACTGTTTCGGAAGTGCATGAATTTGAAAATCGTCACCCGCTGGGTTCGGTTGCGCGACTGGCAATGGCACTTTTGCTCTACACGGGATCGAGACGAGGCGATGTCGTCTTGTTGGGTCGTCAACACATCAGAGATGGTTGGTTAGAGTTCCGGCATGGCAAAACAAGAGCCGAAGTAGACCTCCCAATCTTGCCTCAATTGCAGACCGTCCTAGACGCTACAAATCTGGGGCATATGACATTCCTCGTCACCAGCTTTGGAAAGCCTTTTACCGCCAATGGTTTTGGAAATGCGATGCGACAGTGGTGTGATCAAGCGGGATTGCCGCATTGCTCTAGTCATGGCGTTCGCAAAGCCGGTGCAACAATCGCCGCCGAAAACGGGGCAAGCGATCTTCAACTCATGGCGATTTTTGGATGGACCCGTGCCGAAATGGCAACGCACTACACGCGCCGCGCAAACCGTCGAAAGCTTTCGCAAGATGCGATGCCGCTCATGGTTCCGCGAACGTAAAATGAACTGAAAGTGTCCCACTTTTTCCACAAAAGTGTCCCACTTTCAAAATACAATTACAATTTCAATAGCTTA
Organism: Hyphomicrobiales bacterium; assembly: GCA_043757845.1. Classification (GTDB taxonomy): domain Bacteria; phylum Pseudomonadota; class Alphaproteobacteria; order Rhizobiales; family Aestuariivirgaceae; genus Aestuariivirga. The sequence continues at coordinate 8,665 of JAYVOQ010000006.1, read as the reverse complement.
ATTTCTGGATGGCGCTCCCTACGGGAGTCGAACCCGTCTTTGCAACGTGAGAGGCTGCCGTCCTAACCGATAGACGAAGGGAGCGTTGGGCTTGCTATAGGCTGAATGTTCGCTTTGCGGCAAGAGGCCTGTTGCGCAGTACAAAAGCCGTGACAAACAACGGCAAGCCCCAGGCAATCCAAGCGTTACATGCATAGAAAGTTTTGAAATAATGCACGTTGCCGAAGTGCGACCATAAGGCCAGATAAATGCGAAAGAATAATGCGCCTGATGTGACAGCTGCCATCAAGATCATGCAGGTCTGATGTGCGCCTACACGCCCACGCTTGACGTTCCACACACCAGCGACCAATAGTGACATCCAGACAGCAGATTGCGCTGTGAACCCTGCCGCTGAAACCAAAGTGACAGGTGCAGCCCAAGCAACGATAGGTGCCGTGAGGCCCGCCAGCAAAATATCTATGGCGGTGCAACGCCCTGCCCACTTATGCCAGCTTGTGCCGCGCAGAATAATTGTTGCGGGCACCAACAACAAAGCCAAGCCGCCCGTGATCATATGCAACGGAAAAATCAGCGGCAGAATTTCAACTTTGATCGCTAAGGCTTCAGGAAATCCACCATTATCAAAAGCCTCCAAAATCGCCCGCAATCCAGCATAAGTGACAAACAGCAAAATAATTGCTATCGTTAGACGCAGCAGCCAACGCCAAATTGCCATATTCGCTGGCGAAGTTGTTTTCTTCGGGAGATCGACATGAAAAACAGAATTCATTCTCGTCATCTTATCTGGGCCGCTGGCTTTATCCTAATGGGCCTGTGCGGCAGCACTGCGGCACGGGCGGCCGATTCACAATTTTTCGGGCGCTGGACGGTAAACGATGATAAATCAGCTTACTCAGCCAAGGGCAAACCGTGGAAAACTTTTGACGTGGCCCCTTGCGGTGCGGATTTCTGCGGCATCGCCGTGGATGATAAAGCGGGTTGCGGTGCAACGCTGTTCCGCTTCCTCACCATCCACGCCAACAGTGAAGAACTGATTGGCCATGGCCGTTGGGGCAATGAAAAGAAGAAGCTGATCATCGACTATACCAAACCAGAAACGGGCCCGCACGGGCTGTATTTAGGCCTTGGCGAAAACGATATGGATTTCACTGGCCGCGAAGGTTCCATGCCAACGTTTGATGCGAATTACAAACGCACAGGTGACGCAGTTTGCACCGTGAAGACGTCTTAATGCAAATGCGCCGCCTGCCACGCAATTGTGCCAAGCAGAGCAATAAACAGCGCAACTAAAACGCCGCCCATGATATAGACAAACCAGAGAAGCCGCTTTTGGCCTTCTGTCATTGGTGTTTTTTGGTCGCTCAACTTATGTCCTCAAAATTAGAAACAGTTGCTGCTGAAGCAACACGCCTTGATAAATTTCTGGGCGGGCAGTTTACTGAGGTCAGCCGTGCCCGCTTTCAAAAGCTTATTGCCGAAGGCTGCGTCTCTGTCGAGGGCGTGGTGGTGCTTGACGGTGGAACAAAATTAAAAATGGGCCAGCGCGTTCTGGTGGAAGTGCCAGCAGCCGCACCAGCCCTTCCGCAAGCCGAAAACATTGCGCTGGCGGTTATTTACGAAGACAAAGACTTGATCGTCATTAACAAGCCTGCGGGTCTTGTGGTGCATCCGGGTGCGGGCAACGAAACCGGCACCTTGGTCAACGCACTGATTGCCCATTGCGGCGATTCACTTTCAGGTATTGGTGGCGTGAAACGCCCAGGCATTGTTCACCGCCTAGATAAAGACACCAGCGGGCTGTTGGTGATTGCCAAGAATGATAAGGCGCATCAATCGTTGTCTGAACAATTCGCCTCACACGGGCGCGATGGCAGGTTGCAGCGCGAATATCTGGCTTTCGTCTGGGGCACACCAGAACGCCGCGCCGGAACGGTGAGCACCGGGCTTGAGCGTTCTTCGTCCAACCGCCAAAAGATGGCTGTCTCTAATTCACAAACTGCGCGCGAGGCGATCACCCATTGGAAATGGGAAGAGAACTTTGGCGCTGCCACTCTCATTCGTTGCCAGCTGGAAACAGGTCGCACACATCAGATCAGGGTTCACATGGCCCATATCGGCCACCCGCTGCTGGGCGACACAACTTATGGCTCTGGCTTTGCAGCCTCCAAAACTAAGCTCTCGCTCAACGCTCGGGAATTGCTTGGATACCTCAGAGGCCAAGCCCTGCACGCCACGGTTTTGGGCTTCAGCCATCCCAGAACTGCAAAGCAGCTGCGCTTTGAAGCCCCCTTGCCGTCTGCCCTTACTGCGCTGCACACTGCGCTTAAATTAGCCTGATCAAATATATGTGACTTTTGTGGTTACACTCCTTTAAAATCGCCACAATGCAATTATATCACCAGTCGAGGGTTCGACCCCAAGCGGGTCGGAAAGGACGAAATACCATGGCTAAAACTATGAATTTGCCTATGATTGCCAGCGGCGAGGGAAGCCTCAACCGCTATTTGCAGGATATCCGCAAGTTCCCCATGCTGGCCCCTGAAGAAGAATTCATGTTGGGTAAGCGCTGGAAAGAGCATCAAGATCCTAAAGCCGCTGAGCGCATGATCACCTCCCATCTTCGCCTTGTGGCCAAAATTGCCATGGGTTACCGGGGTTACGGCCTGCCCATTGGCGACGTGATCTCTGAAGGTAACATTGGCCTGATGCATGCGGTAAAACGCTATGACCCTGACCGTGGTTTCAAACTGGCCACTTATGCCATGTGGTGGATTAAGGCCCAGATACAGGAATTCGTTCTACGCTCTTGGTCGCTGGTGAAAATTGGCACCACTTCGGGCCAGAAGAAATTGTTCTTCAATCTGCGCAAAATGAAGAGCCGCATTCAAGCCCTTGAAGAAGGCGATTTGAAGCCTGACCAAGTGAAATACATTGCCAAGAACCTTGGCGTTCAGGAAGCAGAAGTGATCTCAATGAACCGTCGCCTGATGGGAGATGCTTCTTTGAACGCGCCATTGCGTTCAGATGCGGATGGTGACGGAGAGTGGCAAGACTGGTTGGTGGACGACTCTGACAGCCCAGAAACCGCCTATGCCCAAAACGAAGAGACTGATCAACGCAATGGCATGCTAACGCTGGCATTGAAATCTTTAACCGAGCGTGAACGCGACGTGATCCAAGCCCGCAAATTGCAAGATGAGCCTGCCACACTGGAAGACTTGTCGCAGAAATTTGGCGTAAGCCGTGAACGCATCCGCCAGATTGAAGTGCGGGCTTTTGAAAAATTGCAAAAGGCCGTGAAGGCCGCGGCCAGCAAAGCCCTGCCAGCCCGCGCCGCCGCACTGGCAGCACCGGTGGCTTAAAGCACCTCTACTGGCTTCGTAACATATTTGTGCTGACAATTGGCCCGGTGAAAATCTGGTCGGCATAGGCTTTGCCATCTGCAATTGTGACGCCCGTCGATACTTTGAGATAGTCACGAGAAACCATGGTTTGGCGGTGGCCTTCGCTGTGCAGCCAGGCCCCGAACAATGCCTCAGCAATTTGATTGGCATCACCGTGCGCCGGAGCCGCAGCAGCATTTTCGGCCATTGATGGCAACACCAGTGCGCCATTGTGCAAGGCGCGCATGCGACTATCAAAATCCATTCCGTTCGAGGCCACATGTCCCATGCGCTTGCTCGCCGCCATATCAGCGGCGTGGGCTCGCGCTGCAAAGGCCATAACTGTTTCGGGCACTAAGGCTGCAACGCCTCTGCTGCGCCGATAGGCATTCACCTTGGCCAGCAATAACTGTTCAATCTGCGGTTCGAAGTGCCCCTGCGCCATCATTCGGCTGGCCAGAGCAATATAGCTCTCTGCTACCGCAGCGGAGCTGAGGCACAATACAACCGCGAAAACACCCATAACAACCAGACGGCGAACACATAAAAGTTTCGACAAAGTTAACTCCCTTGTAATCTTATGAACGCATTTTACTTGGCAAAGCGTAAAGAATCAGACCCATTACATGTCAACAATTATGTCATTCCAACCCGCCACCTTTGAAGAGATGCAAGACCGCATATTCAAACTAGAAACCGACATTGAATGGTTGTCGCGGCGCGACCAATTGACGGGCATGTTCAACCGTGTGGCCTTTCTGGCGGAAGTGGATAATCACCTTCTCAAGCAAAATGGTGCAAATCGTGGCGGCGCCATGGTTGAAATTGTTGTGCGTGGCATGCCCCGCATTTCAGGCACTTTGGGACGGCACGTCGCAGATTACGTGATCTCATCTTTGGCAGCGCGGCTGAACCGCATGCCTCTGCCCACCAACACCACCGCCCGCATTGATCATAACCACTATGCCATACTGTTGCATGACATCAACGAACCTTTGGAAGCATTAACCCTTGCCAAAGAAATTTTGGCAACCTTAAGCCAAAGCGTGGATTGGTTAGACCGCCATTTGAATGTGGAATTGGCCGCCGGCGTGGCAATGGCCACCGACAACGAAGGCGACGGTGCCAATTTTCTGCACAATGCGGAACTGGCCCTCAAATCTGCAACCAATCGCGGCGGCCCTGCCTATGCCTTCTTTAACCCCGCATTGGCGCACGGTGCCAAACGCCGTAACGACATTCTTCAGGCGTTGCAAAGCTGCATTGAAAAAAAACAACTCAGCCTCAATTATCAACCAGTGTTCGATAGCACCACGCGAAAGTTAGCTGGCTTCGAAGCCTTGCTGCGCTTTGACGTGCCAGACCTGGGCTCAATATCCCCTGGTGAATTCATTCCCGTGGCGGAAGAAGCTGGCTTGATAGACCGTATCGGCACTTGGGCCTTGGCCGAGGCCTGCAATGCCGCCTCCACTTGGCCCAGCCATTTAACGTTGGCTGTGAATATATCTCCCGAACAATTCTATTCAGGCTCACTTGTCACTGTCGTGCATAATGCTTTAGAAATGGCCAGCTTCCCGGCTTATCGTTTAGAGCTGGAAATTACCGAAGGTATTTTTCTGAAAGACTCTGACGCCGTGTTAAGCCAGCTTTCAACTTTGCGTGAAATGGGATGTTCCATAGCATTGGATGATTTCGGGATCGGCTATTCCAGCTTAAGCTATTTGTGGAAATTTCCATTTTCAAAATTGAAGATCGACAGGGCTTTCGTAAGCGCATTGGATTTAACCCTTGTCGCAAAAGGTGTTTTACAATCCATCATCGGCCTTGCAGAAAATCTCGGCCTGAAAGTCACCGCTGAAGGCATTGAAACAGAAGCGCAGGCAAAAGCCTTAACCGATTTAGGCGCTCATTATCTTCAGGGCTTCCACTTGGGCTATCCAACCAAAGTGGTTGATCTGCCAGGCCTGATGATGAAAGCAGCGCGGAGCCAATTCCCCGAAGCTGCAAACAATGATCAAGCGAAGATTACTGCCCAGTTCGCTGGCTAAAATTAGTCAATCGGCAAACGGGTCTTGCATCAGAATTGTGTCATTTCGTTCTGGCGACGTGGAAAGCAGCGCGATCGGGCATTCAATCAGCTCTTCCAAATAGCGCACATATTTCACCGCCTGTGCCGGCAAATCATTCCATGACCGTGCACCAGCAGACGTGCCCTTCCAGCCTTCGAAAGATTCAAGAATGGGCTTCACCCGCGCTTGCTTCTCCTCTGATGCTGGGAACAGATCAATACGTTTGCCATCAAGCTCATAACCCACACATACTTTGATCTCTTCAAAACCATCCAGCACATCAAGCTTAGTGAGGGCGATGCCTTGTATACCTGATGTTTTGATCGCTTGACGCACCAACACCGCATCAAACCAGCCACAGCGGCGTTTACGGCCAGTGACAGTGCCAAATTCATGGCCACGTTCACCAATGCGTTCTCCCACGGCGTCAAACAATTCCGAGGGAAAAGGCCCCGAGCCCACACGCGTTGTATAAGCCTTGGCAATGCCCAAAACATAAGATACCGCTGAGGGGCCCATGCCAGAGCCATTTGCCGCTTGGCCAGCAATGGTGTTGGACGATGTGACGTAAGGATAGGTGCCGTGATCGATATCCAACAAAATCCCTTGCGCACCTTCAAACAAAATGCGTTTGCGCGCTTTGCGCATTTCATCCAAAACCTGCCAGACGGGGTCAAGATAAGGCAATATGCTATCACGCACCGCCATCAATTCAGCGCAGACTTGTTTACCATCAAGCTTTGCCTGGCCAAGACCCACGAGTAACGCGTTGTGATGCACAAGCAAGCGGTCAATCTTGCGCGGCAATTCTTCAGGGCTTGCCAAATCTATGGCGCGAATGGCGCGGCGGCCCACCTTGTCTTCATAGGCTGGCCCAATGCCACGCCCGGTGGTGCCAATCTTGGATGAGCCAGCAGCTTCCTCACGCAATTTATCGAGATCGCGGTGCAGCGGTAAAATCAATGTGGCATTTTCTGCGATGCGTAAATTATCGCGGTTAATCGTAACACCCTGAGCCCTTAAAATTTCAATTTCTTTGGCCAAGTGCCAAGGATCAACCACCACACCATTGCCGATGATAGAAAGTTTGCCGGGCCGCACGATGCCCGAGGGCAACAACGAAAGTTTATAGACTTTGCCGTCAATCACCAAAGTGTGGCCGGCATTGTGCCCGCCTTGAAAGCGCACCACCACATCGGCACGCTCGGACAGCCAATCAACAATTTTGCCTTTGCCCTCATCGCCCCATTGTGCGCCGACGACTGCTACATTCCCCATGCCGATTATCCCAGTAAACATGCCAACGGCCCCATGAGTGAGGGGCCGTTAAGCGCTCTTACAGCATTACAGCGTTGATGCAAGTCTTGCGCATTTTCATGTCTTCACGAAATGAAAAGCATCAGCTAGGATTGTTTTAATCGGAGAACGAACCATGCGCACCAAATCCCTTTTCATTGCTGTCCTCTTGCTCACGGCCAGCCCTTTAGCCGTTCAGGCAGGCACGACGCCTGACGACGCGGCAAAGTTAAAAACTGTGTTGCAGGGCTATTTTGGCAGCGGTACCGACGCCGTGACGATTAAACCGGAAGGTGATGGTTATAACGTGTCGTTTGATTTGTCGGGCTTTGCCAAGGCGATGCAAGCTGAAGGCGCCGAAGTCAAACTCACATCGTTCAACTTCATTCTAACGCCGACGGGAAGTGGCAAATGGAAAGTCCAGCACAAAGGCCCAATGGGTCTAACGTTTAAATCCAAAGACACCGCAGAAATTTCTGAGAACTATGAGTCCTTAGACGTTGATGGCGAATATGACGAAGCCATTGGCAGCTTCACCACTTTGACTTCCAGCGCCAAGAACGCGACTGGCAAAGAAGTGCTGACCGATGCCAAAGGCCTTAAGATCAATGCGGATTTCAAATTTGATAGCCTAGAGACATCACTAACGGGTGCGGCAGCGGCTGCCGGCGGCGTTGATGTTAAATTTAATTATAAGATGGGTGTCCTCGAATTAACCGAAGACATCGCTGGGCCAGATCAGCAACCCTTACATCTTAAGTTTAACATCGCAGATGGTACAGCCGATGGCACGGGGACTGGCCTAAAGACACTTGCAATTTTGCAAGCCATTAAATTTATGAATGCACATGCCAGCAAAGAAGCAATCGACAAAGATCAAGCCGCGTTTAAAACGCTTTTGTCAGGCCTCATGCCCGTGTTCTCATCACTTTCGATGCAGGGCGCACTTGGTAAAACCAACACGCAAACGCCACTGGGAGAATTTAGCGCAGATAAAGTTGGCTTTGGCCTTGCGATGAACGGTGCTGTGAAAGATGGCAAAGTTGCCGAGAACATTTCAGTGGATGGCTTGGTAATGCCTCCAAACCTTGTGCCGTCTTGGGCATCTTCTCTCGTTACCAAAAATGCGAGCTTGGGATTTCTGGTAAGCGGTTTCGATCTTGAAACGGTGGCAAAGGCAGCCATTGCGGGAGCGGACTTTAGCAAAGAACCGCCAATATCAGACGCAGTAAGCAATACGTTCGCGGCCCTCTTGTTGCCCAAAGGCTCGGTTAAAGTAATTTTGTCAAACACCGCGATCAACAATGACAGTTACAAAATCTCGGTTGATGGAACAGTAGACGTTGGCCCCACGGCGCAACCCACGGGCAAAGCCCATATTGCGGCCAAAGGACTGGATGATATTATGAAGGCCATTCAGGCCGCACCCCCAGAAGCTGGCCTTCAAGGTGGCGCAGCGGTCGTAGTAGTTGCCAAAGGTATGGGCAAAGCTGAAAGTGATGGCAGCCTTTCATGGGATGTGGAAGCCACACCTGATGGCAAGATAACGGTGAACGGCATCGACGTCAGTCAAATGGCGAAGTGAAGAAAGGTTTTCATCTTTCAATACTGGTCGGCTGGCGCAACACCCCGAGCGAAAGCCGCGATGATCAATGCTGCCACAACTGTAAAACCTAAGCCAATTTGTAAGGTGGTGAATTGCGCCACAAAGCCGATAATCGGTGGGCCTGCCAAAAACCCGGCATAGCCCATCGATACGACAGCGGCGTTGCCTCGACCTGGCGCGTCCGGCTCTAATCTGCCGCCGCCTGCAAATAATACCAACGGTTATTGAGTTCGACCTACGTGTGCCCATTCACGCGTTCCGATTGATGTGATTTTGTTTGGCAGTGCGATGAGGTTTTTCCAGGATTT
>JAYVOQ010000005.1:0-36055 GCA_043757845.1 Hyphomicrobiales bacterium | reverse complement strand
TCATTCCCGCGACGGCGGGAATCCAGCTTGGTAACAGGCGTTTCGGTTGCCTTCAAGCTGGGGCCCTGCTTTCGCAGGGGTGAAGGTGTGATAGGGGTGGGCTTTATCGTCTCAACTTTTGCCGGAGCCTTTTTAGCTTCAACCTTGAGCTCTGGTTTCTTTGCCTCAACTTTTTTTGGTTCGGGCTTTTTGGAAACAAACTTCTTTGGTTCCGGCTTTTTAGGTTCTGGCTTTTTTTCTTCAAACTTCTTGGCTTCAGGTTTTTTTGCGGCAGACTTTTTCGGTGCAACTTTTTTGGGCTTTACTAGGGGTGCTACCAACACCTCTGGTTCGGCCTCAACCACGTCAACCGAAGCCACGTCCGGCGCAGGCAGTGCAACTCGTTCAACAACCTCTGGCTTAACTTCATCGTCGGGTTTGCCCGTGATGCGATTGAACAGTTTCTTGAAAAAACCCGCCATTACACCCCCACATGCAGATGTGAAGCTGAGGCCGATAATACCTTCGTACAGATCACAGCACCAGGAACCATGGCCGTTTCAAACTTGGCCATAGCGAAATGTTGCGTACGCCCAACGCTGGGCGTTTCCACAAGCACTTCACGGCGCATACCCACTTCAGCATTCAAAAAATTCTGCAAGCGCATTTCACCTTTGGCACGCAGCAGTGCGGCGCGACGCTTGACCACATCGCGCTGCAATTCCGGCATCCGCGCTGCAGGCGTGCCGGGGCGCAGCGAATAGGGGAATACGTGCAGGAACGTCAAACCACATTCATCAACGATGCGCAGTGAATTCTCAAACATCTCATCCGTCTCAGTCGGGAAACCTGCGATAATGTCAGCTCCAAACACCACATCTTTACGCTTGGCGCGAATGTCTGCACAGAATTTGATCGAATGCTCGCGGCTATGGCGGCGTTTCATGCGTTTTAAAATCATATTGTCGCCACTCTGCAAAGACAGATGCAAATGCGGCATTAAGCGATTCTCACCGGTGATCACATCAATCAACTCGTCATCGGCTTCGATGGAATCGATCGATGACAACCGCAAGCGTTTTAGCTCAGGCACATCCCTCAAAATGCGCGATAGCAGCCGCCCCAACCGCGGCGCATCGTCAAGATCAGCACCCCATGAGGTAAGGTCAACCCCGGAAAGCACAATCTCATTGTGCCCCTCAGCCACAAGTCGCCGCACTTGTTCGACAGCATCAACCAATGGCACCGAACGCGAATTGCCGCGCCCAAAAGGAATGATGCAGAACGTGCAGCGATGATCACAGCCGTTCTGAACCTGCACAAACGCTCTGGTGCGTGCCGTCAACCGATCAATCATCGGCGGCCTTGTTTCCTTCACTAACATAATATCAGATACATCAACGCGCGGGCGGTTCGAACCCGGCAACCAAGCCGCGGCTTGTAATTTTTCTTCATTACCCAGCACGCGTGAAACTTCCGGCATAGCGGCAAACATGTCTGGATCAGTCTGCGCCGCACAGCCAGTCACAATAATCTGCGCCGATGGATTTTCCTTCGCCGCCTTTCGAATCGCCTGCCTCGCCTGCCTGGTGGCTTCTGCCGTCACAGCGCAGGTGTTGAAAATCACAGCATCTTTGAGGCCCGCCTTGGCCGCATGGCCGCGCATGATCTCGCTTTCAAACGTATTCAGGCGGCAGCCAAAAGTTTCAATGCGGGCTTCGTTCACAGCAAACCCTCTGGCAGCGTGCCCTCAAAGTCTAATGCCGATGGGCCCGTCATTAGAATATGACCTGCATCATTCACCGCCATAAACAAATCACCCCCCGGCAAAGTGATGCGGCACTTGGCATCAATAATTTTGATGCGGTGCCCTGCAGCCATGGTGGCACAGGCCGCCGTGCCGCAAGCCTTCGTTAACCCCGCTCCACGTTCCCACACTTTTAACAAAACATGATCACGTGCCACAACTTGCGCCAAAGATATATTGGCACGTTCGGGAAACAGGGGATGGTTCTCCAACATCGAACCAGCCCGCGAAAGATCAACCACATCCAAATCTTTCACCCAAAAGATACAATGCGGGTTACCCACATTCACAACAGAAGGGGAATGGAGCAACGGGGCATCTATTGGCCCAATCTGCAATTCAACATGGCGCGTGTCAGGGAAATTTTCTGAAAGTGGAATGTCTTTCCAATCAAATTTCGGCAAGCCTTGATCGATCGTCACCAGATGTTCGCCAGCTTTCTTGGCCACAAGAAACCCACCCTTGGTTTCAATCGTGGCCGCATCAGTCTTCAATTCATCAAACATTAAGTCAGCGATGCAGCGCGAAGCATTGCCGCAGGAAGGCACTTCGCCACCTTCCGCATTCCAGATACGCATGCGCACATCAGCGACAGCTGACTTTTCCATCACAATGAGTTGGTCGCAGCCAATGCCCAGCTTGCGGTCTGCAATGGCGCGGGCTTTCTCTTCAGTAATGGTGATCGGATCGCGCCGTGCATCAAGCACAACGAAATCATTGCCCAAGCCGTTCATTTTACGAAAATGGAAACTCATGCCGCCTCTATATGGGAAATTGTGGCGGAAAACAAAGTCTACCTCGTCGGCACTGGCGCCTCGCCGGAATAATCATAAAAGCCGCGTTTCACTTTGCGGCCTAGCCAGCCCGCCTCAACATATTTCACCAACAACGGGCAAGGTCGATATTTTGAATCAGACAAGCCTTCATGAAGCACCTGCATGATTGATAAACAGGTATCCAGCCCAATGAAATCTGCCAGCTCGAGCGGCCCCATAGGATGATGAGCGCCCAGCTTCATCGCCTTGTCGATGGCCTCAACCCCGCCCACACCCTCATACAGCGTGTAGACCGCCTCATTGATCATCGGCAGCAAAATGCGGTTCACGATAAATGCGGGAAAATCTTCCGACACCGCAATGGTCTTGCCCAATGTGGTAACAAAATCATTCACTGTTTGGAACACGGCCTCATCTGTTGCAATGCCGCGAATAAGTTCGACCAGCTCCATCACCGGTACGGGGTTCATAAAATGAATGCCCATAAATTTTTCGGGCCGACCAGAAGCGGCAGCAAGTCGTGTGATTGATAGGGAAGACGTGTTAGTGCTTAAAATGCAATCAGCTTTCAAATGCGGCGCGAGAGATTCAAAAATTTGCTTTTTCACCGCCTCCTTTTCCGAAGCCGCTTCGATCACCAGATCACAATCGCTAAATGCCGCTAAGTTTGTGGCAGGTTTTATTTTCGATAAAGCCAAAGCCTTGATCTCTTCAGTGGCTTTGCCAGATTTAATCCGTCGATTGAAATTGCTGGTAACACTTTCAAGTCCGATCTTGATGCGTTCTGGTGATGTGTCATTGATCAAAACTTCATAGCCTGCAGTGGCGCAAACCTGCGCAATGCCTGCGCCCATTTGGCCTGCACCAATCACACCCACTTTTGCAATTTCCATCTTAAGTTCCGCTTTCACGTCGACAATTCCGATGAACTTATGACGCGAAGGGCGCTGCCGCAAGCGCTATTCGCAGTTGCGAAATGGAACCATTTTATTCGAGCACGCGTAAAGGGGATCGTTGAGACGGATGATGACAGTTTGAAATTTATCAAGTAGCTTTTCTAGGCAGAGGAAAAACAAACATGATGCCGAAAATTGGTGATGACTATGTCCTGCCTGTTGGAGAGGGCGATCAGAAAAGACTAGCCGTGTTACAATCGGTTTATGGGCCGCATTGCCAAACTGCATTGCTGAAACTTCAAATTCCTTTGTCTGGTCGTTGTGCTGATATTGGTTGTGGCAGCGGTACAATGTCACAAACCATCGCTGCGATCGTGGGTGGCCAAGGCCACGTTGATGCAGTGGATATTTCGGCGGAACAAATTAATGTGGCTAGGCAATCGCCGCACGCAGTGGGTTGTGCTGCAATCACATACCATGAAGGCAGCGTGTATGAATTGGGTCTCAAACCCGCTAGTTATGATTTGGTGTTCTGTCGATTTCTACTTTGCCATCTGGTTCAGCGCGAAAAGGCTTTGGCCAACATGATTTCTTTACTCAAGCCCGGTGGCAGGCTTGTGATCATGGATATTGAAATACACACGCTTTTCACTATTCCTCCAACGGGGCTTTACGAAGAATATATTGCCTATTGCCGAAAAACGCAGGACATAATCGGAACTGACTATGAAATCGGGCTGAGACTTCCGGCTATGTTTGCGGCGCTCGGCCTCAAAAATCTAAGCGTCGAACTTGCACAACCTATTTATAATGACGGCCCGAGAAAACGCCTATGGCAGAATACATTCAAAAACGCTTGGCCATCTATGGTGAAAAATTGCTTGGCCACGCTGGCTGAACTTGAAGACCTCTATGCGAGGATGGAAGAGTTCGCTAAAAACCCTGAAACATGGGTTGGCCATGTAAGAACAACGCTTGTTTCAGGTCAGAAATAACGGCGCGTGATTAATTACCCAAAGCCTTCTCAAGCTCCGGCACTGCGCTGAAAAGATCTGCCACCAAACCGAAATCCGCCACTTGGAAAATTGGTGCTTCTTCATCTTTATTGATGGCCACGATAATTTTGGAATCTTTCATGCCCGCCAAATGTTGAATGGCCCCAGAGATGCCAACAGCGATGTAAAGATCAGGCGCCACCACTTTGCCCGTTTGGCCCACTTGATAATCATTGGGCACATAGCCAGCATCCACAGCAGCGCGTGAAGCACCAACGGCCGCGTTTAACTTCTTGGCCACGGCTTCAAGCATCTTAAAGTTTTCACCATTCTGCATACCGCGCCCACCTGAAACAATGATCTTCGCAGAAGTAAGTTCAGGACGATCGGATTTAGAAAGGTTCTCACTCACATAAGAAGACAAGCCCGGATTGGCAGCAGGTTTTACGCTTTCAATGGCAGCATTGCCGCCTTCACCGGCGGCCGCGAAAGACGCCGTGCGCACGGTAACAACTTTCTTGGCATCGGTTGATTGCACCGTCTGCACCGCATTGCCAGCATAGATCAAACGCACAAATGTGTCGGCAGATTTCACTTCCGAAATATCAGAAACTTGCATCACGTCAAGCAGTGCCGCCACGCGCGGCATAAAGTTTTTGCCGTTGGTGGTGGCGGCAGCAACAATGTGATCATACATCCCCGCCAGCGCCACGATATTAGCCGCCATTGGCTCCGCCAAAGGGCGTTCCAGATCAACGCTATCAATATGCAATACTTTTTTGATACCAGCCAATGTCGCGGCCTGCTTGGCGGCACCATTAGCTTTGTGGCCCGCAACCAACACATGCACATCGCCACCCATTTGGGACGCAGCAGTCAATGCCTTGTGCGTGGCATCCTTCAGCGATGCATTGTCGTGTTCGGCGATAAGAAGAACAGCCATCAGATCGCTCCTGCTTCTTTAAGTTTGGAAACCAGTTCGGCAACCGACGCCACTTTCACACCAGAGGCGCGCTTAGGTGGATCTTCAGTCTTGATCACCTTCAATCGCGGCTTCACGTCAGCACCGTAATCAGCCGGAGTTTTTTCATCCAGCGGCTTCTTCTTAGCTTTCATGATATTGGGCAAAGAGGCATAGCGCGGTTGATTAAGACGTAAATCCGTCGTCATCACCAACGGCAGATTCACTTTAATCTGCTGTAAGCCGCCATCAATCTCACGAGTGATCAACGCTTCACCGACACCCAGTTCAATTTTCGAACAGGCTGTGGCCTGTGGCCAGCCAAGCAATGCCGAAAGCATTTGTCCGGTTTGGTTGCAATCATCATCAATCGCTTGCTTACCAAGAATCACGATCTGAGGGCTTTCAGCCTCAACGATACCCTTCAAAATCTTGGCCACACCCAGCGGTTCCACAATCTCATCATGCTTCACCAAAATTGCGCGGTCTGCCCCCATGGCCAAAGCGGTGCGCAAGGTTTCTTGGGCTTGTGCTGGGCCAATCGAAACCACGATGATCTCTGTGGCCTTGCCGGCTTCTTTCAGCCGAATAGCTTCTTCCACCCCGATCTCGTCAAACGGGTTCATCGACATTTTAACATTGGCCAGCTCAACGCCTGTGCCATCAGCCCTCACCCTAATTTTCACGTTGTAATCAACAACGCGCTTCACCGCGACGATAACTTTCATGCAAAACCTCTTTAGATTGGCGGGTGTTTAGGCACGGCCTACGCCTGAGTCAAATGCGCTAGCGGCGTGAGGCGGTCAAATCCGACCAATGGCCCGAAACAAATAGGGCCGCGCCGCAAGCGTCACCAACAGCCCAGCACCAAACCCGCCAATATGGGCCCACAACGCCACATCATCGCTAGGCTTCGCCATAACAAGGCTTATCACTTGCAACACAAACCAACCGCCCAAAACCCAGATGGCCGGAAGTGGAACGGGAATGCGCATGAACAGCAGAATCCAAACCCGCGCCCGGGGAAACAGCAAAACATAAGAAGCTAAAACGCCCGATACGGCAGCGGATGCCCCAATCAAAGGCAGCTCAGACTGCGGCATCATAACCAGATGCAATAATCCGCCAGCAATGCCGCATATGAAATAGAAAATCACGAAACTGACCGGGCCATAAGCGTCTTCAACGTTGTCGGCAAATACCCACAGAAAAAGCATATTACCAAGTAAGTGAATCCAACCAGCGTGCAAAAATGGATAGGTAAATAGTGTAAGCGCTTCCGGCACGGGCCCGATATGCGGTATACCTGCGAAAGTTTTAAACATTTCGGCTGGAACCACCCCAAACCCATCCGCCAAAGCAGCTTGAATTGCATCGCCGCGGAACGCGCCTGTGAATAAAAAAATCCCCACATTTAAAACTAGCAGTGCCAACGTTATCCATTGAAAACGGATCACGCGCAGCGGTGTGTCATCATGCAGTGGAATAAACATCAAGCACCCAACAGCAGTTTGATTGCGATCCAAAACATAATGCCCGCAATCGCCACATCAATCCCCCGCCACACTTTGGGCTGAGACAAAGGCTCACGCAAGGCCTTGGCCCCATAACTTATTACAAAAAACCAACCAAATGAAGCCAGCGAAGCGCCAAAACCAAAAGGAAGCTGTTCTCCAACGGCGCGCGCATTCGCAATCGAACCGATAAGAAGAACCATATCGATATAAACATGCGGATTAAGCCAAGTGAAGGCCGCGCACATGGCAAGGACGGAAACTAGGCCTTTCGAATTGCTATCGCTAACTGTCATAGGATCAGGATTGAACGCCCGACGAAAGGCCTCAATCCCATACCAAGCCAGAATGGCAGCGCCGCCATAACGCAACAAGGCCAACACTTTTGGAGCCACGGCCAAAACCGCAGCAAGCCCATAGATGCCGCTCCAAATGAGAATGGTGTCTGATAAGGAACAAAACAGACAAATCCAAAATACATATTGATTGCGAATACCCTGCCTGATCACAAAGGCATTCTGCGCACCAATCGCAACAATAAGACTTCCGCCAAGGGCGAACCCAGCAAGCGCCGCAGCATACATTTAACGCGTTTTGCCCGGCACCCACAGCTCATCGCCAGTGCTGTGTTTGGCATTCACCCAACGCGAGGCCACAAAGAAGAAATCTGAAAGACGGTTGATGTAAGCTATTGCGCCGTCACTGACGGGTTCATTGTCTAAGGCAGCAAGCTCCACAATTAATCGCTCAGCACGCCGACACACCGTGCGGCACACATGAAGTTGGGCTGCCGCCGGATGACCTGCGGGTAAAACGAACGAACGCAAAGGCGCAAGTTCCACATTGAGTTCATCAATTTCAGATTCCAGCCGCTCATATTGCTTGGGCAAAATCCGCAATGGTTCATATTCCAATTTCTGCCCGCGATCAGGCACGCACAAGTCTGCGCCCAAATCAAATAACTCATTCTGAATCCGCACCAACATGGCATCAAGCTTCATGCCATTGGTGTGCAAACGCGCCACACCAACGGTAGCATTGGTTTCGTCCACCGTGCCATAAGCCGCAATGCGGATATTGGCCTTTGATACACGCTCGCCATTGCCCAGCGCTGTTTCGCCTGTGTCGCCGGTTCTGGTGTAAATGCGATTGAGAATAACCATGGTTGCGCTTTTACTCATTCCTCAAGTAAAAGGAAGGCTTCGCCGAAAGTGCGCGCACCGTCACCATCAAGCCACCTCCAATAGTAACAACCATCGCAAGTGCCGCCGTTAATATCGCTGTTGAGAGTGAAAACACAAACGGCATCTCCAAGGCGAAATACGCCAGAAACCACGAAGCAATACCGCCAACAACAATTCCAAATATGGCCGCCACCAAGCCCAACAAAGCATATTCAATCACAAAGCCCGTTAAAAGCTGGCCACGCGTTGCCCCATAGGTCTTCAAAACCACAGCTTCATAACTGCGTGCAGATAATCCCGCAGCCAAAGCGCCAGCCAAAACCAAAATGCCCGTCAACAACGCAATCACATTGGCACCGCGAACGCCAGCCAATATCTTGTTCAACAAATCACTAATTGTTTGCAATGCATCTTTCACGCGAACCGCCGTCACACCGGGATACGCAGCGGCAACCGCATTCAACACTTGCCCCTCATCGCCGCCCTTCATTTCAGCAGTCACCAATTCTGTATGAGGTGCAGCCTCTAATGCTGCACGATTGAACACCAAAACGAAATTGATGCCCAATCCCTTCCAATTTACTTTGCGCGTGGAAGCAAGGTGGGCCTCTACATCGCGACCCAAAACATTTACCGTAATCCTGTCACCCAGTTTCAAATCAAGGGCCTTGGCGATGTCATCTGACATCGAAACCAACGGAGGCCCCACATAGTCTTTGGCCCACCACGCACCAGAAACCAAAGTTGAACCCTTGGGCAGATCGTCTGCATAAGTTAAACCTCGATCACCCTTAAGGGCCCAGGCACCGTCTTCCTTGGCCTTTACTTTGTCAGAGGGCGTTCCATTCACTTTAGAAATACGCCCGCGCAACATGGGTGTGTGCGAAACATCCGCAACACCGGATTGCGACTTTAAGGTGTCATGAAATTTTTCAAAGTCAGCACCTTGCACATCAATAAAATAAAATGCCGGGGCCTTTTCAGGCAGATTGGATTTAATTTCGCGCGTTAAAGTTTGATCCGTGAGGGCAAGGGTAACAAACAAACCCAGACCCAGCCCAAGCGCCATAATAACCGACCCACTGGTGGAACCAGGCCTGTGCAAACTTGTAAGCGCTTGTCGCAGCAGAAGCTGGCGCGGACGCGGCAGTCGAGCCGCGATTTTTACAATTCCAATCGAAAGCAAGCTCAGCGCCACAAAGCTTGCGGCCAAACCGGCAATAAAATAAATTGCAATGCGCTTTTCATCAAAGGTCAAAACCGCAATCACAGATGCGGTCGCAAGAAGAGCAAAGCTCACACCAATAATCATAAATGATGGCCATCCGCCAGCCTCAACACCCTGCGCACGAAACAAAGCCGCGCCCTTGATGCGTGCGATGCGAGACAAAGGCCAAAGCGAAAATGCCACCGTGATTAAAAGGCCTAACACTGCCGCAAAAAGCAGGGGCCTAATATCGAAATGGAGCGAAAGCGGAAGCGGGAAGATTTTTCCAAACAGGGCTTGAATAACCCAAGGCGTCGCCGCTCCCATCGCGGCCGCGATCATAAGGCCTGCCAAACTCACAATCAAAATTTCAATCAACGAAATCGCCATCACATCGGAATTTTGCGCACCAAGGCATTTCAGAATGGCAATGCTTTCACGCCGCCGCGCAATAAAAGCGGAAACCGCATTGGCAATCCCTGCCCCGCCAATCACCAAGGCCGAAATAGAAACCAAAGTCATAAACGTGGAAAGTCTGCGCACAAATTCATCGGTGCCCTCAGCCGCTTTGTCGGCTCCGCGCATGCGCCAGCCTGCCTCGGGAAATTTCACTTTGGCTTCATCCATCACCGCCTTGCCCACAGCAAGCGAGGCTTGCGGCAGTTTGATGCGGTAAGAATTTGTAACAAGACTGCCGGGTTGCACTAATCCAGTGGCCGCCAAATTTTCAAGACTCATGATAACGCGTGGGCCAAAAGCAATGCCGCTGGAAATTTTATCAGGCTCAGTTACAATGGTTGAGCGCACCGCAAATTCGCCCTGCCCTAGTTTGACGGAATCACCCAGTTTCAATCCAAGTCGCGTAAGCAACAGTGGATCAACACCTATGCCTTCGCGCCCATCAGCGGAAAGCAACAGCTGTTTTTTATCGCGCTCGAAATCCATCGTGCCATAAAGCGGATAGGCGGCGTCAACGGCTTTGATCTCAACCAAAGTGGATGTGCTGCCCCCTTGCGCCATGGCCCGCAGAATGGCGATGTGGCTCACCACACCTTTGCCCTTCATCCAAGAAAGTTCATCTTCAGTTGCTGCGCGTTGAACGAGTGAAAATTCAACATCCCCGCCCAGCAACACTTGCCCTTGCTCCACCAAGCCGCGTGATACGGATGAGGCCAATGACCCGATCATCGCAATCGCCGCCACCCCCAAGGTGAGACACGACAACAAAATCCAAAACCCACGCAATCCAGAGCGTAGATTTCGCAAGGCAAGCCTAAGCCACAACATTAATTGCGCCCCTCATGCACAGTGCCGTCGCGCACTTCTAAAATGCGGTTGCAACGTTTTGCAAGTTGGCGGTCATGTGTAACCAGCAATAAAGTGGTACCATAACGGTCTTTCAGCTCAAACAGCAAATCAATAATGGCAGAGCCCGTGTCCTGATCCAGATTGCCGGTTGGCTCGTCGGCTAAAAGAATCTTAGCTCCCGCAGTTACGGCCCGCGCAATTGCCACACGCTGTTGCTCACCCCCGGAAAGTTGGCTGGGATAATGCGTAAGTCGGTGCGAAAGACCCACCCGTTCCAACCCCATCTTGGCCCGCGCCATCGCATCAGCAGCACCTCTAAACTCCAAGGGAACAGCAACATTTTCCAATGCCGTCATGGTCGGGATCAAATGAAATGACTGGAAAATAATGCCAATGTTATCGCGCCTGAACTTCGCGAGAGCTGCTTCGCTTTGGCCGGAAATCACCGAACCTGCGGCCTGAACTTTTCCACTGGTTGGTGCTTCAAGCCCGGAAGCCACCATCAACAGCGATGTCTTGCCAGAGCCCGAAGGGCCGATAATGCCAATGGCCTCACCCGCTTTAGCCTCAAAAGAAACATTTTTCAGAATTTCAACGGGCCCAGCTTGTGATGCAAGCGATAGGTAAACATTTTCAAATTTTAACGCGGCGGCCATGCTCTTGCATCCTGAGGTTTGAACCCTGATATAGAAACTATGCGTCTGATTTTCACTTTTCTTTTGGGGTTGACCCTGATGGCCCTTCCCGCCAACGCCAAAACCATTTTGGCTTTGGGCGACAGCCTGACAGCGGGCTACGGTTTAGAACCCGGCCAAGCCATGCCAGACGTGTTGCGAGCCGAGCTTCAAAAATCTGGAGTGGATATAAAAATAATCAACGCTGGCGTTTCCGGTGACACTGCTGCCCAAGGCGCTGCCAGATTAGACTGGGCCTTGACCCCCGAAGTTGGGGGCATAATGTTGGAACTGGGTGCCAATGATGCATTGCGCGGTCTGCCGCCTGAACAAACTGAACAGGCGTTGCGCCAAATACTAGACAAAGCCAAAGCCAAGAATTTACCGGTTCTCATTTTGGGCATGAAAGCGCCACCCAATCTCGGCGAAGCATACCGCGCTAAATTTGACCCCATCTACACGCGCCTTGCGAACGATTATCACCAGTCAATCTATGGTTTTTATCTTGAAGGTGTGGCCGGCCAACGTGATCTGAACCAGCAAGATGGAATTCATCCGAATGACAAAGGTGTGACGATTATTGTGTCGCGCATGATGCCTCTGGTCGAGGATTTCGTAAGTCGATTGCCATAATAGGTGATTCATATAAATTCGTGATTCGAGGGCCCCGTGCAATTCGGAGCCAAGCGAACGGAGGGCTCCAACGATGATGCGCTTGTTCACAGGCCTAGAGCTTCCCCCCGATGTCGCGCTGGATCTTAATTTTATGCAAGGTGGCATTATGGGTGCGCGCTGGATTGATCGCGAAAGCTTTCACATGACGCTGCGGTTCATTGGCGACATTGATGACGCCTTAGCTCGAGATGTAGCAGATGCATTGAACGATGCTGATCTGCGTCCGTTCGAAATTTCAATTAAGGGAATTGATGTCTTCGGTGGCAACAAGCCCCATGCGATTATTGCCCGAATCGAAGAAAATCCTGAACTCATCCGCCTGCACGCGGCCCAAGAGCGCATCTGCCAATCTTTGGGATTAGAGCCAGAAGGCCGCAAATTTATTCCACATATAACGCTGGCGCGTTTGCGAGACCCGGATCCGCAAGCCCTGCGCGCGTTCATCGAAAGCCATGCGCTCTATCGCTCTCGGCCCTTTATGGTTGACCGCTTTGTACTGTTCGCGTCCAAACCATTGCGTGGCGGCGGGCCTTATACGATAGAGGGGGCTTACCCTGCCTCATCTGTCTATGCTTAAGCTTCCTCCCGGCTGGGCCCGCGCGGAAGGCCGCGAAGCAATTACAAAATCTTTCAAGTTCAGAGACTTCAACCAAGCCTTTGGTTTCATGACCAGAGCTGCATTAATCGCTGAGAAAATGGGTCATCACCCGGAATGGTTTAATGTTTACAATAGGGTGGATGTAACCCTCACCACCCATTCGACAGGAAACGTCACGGATTTAGACATTAAGCTTGCGGAGGCTTTGGATGCCCTCGTCTCTTGATTACCAGGCGCTGACCGCCCATATTGTCTCTAAGATCACAAATGGAGTTGGGCATGTCTGATTATCGCGGTTCTGAACGGGTTGGCACGCAAAGTGTGTCGATCGATCAAGGTCTTCGGGCCTATATGATTCGGGTTTACAATTACATGGCCTTGGGCCTTGTCGTAACTGGTTTGGCGGCCTTTGCCACCATGACGTCTGGCTTGGCACCTGTGCTCTTTGCTGGCCCGATGAAATGGGTGGTGCTGCTTGCCCCCCTTGCGATGGTGATGTTTCTCTCATTTCGCATTCAAACACTGAGTGTTCCCGCCGCCCAACTGGCGTTTTGGGTTTATGCAGCGATGGTAGGCGTAAGTCTCACACCCATTGCATTCATCTATACGGGCGCATCGATCGCTAAAGTGTTCTTCATCACGGCAGCCACTTTTGGCTCGCTCAGCCTTTATGGTTATACCACAAAACGTGATCTGACGGCTTTTGGCGCATTTCTATTCATGGGCTTGATTGGCTTGGTTATTGCTTCGCTGGTCAACATTTTCTTGGCCAGTTCTGCCGTCAGTTTTGCCTTGTCGATTGTTGGCGTATTGGTTTTCACCGGCCTCACAGCCTATGACACGCAGCGCATCAAGAGCATGTATTTCCAAAGTTCAGACAGCGTGAGCATCGGTCGCATGGCGGTTATGGGTGCACTCACACTTTATCTGGACTTCCTCAATATGTTTATGAGTTTACTGCGCTTGTTCGGCGATCGTCGTTAATCCGCAGTCCTTTAACTTAAGATCAAGCGCCGTTGGCCAAACGCTAGCGGCGTTATTATATTGTCTCAAACTTTGGTTTCTTTTCCAGCACCCGTAAAACCTGCTCCAAATCATTGCCGCGCCGCATAATCAGGCCACCGGGGGCCAGCACTTCGAATAATCCGCCTTTTGCTGACTGTGCTGGATTTTTAATGACCATATAGAGCGGCTGCTCTGAAGCGCGGCGGTGAATATCAAATCGCGCCGCATCAACCCCAAAATCCATCGCATAGTCGCGCCATTCGCCCTCGGCCACGCGCCGCCCATAAAGGCCCATCAAAAGGCTGAGTTCGCGTCTATCGAAAACCACGGGCTTGCGCGATTTTTGGGGAAATCGCAGCACTTGCGGGCCCGGCTGATCCGTCACTGTCATCAAGCCGTAACATGCGGCGAAGATGATTTTTGTGCAAGAGGCGAAATTCCCAAGTTTTGCCGCAATTCGATCAAGTCTTGAACATGATGCAGGAGCACAAATTAATCGTTGCCTCGACAGCCCGGCTGGTTCGCTTTGTTAAGCCCCCCAGCCCCTCAAAGCCTAATTACCGGCCGGGCCCCCTGTACTCAGTAAGACTTGCGTAAGTGAGTTAGTATGTAAGTCTGTGAGTTTTAAGGCGGTTGCCAGTTGCAACCGCCCCTTTTTTATCCAATATCTGCACTTTGAAGCTAAGAGGCGCAGATGTCCAAAGAACCAAAATCCAAACCACAAGAATTCCAAGCCGAGGTTGGCAAGCTGCTGCACATGATGGTGCATTCAGTTTATTCTGACCGAGATGTCTTTTTGCGCGAATTAATTTCCAACGCCTCTGACGCTTTGGACAAGCTTCGCTATGAAGCCATTGCCAAGCCGGATTTGCTGGAGCAAGACCCGAAGCTGGCAATTACCATTACGCCCGACAAAAAAGCCAAGACGCTGACTATTGCTGACAGCGGCGTTGGCATGTCGGCAAAGGAGCTGACAGAAAACCTTGGCACCATCGCCAAATCAGGCAGCCAGAAATTTATCGAAAAAGCCAAGGATGCACCACAACTGATCGGTCAATTCGGTGTGGGCTTTTATGCATCTTTTATGGTGGCCAAGGATGTCGAAGTGTTCGCGCGCAAAGCCGGTGCCAAAGCCTGCAATGTTTGGCGCTCTAATGGCGAAGGGACTTTCACAGTTGATGAAGCCGAAAAAGGTGAGCGTGGCACGCGCATTGTGCTGCACTTGCGCGATGATGCTTTGGATTATTTGGAACCCTGGAAAATTGAGGAAGTTGTAAAAACTTATTCTGACCATATTACATACCCGATCATGCTAGCAGGCGAAGGAGAAGAAGCGGCGAAGCAGATCAACTCCGCCTCCGCCATCTGGATGCAACCCAAATCCAAGGTAACAGCAGAGCAGCACAAAGAATTCTTCGGCCAGCTTTCACATTCCACCGATGCACCAGCCCTCACCATCCATTACCGCGCTGAGGGAAAGCAGGAATACAATGTGCTGCTCTATGTGCCAGCCGAGCGGCCCTTTGACCTTTATGACCCTGAGCGCAAGGGCCGCCAGAAACTTTATGTGAAACGCGTGTTCATTGCAGATGATGCAGCTTTGTTGCCGCCTTACCTGCGCTTTGTGCGTGGTGTGATTGATTCATCTGACATGCCGCTGAACCTCAGCCGCGAGATGTTGCAAAACAACCCTGATGTGGCCGCCATTCGCAAGGCCGTAGCCAACCGTGTTTTACAAGAGCTGAAAAAGCTGGGCGAAGGCGATGCGGCAACTTTCGCCAAAATCTGGGATCTCTTCGGCCCCGTCATCAAAGAGGGCCTTTACGAAGATTGGGAACGCCGCGACGCGCTGTTTGATGTGGCTCGCTTCAAATCCACAACGCGTGGGTCCATCACGTTGAAAGAATACATCGCGGGCCTGAAAGAAAATCAAACGGCGATCTATTATCTCACCGCTGAAGATGTGGCCAAAGCTGCGGCCAGCCCGCAACTTGAAGGTTACAAATCCCGTGACATCGAAGTGCTGCTGCTGACCGACCCGGTGGATTCATTCTGGGTGCGCACGGCCATGGGCTTTGAAGGCAAACCGTTCAAATCCGTCAGCCAAGGTGCCGCCGATCTTGATCTCATCAAGCCCAAAGATGAGACGGCCGAAGAGAGTAAGGAAACAGTTGAAACTGTGACATTGATCACCGCTTTCAAGCAAGCCTTGGGCACCCGCGTTTCCGACGTTCGCGTTTCCAAACGTTTAACCGATTCGGCCTGCTGCATTGTCAATGATGGCCAGATGGATCGCACGTTGGAAAAGCTGCTGTCACGCCAAAAGGATTCCGGCATTTCGGTTTCTGCACCTGTGCTGGAAATCAACCCTTCCCACGGCCTTATCAAAGCCTTGTCAGAGGCACTCAAATCTAAAGGAGCGGCGGCCGTCGAAGACGCCGCACATCTGCTTCTTGATCAGGCAACGCTGCTAGAAGGCGAAGTGGTGGCCGACCCATCAGCCTTCGCAAAACGATTAGATGCAATGATGGCCAAGGCGTTTGGATAGTTATTAAATCAGGCCAGCATCCATCAGATAGAGCAGCGCCGATGCGGTGATTGCCGCAAGCCCGGTGCCAAGCGCCACCGAACCTGAAACCGCCGGCACGGCTTCGTCATGGCGCTGCGCAAAAAGAAAAGCATTAGCGCCTGTGGGCATGGCAGCAAACAGCACTGCAAGTTTGGCATAGAGCGGGGGCAACGGAAATGCGAAATGGGTGAGCAGATAAACGCAGAACGGGAACAACAGCATTTTCAGCCCGATCAAAGCGGCCATGCCATCCCAAGCACCTTTGAGGGAATAGCCCGCCAAAGACGCGCCCAAGGCAAACAGGGCCGTGGGAACTGAGGCATCGGCCAACATCGTTAGCATTTTATCAGGAATGGGATGAAGACCCAAGCCCGTCACGCGCCACAGCGCCCCGATCAAAAGTGAAATGACAATGGCATTCTTGGCCAAACTTGTGAAAAGTTCTTTGGCTATCGCTCGCCAATCTGGATTTCCAGTCTGCCTTGCAATTTCACGGTGAAGCGTTGCCGCCATCCACAAAATTGGTGCGTGCACTGAAAGAATAATGCCAAGAGGCACACCAACTTGTTGGCCAAAATGCGAAAGCGCCAAGGGCGTTCCCAACATTGCCAAATTACCAAACCCCGCAGCCATGGAAGCCGAAGCACCGCTTGAATAGTTAAGGCTGGAAACACGTTTGGCTACAAAAGTAGCTGCAATCCATGTGATAATGAGACCCCCGAAATAAGCCCCCCAGAGATTCCATGGGGCGACATTCGACGTATCCATTGTCGAAGTTGTCTTGAACAGCAAAGCCGGAATGGCAATGTTAAAAACAAATTGACTGAGCCCTTTGATGGAAATTGCATCGGTCACCTTGGCCCAAGCAAAGCCATAGCCAAGAACGATCAGACCAAACACGGGAAGAACGGTGGTGAGTATCGAATCCATTTAACGACCGTCATTCCAGCGAATGACGGGGTGTTGAGAGCCTGCCGAATTCATCTCAAAGCCAAGGATGAGAGGCAGCGTTCTTCGTTTCAAAAGCCGAAATTGAATCTGCCTTTTCCATGGTCAGGCCGATGTCATCAAGGCCATTGAGCAGACAATGCTTCCGAAAGGGGTCAATTTCGAATTTGATCGTGCCGCCATCAGGCCCGCGGATTTCTTGGTTGGGCAAATCAATGGTCATCGTGGCGTTGGCCCCGCGCTGTGCGTCATCCAAAAGTTTCTTCTGATCGTCAGGTGAAACCACAATTGGCAAAATGCCATTCTTGAAACTATTGTTATAAAAAATATCGGCAAAGCTTGTGGCAATTACACAGCGAATGCCAAAATCCAACAGCGCCCAAGGGGCGTGTTCACGCGATGAGCCGCAGCCAAAATTGTCACCCGCCACCAAAATCTGGGCCTTGCGATAGGCCGGCTTGTTAAGCACAAAGTCTGGCAGCTCTACGCCCTCTTGCGTATAGCGCATTTCATAGAACAGCGATTTGCCAAGGCCCGTGCGCTTGATGGTTTTCAAAAACTGCTTGGGGATAATCATATCCGTATCAATGTTTGTGATGTTGAGTGGCGCGGCCACACCATTCAGAGTTTCAAACTTTTGCATTTCAATTCTTTCCCTTATGCAGCCAGATCAACCGAAGCCGCTTCATCGGCTCCAATCATCAAATTTAAATTTTGTACAGCAGCGCCAGAGGCACCTTTGCCGAGGTTGTCGTAATTCGCCATCAACACAAATTGCCCGCGCGCCTCATTGCCGTGAATTGAAAGCCGCATGCGGTTGGTGTTGTTGAGCGCTTCTGGATCCATTGGCTCACTCACCCCGAGTGGCGCCACTTCGACAAAGCGCGCGTCAGCATGATGCGCAGAAATCACTTCATGAATTTGCGCCAGAGAAGTCTCCGATTTCATTTGCCATGCAAACAGCGGCACAGTGGTGAGCATGCCTTGGGCAAAATCTCCCACAACAGGTTGAAACAGCACATCATGCTTGGTGCCTGTATAAAGTTTCATTTCAGGCAGATGCTTGTGATTGAAAGAGAGTGCATAGGGCGCGAATTCCGAGGCCGCTTCGCCCTTGGCCACATAATCTTCGATCATTTTCTTGCCGCCGCCCGTATAGCCAGTAACGCCGCCATAGTTCAACGGCACATCACGAGACAAAAGGCCCGCATCTATCAGCGGCTTGACCAAAGCGATTAAACCTTGCGGCCAGCAGCCGGGGTTCGTCACCCGCGAAGCCGTTGCAATCTTTGCAGCTTGATGTTTGTCCATTTCCGCAAAACCATAAGCCCAATCGGAATTCACCCGAAAAGCGGTGGAAGCATCAATCACCCGCGTTTTAGAATTAGGCTTGATCAAAGCCACGGCTTCAAGTGCCGCCTCATCCGGCAAGCACAGAATGGCCACGTCCACACCGTTCAGCAAATCGGCCCGTGCCTGTGCATCCTTGCGCTTGTCCTGCGCAATCGAAACCAGTTCTAAATCCGTGCGGCCCTTCAGCCGATCACGGATTTGCAGGCCGGTTGTTCCAGCCTCACCGTCAATAAAGATTATGGGTTTGTTTGCCATTTGAGGCGGCTTCTAAACCTACAACTCCCCAATTTCAACCTGAACTGAAAATGAATACGCGCCTCAGAGTGGGTTCAGCAAGCACGTTCCATAAGGGTCACATCAAGACCAAATGACCCTTCAACCTAACCAACCAAACAAAAGGATAATGACCATGAAAAAGACACTGATCGCCCTCGCCGCCGCCGCTACTCTGGCCATCGGCCTTTCTGCAACAGCTAACGCAAACCCTAGCTTCGGCTTCGGCTTCGGCATTGGCTCCGGCGGCCAGCCACACTTCGGTGTGAGCATTTATGACCCAGGTTATGGTTATGGCTACCACCCCGACTATGATGGCTATCATCCTGGTTATTATGGCGCTGGCTACGGCGATGATAACTCAGATTGTGGTTTCACTTGGGTGAACGGCTGGCACCGCGTGCATCACCACATGGTATTTAGCCCGCACAAAGTGTGGTCTTGCGAATAAGCTGAAATTCTAACCCAGCGCTCCCGGTCCCCTGCTTACCCGGCAACGCAAAACCAACCCGCCATGATTTCTCATGGCGAGTTTTGGCATTTTAATTGATGATTGAAATTAGAGACAGTTGATCGTGCAAACCACGGCTTCAGCCTTCATGGCCTGAACGGTGGTAAAGCCAGCAACAGCACCACTCATAATCGTAAGGCCAACAAGGGCCATTAACACCCGACGCAAAAATTTTGCGTCAGCCTTTACACTCACTGAACTCATTAAATACCCCCCAGCACATTGCGCTGGCCCCGTCATTGAATTCGACGAAAACTAGCGAAGAATCGTTCTCATAAAGTAAATTTAGTCTTTCGCAAATGCGAAAACATTTAAACAGTTAATGTTGCCTGATATCCACAAAGTGCCCTGCCAAAGCCGCCGCAGCAGCCATGCGTGGAGAGACCAAGTGGGTGCGCCCTTTATAGCCTTGGCGACCTTCAAAATTGCGATTTGAGGTGGAAGCGGCCCGTTGGCCCGGCTTTAACTGATCGGGGTTCATGGCAAGGCACATGGAGCAACCGGGTTCACGCCATTCAAAGCCGGCGGCCTTGAAAATTGTGTCTAAGCCTTCTTCTTCGGCCTGCTGCTTCACTAAACCAGAGCCTGGAACAATCATGGCATAGGCCAGACGGTCGGAAACCTTTTTGCCGCGCACAACTTCGGCCACGGCGCGCAAGTCTTCGATGCGGCCATTAGTGCAAGAGCCAATCCACACCACATCAAGGCCAATATCAGTGATCTTCTGGCCAGCCTTTAAGCCCATATATTCAAGGGCGCGAATTTTTGATTGGCGCTTGCCTTCATCAGGAATGAGATCAGGATTTGGCACAATGCCATCGACGGCCACCACATCTTCCGGCGACGTGCCCCAAGACACAATCGGCGGCAAGTTGGCGGCATCAAGCTTGATGATAGAGTCGAAATGCGCACCTTCATCGGTGTGAAGCGTTTCCCAATACTTTCGCGCTGCATCCCATGCCGCGCCCGACGGGGCCATGGGCTTACCCTTAAGATAGGCATAGGCCTTTTCGTCTGGCGCAATCATGCCAGCGCGCGCACCGCCCTCAATCGTCATATTGCAAACCGTCATGCGGCCTTCCATCGAAAGATCGCGGATCGCTTCACCAGCAAATTCGATCACATGGCCCGTGCCACCGGCAGTTCCGATTTTACCGATAATGGCAAGGATGATGTCTTTGGCGGTAGAATAAGGCGCGAGTTTATGATCCACCTGCACCAGCATGTTCTTGGCTTTTTTCTGGATCAGCGTCTGCGTGGCCAAAACATGCTCCACTTCAGACGTGCCAATGCCGTGCGCCAAAGCGCCGAAAGCACCATGCGTAGACGTGTGGCTGTCGCCGCACACGATCGTAGTGCCGGGCAAGGTAAAGCCCTGCTCTGGCCCAACCACGTGCACGATGCCTTGGCGCTTATCCAACTCGTTGAAATACGGAACGCCGAATTCTTTCGCATTGGCGGCCAGCGTTTCCACCTGAATGCGGCTTTCCGGTTCGGCAATGCCCTTGGAGCGATCCGTCGTGGGCACATTGTGATCAACCACCGCGAGGGTCTTTTCCGGATGACGCACTTTGCGCCCCGTCATGCGCAAGCCTTCGAAGGCTTGGGGCGAAGTCACCTCATGCACAAGGTGGCGATCAATATAGAGAAGGCAAGTACCATCCGCGGCCTCATGGGCCACATGATCATCCCAAATCTTGTCATATAAAGTGCGCGCTTTGCTCATCAAGATTCTCTTCGCTTATCCTCCCCCGTTGCGGGGGAGGTGGCGCTCTTTGCGCCGGAGGGGGTTTGGCGGCTATTTAGCGAATGATGCGTGCGAGTAAAGGGGCAAT
This sequence comes from Hyphomicrobiales bacterium, assembly GCA_043757845.1. GTDB lineage: Bacteria > Pseudomonadota > Alphaproteobacteria > Rhizobiales > Aestuariivirgaceae > Aestuariivirga. The sequence goes on along the minus strand of JAYVOQ010000005.1, from coordinate 14,987 downwards.
CCTTGAAAGCCAGCCATGCAAACCTTTGCTGTACGGCGGTTGTGATGTAATCCATGGCCATGGCCAGCATCGCAGCGGTATCAACGCAACCGTTGATCAAGGGGCACGGACTGGATGTTAATAATCTTGAGGTGCGCAGCGTCGGCGTGACGAGGATTGATTAGGGTGTTAAATACATTGGGCAGGATTGCTGAGGGCACTTGGAGCAACAGGGAATTGCCGCCTGATAACCATTGGTCACCCACTCCACGAGATTTTGCTGGTTCAGTCATCCAATCATCGGGAACTTCCGCTACAAGTGGTGTGACGGACGCTGGCACTTCTATTGTGAGCAGTTGAAACGTGTCAGGCAGAAGCGACACGTCTAAGTTAACCAGAATTTCAAGCAAGGCCGAAGCTGGGTGGTCGGCAGCATAAACAATCGGCTTTCCCGCATCGTGCCAGCGCGCAGATTGCAGTATGCCGCCAGCTCCATCCAATGTGGAGTAATTTGAAATTCGCCACAGAAACATCTAATCAGACAAACATGCCGTGGTCAATTTGCACGAGCAATTCAGTCACCAGAGTGGCACCGGCTGCACTTTTCAGAATGGAAAGGGGCGTTTGCCCTGAAAGCCGATTATTTTGGCTGCGCAACCACCGAGACGCCTTGTCTGGATTGCCAAAAACCCGGTCGGCCTCCGATTGAATTTGCGCCAGCCTGAAAGCCCTGTCTTGCTCCTCAGGTGTGAGCATTGTGGCGGTGGATTTACGCCGTGCGAGTGTGCGGCGCGGAATGACCAACTCGTCAATTTCGGCAGTAGCAAAGCGCGGAGACCACATGGTTTCGAGGTCTTTTACCGACAAGGGCTGTGCCTTGCCCGAAGCGGCAGAGCGCTTATACTTTGAAATCCAATTGCCCAAAGACTCTATTTTATCAGTCTCAGCGATTCGTGCCACTTTGTGTGCCATTTTAACAATATGGCACAAACAATTGGAATTTTCAATACCTAACAAAAAAAGGCCAGTCTCACAACTGGCCTTCAAAATCTCGAAATCAAAAAACCTAAGCGGCAGAAGCCAAAATCTTTTTGGCGTGATCAACCCACTTGTCCTTCTTGCTGCGCCCTTTCAGGCCTAGCTTTTCGTCTAAAGCAAAGAGTTGCTCATCGCTCATTTCAGCAATCTGCTTCACTGAGGTGATGCCTTCAGCCACCATTTGCTCGCGCACCTTGGGGCCAACGCCGCCGAGATGTGACACATCATCAAAAGCCACATGCGCTTTCTCGTGATGCACTTCAGCAACAGCATTCAAATCTTCGCGGTTGGTTTGCTTTTCGGTGATACGAGCCGCTTTGCCCGTGAGACCCTTGAGATAGTAAAGTTTCGCACGACGCACCTTGCCGCGACGCACCAGCTTCACTGAATCAATCAGTGGCGAATACAACGGGAAAATACGCTCTACGCCTTCGCCATACGAAAGTTTGCGCACCGTGAAGCTTTCATTCAGGCCGCCACCACTGCGCGAAATGCACAAGCCTTCATAGGCCTGCACGCGGGTGCGTTCACCTTCAACAACCTTCACATTCACAATCACCGTGTCGCCGGGGGCGAAATCGGGAAGCTGGCGCTTGGCGGCAACAACGGCCATCTGCTCTTTTTCAAGCTGCGCGATAATATTCATGGGGAAATCCTATTCTTCGAAGTTGTGGGGCTTAAACTGCAAGGTGGGGGAAATGTCAAGTTTTGCGCTTGACATATTTGTCCCAGAGATCGGGCCGTCTGAGCTTTGTTAATTCTTGGCGCTGCTGGGCCTTCCATTTGGCAATGGCCGCATGGTCGCCAGAGTGAAGAATCGTTGGAATTTCAATGCCTTCGAAGTTGTTTGGCTTAGTGTAATGCGGATGTTCTAAAAGTCCATCCTCAAAACTTTCTTCGGCATGGGATTGCTCATGCCCCATCACCCCGGGCAAAAGACGGATCACCGCGTCAAGCAAAACCAGTGCCGCAGGCTCTCCACCTGACAGAACATAGTCGCCAATCGACACTTCTTCGAGGCCGCGCCCATCAATCACGCGCTGGTCAATGCCCTCAAAGCGCCCGCAGATAATCATGCAGCCTTCGCCTGCTGCCAGATCGCGAACTTTGGCTTGAGTGAGCGGCACACCGCGTGGGCCCATGAGCAGGCGCGGGCCTTTATGCGCCGTGCCATCAATGGCGCGGGCCAAAATATCTGGCTTCAACACCATGCCAGCGCCACCGCCTGCAAGGTGATCATCCACCGTGCGATGGCGGTCGGTGGCGAAGGAACGAATATCCATCGCCTCATAGCTCCACTTGCCCTCGCGAAACGCCTTGCCCGCCAGAGACAAGCCCAACGTGCCCGGAAACATATCGGGGAACAGTGTGAGTATGGAAGCGTGAAATGTCATTCGTCGTTTAAATAACCTTCGGGCAGATTGAGCGCGACTGTATCAGCGACCGACACAATACAGGAAACCGAAAGCAACATCCCGCCTTCCAACTCCATCAACTCGCCAGCGCCAAAATTTTGAAAGCCAATAATGCGGCCAAGATTTTTACCCTCAGCCACCGCCTGCTTGCCTTGAACATCAGAGAGATAAAACTCGCCTTCATTCAAACGTGGCAGTTTTTCACGCGCCACAAATAATTCTGTGCCACGCAGCGCTTCAGCAGCATTGCGATCAGATAAATTATTCAGTACACAGAGGAATTCATCCTTCTGCGGGCGAACATTTTTGATCTCAAAGCTGCGGCCATCTTTGGCCACAAGCGGCCCATAAGATGCAAAAGCTTTTGACACGGAAGTAAAGCTTTTCACCTTCACCTCGCCCTTAATGCCATGGGCAGCAACGATGGTGGCAACATGAATCAGGTTGCCACCATCCATGATAAATTAAGCAGCAGGTGCTTCGGCAGGGGCTTCAACTGGAGCGGCGGCAGCAGCCGCAGCTGCGGCTTTGGCGGCTTCAGCTTCAGCGGCGGCAGCCTTTGCAGCTTCAGCAGCGGCAGCTACTTTTGCCACAGCGTCAGCAGCAGCTTTTTCACGCTCCAAACGCTTCTTGCCGGGCAAAGCCTTGTTTGGATTGTTGCGGGCCTCGCGCTTGGCAACGCCAGCCTTATCGAGGAAGCGCAGCACGCGGTCGGTTGGTTGCGCGCCTTTCTTCATCCATTCAGCGGCTTTAGCACCATCAAGCTTGACGCGATCAGCCGAATCCTTGGCCAACATCGGGTTGAAAGCGCCGATCACATCAATAAACTTCCCATCACGTGGGCTGGTCGCCGCAGCAACCACGATGTGATAGTAAGGACGCTTCTTGGTGCCAGCGCGAGCGAGACGAATTTTTAGTGTCATAGGGTAGTTCTCCTGCTAAAAAAATTTTGGTTTAATTATTTGTTTGATTACGAATTCACTAAATTTGAACTTCCGATCTTTCCCATTCTTTCTTTATTACCAAGCGTGCCAAGTTGTGAATTTCGAGGTCGGTTTTGGTCGAGGCAAGCTTTTTGTCGGCATAAATTTCCATCCCCTTGATCAGCTCCGCGTGTTCCGACACATCTTCATCAAGGCAGAGCTTTAAATATGATTTGTGCTTCTCTACTTCCGCAGTAAATTGGGAGTATTTCTCACGCCATTCGCGAGCCAATTGAATATTTTTCTTTGCAAATATATCGATCCGCTTTTGAGCATTTGTTCTGCTATATTTAGCTGCAACAAATTCTGCAAAGTGAACTCTCAGATTTTCAACCCGTTCTTTCTTGAAGTCAGCAGCTTTAAGCTCACCAGTTTTCTTGAGGGCCCTCATGGCGTTTACATTTGACCAAATTACTCCGGCAAATGATGCAATCCCTAATGCAAACATGATCCAATCTTTTGGTTCGAATTTTGAAAAAATATCAATCATTTCTTCTTCCCCAAACCGGGAAACCCTTTGAAGGGATTGCCACCAAGCCCCGGTAAGCCGCCGCCGAGGCCGGGAAGTTTAGGCATCCCACCCGGAAGGCCCTTCATCAGTTCATTCATGTCCGGCATTTTGGGCGCAACACCCGCGCCGCCGCCAAAAGAGCCACCGCCTGAATTCATCATATCGCGCAGCTCTGGCGGCAGGGAAGCCGGGTCCATACCCGCCAATTCTTTCTGCATCGCTTCCATCTCAGCTTCCGATGGCATGGCCTTGCCGCCCATCATCTTGCCGAGCAGGCCTTTGCCTTGGCCCATCTGCTTCATCATATCGGCCATCTGCATGTGCATTTTGAGCAGCTTGTTCACATCTTCAGGCTTGGTGCCCGAACCTGCCGAAATACGCCTGCGGCGTTTGCCATCGATAATTTTCGGATTGCGCCGCTCAACCTTGGTCATCGAACCAATGATGGCCAGTTGGCGGTTGAACACCTGCTTGTCCAGATCAACGCCCTCCAACTGCTTAGTCACTTTGCCCATGCCCGGCAGCATTTTCATAACACCGCCCATGCCGCCCATTTTTTCAATCTGCTTCAGCTGATCAGCAAGATCGTTGAGATCAAACGCGCCCTTACGCATCCGCTCAGCAATTTTGCGCGCCTTCTCATGGTCGATATTTTGTGCGGCGGCTTCGACAAGTGAAACCACGTCACCCATGCCCAGAATGCGGCCCGCAATACGGTCTGGGTGGAAATCTTCCAGCCCTTCCATTTTTTCACTGGTGCCCAAAAGCTTAATGGGCTTGCCTGTCACCGCACGCATCGAAAGCGCCGCACCACCGCGGCCATCACCGTCAATGCGTGTGAGCACAATGCCGGTGATGCCAATCTTTTCGTCGAAAGCCCGCGCCAAATTCACTGCGTCTTGACCTGTGAGCGAATCTGCAACCAGCAAAGTTTCTTTGGGCTTGCAAAGGTCACGCACCGCAGCGGCTTCGGCCAACAACGCTTCATCAATGTGAAGACGGCCCGCCGTGTCCAGCATCACCACATCATAAGCGCCCTTGCGGGCTTCACTCATGGCGCGCTTGGCGATTTGAATGGGGCTTTCGCCTTTGATGATCGGCAGCGTATCAACTTTGACTTGGCGGCCAAGAATTTCCAACTGCTCTTGCGCGGCCGGGCGGCTGGTATCAAGAGACGCCATCAACACCTTACGTTTCTCGCGTTCCAGCAAGCGCTTGGCGATTTTTGCAGTGGTGGTGGTTTTGCCCGAACCTTGCAAACCCACCATGAGAATAGCGACAGGTGGCGAAGCCCGCAGGTTCAAAGCCGATTGGTCAGAGCCCAGTGTTTCAACCAGTGTGTCGTGAACGATCTTCACCACCATCTGGCCGGGCTTGATCGACTTGACAACATCAGCGCCCACCGCGCGGGCGCGAACCGTTTCGGTGAAGGATTTGACGACTTCTAAAGCAACGTCCGCCTCAAGCAGCGCGCGGCGCACTTCGCGCATGGCCACATCAACATCCGCCTCCGACAAGCTGCCACGGCCTGTGAGGGTGTCGAATATGCCAGAAAGGCGCTCGCTTAAGGTCTCAAACATTCCACTTTTTCTTTGCTATCTTCCCTTCTCCCCTTGCGGGAGAAAGTGCCCACTTCTTCTTCGCCCCTCTCCCGTCGGGAGAGGGTGCCCGAAGGGCGGGTGAGGGTCTTGCAGCAGTCTCGGAACCAGCATGTCTGGTTCCGAACCCGTGATAAGGCCCTCATCCGTCGCTACGCGCCACCTTCTCCCGACGGGAGAAGGGTGAAACGAGCGGTGATGCCTGCCAACGCCCCAAACGAAAAACCACCCGGGAGCGCAACGCGCTGCCGGATGTTGGATCAATGCCTCCCGGGAATGAAAAACCCATGTGCGATAACCCATTTGACGATGGAACCGTCTTGAATAGATGGCGACATAGGGGAAACGGGGGGAGGAGTCAAATTTTCAACATTTGCCTGTATTGGATTTGAAGGATAGAATAGGTTCCGATTTGAGGAAAAGCTTGAATATTGCTTCAGACCATAAAGTTTTCGGCATCGGCTCCTACACAGTAGTTGAAGCTGCGAGATTACTGCATATGCCCAGTGTCAACATTCGTCGTTGGGTTGGTGGGTATAGATATGAGCGCGCCCAGAAAAACACGAAGCAGCATATGCCACCGCTCTGGCGGCTGCAGCACCCCAAGTTTGAAAACCATCTTGAACTTGGTTTCAAAGACTTAATTGAGTTAAAATTCATCAGGGAGTTCATGAAAGCCGGGCTTAAACTTCCAACAATTCGGGCATGTCTGGTAGAGGCTCAAAAGGTCATCCACGACTCACATCCATTTGGAACTCGCCAATTTGAGTCGGACGGAAAAACCATATTCTTCAGGTTCTTGGATACGCAGGGCCATAGCCGGCTAGTTGATTTGAAGAGCAGCCAATTTGCTTGGGAAAAGATAATTGAACAAAGTTTCAAGGATCTCGACATCAAAGGCAAAGAAGTTTCGAGTTGGCGACCATTTGGGGGCAAGCGCTCAATTGTAATTGATCCGCACAGATCATTCGGTCAACCAATAGCTTCTGATTCTGGGATCCCAACCGTGGTTCTGGCGGATGCTGTCAATGCAGAAGGTTCGGCTGCGATGGTCGCAAAGTTGTTCGAGGTTCCCGTTCAAGTGGTGCGCGATGCAGTCTTGTTTGAAAAGAGTCTGGCCGCTGCTTGAAGGTTATGTTTGACCATAACCTTTCACCATTCATCGCAAGAGCGCTTTCACAGCTCTTTCACGGATTGCACGAAATATATCCTCTGCGTGACAAGTTTGATATCCGAACTTCTGATGTCCAATGGATTGAGCAACTGAGTAGCGATGATCGTTGGGTCGTGATCTCGGGAGACCGAAGGATTACTCGAAACAAAATTGAATATGAGGCGTTCCGCAGATCAAGGCTTGTGGGTTTTTTTCTTTCACCCGGCCTCCAGAAGGCTTCAGTGGTCAAACAAGCAGAACGCATCTTGGCTCAGTGGGAAAGCATCGAGAAACAATTTGATTTGGTTCGTGGAAGCGCGATGTTTGAGTTGCAGATGAAGGGTACGCACCTGAGGCAGATTAAAGGCAACTAATGTCCCAACCCCACCGCATTCTCACCACTCCGTCTCTCACCCTCGCAGGCCGGAACAAGACTTACAAAGTCGGCCCTAATCCTGCCATGAAAGAGCAATGGGCCAGCTTCATGTCCGACTTTGGCAAGATCGAGGGACAAGTGGGCTTGAACGCTTACGGCGTGTGCCATTCATTCGGCGACGGCCTAATGGATTACATGTGCGCCGTGGAAGTGAAAGACGCGGGCCAAGTGCCGGGATACATGTACACCCTCACCATCCCTGCGCGGCGCACGGCGGTGTTTGTGCACGAAGGCCCGCTGGAAAAAATCTCTGAAACTTGGGGCAAGATTTTCGATGACTGGCTGCCCGCCGCCAAACTGGAAGTGGCACAAGGCCCGCAGTTTGAAGTTTACGGCGAGGCCTTCAACAAGGGCGAAGAGAAGATCGAGATTTTCATTCCGGTGAAATAATTCTTCTCCCTCTTCGCGAAGCGGGGAGGGCCGGGGTGGGGTCTGTCTGCGCGTGATGATCTCAAAATATGACTCGCTGAACTACCCCACCCTGCCCTCCCCACTTCGTGGAGAGGGAAAGGGATAGAGCAGTTTGCAAGATAAACCTAAAGCCGCTATCGCCTCGCTTATGCAGCCAAAGCGCCAATCCGTTCTGATCACCCCGCCCGCCCATGCTCTTGCGGGCAAGATTGCTTTGCCGGGTTCAAAATCCATTACCAACCGCGCCCTGCTCATCGCCGCCTTGGCGAAAGGCGAAAGCCTGCTGACGGGCGCACTCTCCAGCGATGATACGCGCTATATGGCCGAGGCATTGCGCCAGATGGGCGTTGCCATCAACCAAGAAAGCCCCACCACTTACCGTGTAAAAGGCACAGGCCGCTTGCAAGCTCCGGCCAAGCCGCTGTTCCTCGGCAACGCGGGCACGGCCACACGCTTCCTCACGGCCGCCGCCGCCAATGTGAAGGGCACCGTGGTGATCGACGGCGATGAGCACATGCGCAAACGCCCGATCGGGCCACTTGCTGATGCACTACGAGCACTTGGTGTTGAGGCGAGCGACACAAACGGCTGCCCACCTGTAACAGTTCATGGCAAAGGCGGCTTCAGGGCCGCGCGTGTTGAAATTGATGGCTCTCTCTCCAGTCAATTCATCTCAGCCGTGATGATGGCCGCCGCTTGTGCCGATCAGGCTTTGGAAATTGTGGTGCCGCAGGGCGACATCGGCGGTGCTGGCTATATCGGAATCACCCAAGCGGTGATGCAATCATTCGGAGGGAAAGTTGAAACACGGGGCAGAGGCACGTGGCGCATTCACCCCACAGGTTATTCCGCGCGTGATTATGCCGTAGAGCCTGATGCCTCCTCTGCCACCTATTTATGGGCGATGGAAAAACTCACAAGCGGAACAATTGATCTGGGCACTGATCCTGCAAAAATGTTGCAGCCTGATGCCAAAGCCTGGGCCTTGATCCAACAATTTCCCAACATGCCATCCGTGATTGAAGGCTCACAAATGCAAGATGCCATTCCCACCCTCGCAGTGTTGGCGGCTTTCAACACCACGCCGATGCGCTTCACTGGCATCGCCAATTTGCGCGTGAAAGAGTGTGACCGTGTATCGGCCCTTTCAACTGAACTGAATAAAATCAAAAACGGTCTAGCCCGTGAAGACGGCGATGATTTGATCGTGAATGCCGATGCCAGGCTTGCGGGGCAAACCCTGCCAACTGCCATCCATACTTATTCCGACCACCGCATCGCCATGAGTTTCGCTCTGGCCGGATTGAAGATCAAAGGCCTTACCATTCTAGACCCAGACTGTGTGGCCAAAACTTATCCGCTCTATTGGGACGATCTGGCCAAGCTCGGCGTGGCGCTGCACTTCGCCTAAGGCGACTTCACATCAATCACCGCCTTGATGAGCGCCTTCGCTTCATCAGAACTCCAAGGCGCTGGCCCCAACAGTCGCCCAACTTCTTTGCCGTCACGGTTCAACAACAAAGTTACCGGCAAGCCAGGAGCCACCAAGGCATCCAGCGCCTTGCCCTTGTCATCGGCATAGAGTGTCAAATTCTCCGCTCCCACTTGCTTCAGAAATGCCGCCGAAGCTTCATAACCTTTCAAGTCTTCACTCAATTCCACCACCTGAAAATCCGCCCCGCCTAGTTCCTTTTGCAACTTGGCCAGTTCTGGCATTTCTTTGCGGCACGGCGCACACCACGTAGCCCACAAGTTCAGTAGCGTCACTTTGCCTTTGAATACCGAATTGTCTTTTGCCGCCCCCGTACCATCCAAGAAACTAAGGGGAGGTACTTCTTTCGGCGCAGGATATTTGACAAAAGCCGCCATCGAACCCTCAACCGCAGCCACTGGCCCAATCTTCACCTTGCTTTCCGGCCCCGTGAACCAGTAAATGCCAAGACCGATTGCGGCAGCAGCTAAAATGGCGGTGATCGTGGTTTTGTTCATGGTGGCTTTCTTGTCGGCTAATAAGGTTTAGGTATGACCAATAAAATGTGGGGCGGCAGGTTTGCCAGTGGCCCTGATGCCATAATGAGCAAGATCAATGCATCAATTGATTTTGATCAGAAGTTATATGCCCAAGATATCGCGGGCTCGAAGGCTCATGCTGCCATGCTGGCTCAACAAGGCATAATCTCCAAAACCGATGCAGCAGCCATCAGCAAGGGCCTGGACCAGATCAAAGCTGAGATTGAATCTGGTAAGTTTAACTTCAGCCAAGAGCTGGAAGACATTCACCTCAACATCGAAAGCCGCTTGAAAGATCTGATCGGAGATGCCGCTGGTCGCCTGCACACCGCACGTTCACGCAATGATCAGGTGGCAGTGGATTTCCGGCTTTATGTTCGCGCTCAGGTCGATGAGCTGATGGCTGGCCTGAAAGATATGATGCTGGCTCTGGCCGAAAAAGCCGCATCCGAAGCCGCATCCGTCATGCCCGGTTTCACCCATTTGCAAGTGGCCCAACCTGTCACCTTAGGTCATCACCTATTGGCCTATGTGGAAATGTTGTCGCGTGATTTAAGTCGCTTCGCCGATGCACGCATACGGTTAAACGAGAGCCCGCTGGGGGCGGCAGCACTCGCCGGCACGTCATACCCCATAGACCGCGCCGCCACGGCCAAGGCCCTCGGCTTTGCTGGCCCCACCCGCAATTCGATGGACTCAGTGGCCTCACGCGATTTCGCGCTGGAGGTTTTGGCCGCGTGTTCCATCTGCGCCATTCATCTTTCACGGCTGGCAGAGGAATTGGTCATCTGGTCTTCAACACAGTTCAACTTTGTGAAACTGTCAGATAAGTTCACCACCGGCTCATCCATCATGCCGCAGAAGCGCAATCCTGACGCGGCCGAGTTGATCCGCGCCAAGCCAGGCCGCATCATTGGGGCCTTCAATGCGCTGGCCATTGTGATGAAGGGCCTGCCGCTTGCCTATTCCAAGGACATGCAGGAAGACAAAGAGCAAGTCTTTGACGCGCTAGAAAATATGGCCCTCGCCATCGCCGCCATGGCTGGCATGGTGCGTGACATGAAACCGAACCGTGAAGCAATGAAAGCCGCCGCCGCAACAGGCTTTTCCACCGCCACCGATTTGGCCGATTGGCTGGTGCAAAAATTGAAACTACCCTTCCGCGAGGCGCATCACGTTTCCGGCCGCATCGTTGCTTTGGCGGAGAAGAAGAATGTGCAACTGTGGGAATTGTCTTTATCTGATTTACAATCCGTACACGGAGCAATTTATCAATCAGTGTTTAAAGTGCTATCAGTCGAAGCTTCAGTTCAATCCCGCACCAGCTTCGGGGGCACAGCTCCCGCAAACGTCTCACGCGCTGCCAAGCGCTGGCTAAAAATCTTGAAAGGCAAAGGCAAATGAAAAAACTTCTGCTTCTCGCTCTATGCCTCGCAAGCCTTTCGGCTTGCGGCGTGCGCGGCGATCCTGTGCCACCCTCAAAAGCCAACACTGTTGTGAACTAATGCACCACTTCACTTACAAGTCCGGCATTCTCCATGCCGAAGATGTGAATCTAAAAGATCTCGCTGATGAAGTGGGAACGCCGTTTTATTGCTACTCCACAGCAACGATAGAGCGTCACTTTAAAGTGATGGACGACGCCTTCAAGGGCACAGACCATCAAGTTTATTACGCGGTGAAAGCCAATTCCAACCAAGCCGTCCTCAAAACCATGGCTGACTTGGGCGCCGGCATGGATGTAGTTTCCGAAGGCGAACTCCGCCGTGCCCTTGCCGCAGGTGTTCCCTCTCTTAAAATCGTATTTTCTGGTGTTGGCAAAACTGCGCGCGAAATGGCCTTGGCTTTGCGTGAAGGCATTGCCTGCTTCAACGTGGAATCCGAACCGGAGTTGGAATTGTTGAACGAAGTCGCAGGCCGCGTGGGCCAACGCGCGGCGATTTCATTCCGCGTCAACCCCGATGTGGATGCCAAAACTCATGCCAAGATCACTACCGGCAAATCCGACAATAAATTCGGCATCACTTATCAACGCGCCTCGGAAGTCTATGCCCGCGCCGCCGCCTTGCCGAACTTAGACATCACGGGCGTGGACATGCACATTGGCAGCCAAATCACCGAATTGGCCCCCTTTGAAAAAGCTTTCAAACTGATGGCCGAGCTGGTTATCAAGTTAAAGGGCGAAGGACATAACATTCGCCATCTGGATTTGGGCGGCGGGCTTGGCGTGCCTTATCGCGGCACCAACGATGTGCCACCCCACCCGGATGAATATGCCGAGATGGTGAAGCGCACGCTGGGCCACCTCGGCCTGAAATATATGTTAGAGCCGGGCCGCATGATCGTCGGCAATGCTGGCATCATGGTGACAAAAGTAATCTATGTGAAAGAAAATGAGGGCAAGCATTTCGTCATCCAAGATGGCGCAATGAATGATTTGATCCGCCCCACCCTTTATGATGCCTATCACGAGATTCTCAGTGTGGATGAGGCCCGCAATGAAACAGCCTTCGAGGCTGATGTTGTAGGCCCTGTTTGTGAAACGGGAGATTATCTCGCCAAAGGCCGCCGTCTGCCGCAAGTTGAACAGGGAGACTTGCTGGCTGTGATGACGGCGGGTGCTTATGGTGCCGTGCAATCTGGCACCTACAACACACGGCCACTGATCCCCGAAGTTCTGGTTAAGGGTGATAAATGGGCCCTCGTGCGCCCACGCCAATCTTACGAACAATTGATCGGCTTAGACCAGTTCGCCCCGTGGCAGGATTGATCAAGTTCAGGATTGATCACGCTAAAGCCCAAATCATGTTATGATATGAAACGATGATAGCACCCGTGCCAGACCCATTAAAGCCCAAGCTCCGCTTGCAGCGGATGGCCATGATGTGGGAAGCGGGGTGGACGGCCCTTCAAAATCCATTGTTGGTTGCACTGGTGGCTTTGGCCCTACTCTGGTCGGGCCTTCTTAATAACTTAACGCGCCCGCTGCCGCTGATCATCATTCTTCTGTTGACGGCAGGTTTTGTGTGGTCTTTGCGACCGTTATTTCAACTTCCCCACATCGGAGATCTTTCCGCCTTGCGAAAGTTGGACGCAAGCAACGATCTCTATCACCGCGAGGCTTCAAGTTTGGGTGACGTACTCGCAGCAGAATCAGGCAATGCCGAACTTTGGGAAGTACATCTGGCGCGCAAACTTGCAGCACTTCAAATCCTGAAAGTCGCTGCACCCAAATCTGCCTGGCGGATGTTTGATCCGCGTGGCCTTCGTGTGCCTATTTTCATGGCCGCTGCGGCCGCTTTCATGCTGGGCCAGGGTGAAATAATTTCAAATTTCAGAAATGCGGCAAGTCTCTCAGCTCCACTTCCACCAAAGCCTGTGACACTTGATGCCTGGCTGAAACCACCGGCCTATACGGGCAAGGCCCCGGTGCTACTGACATCACCTGCCATGATCGAAAAGCTGAAAACTCTGCCTGAAATTCTAACTCCAGAGAATGGCATATTGAATTTACGTGTTGACGGCACAACACAGGCCAAAATTGAATTTCTATCGCCAGGCAGCGTTGACACTAAAATTGACATTGCCAATGCCAAAATTGAAAAATCCGAAACTGGCTTAACTGCCGATATCAAATTGGATCGACCCGTCACCATCCGGATCTCAAATGGAGATCAAGAACTGGCGAAATATCCCATCAGCTTAATCACAGACGAACCGCCAAAGATTGCGTTTGAAGCCGATCCAAAAGCGGGTGAGCTTGGTAAGCTGGAAGTGAATTGGCATGTAACGGACGACTATGGCGTAAAATCGATCACCTCAGAAATATCATTGGCCGACGAACAGGAAAATGGCACCGGCTTTGAAGGTAATGGTGTATTTCTATATGAGGCCCCGCCATTCAAAATCGCCTTGAAAAAGCCCGGCACAAAAGATGATATCGAAACCACCACGGCTGACCTTACCGCCCATCCTTGGGCTGGCCTCTATGTTGAAATGGTGCTCACCGCAACTGATGGCGCAGGCCACAAAACCTCCACAGGACCCAAGCGTTTCAAATTGCCCGAGCGTGATTTCATCAAGCCTCTGGCAAGCGCCCTGCAAGAACAACGCAAGACCTTTATCCTTGAGCCAAATGCCGCCGCAGACGCTTCCACCATGATCGGCACAATGTTGCTTTATCCCATTGATATTGCCGATTCTGGCGGCTTGATCATCAATCTGGCCGCCATCAACCACAGATTGGCAGCTGTCTCAGCCCCAGACGATGTTGTGGCCGTCACTAAAGATCTATGGCCCATGATTTTGGCGGTTGAAAATGGCAAGCTTGATGATGCCAAGGCTGAATTGAAGGCTCTTGCCCAACAACTGAAACAGGCCATGCGTGATGGTGCACCCCAAGACAAGATTGATGAACTCACGCGGCGCATGCGTGAGGCCATGAACAAACTAATGAGCCAGTTGCAGAAAGATGGAAAACAGCGTCAGAGCAATGGCGAAAAACTGCATTCGGACCGTTTGGTTTCACCCAAAGATTTGCAAAGCATGTTGGATGATATTGAACGAAAGTCAAAAGACGGAGATAAGAATGCTGCACAAGATATGCTGTCACAACTTGATGAACTCCTGCAAAACCTACAACCCGGCCAAGGCCAGCAGGCAGACAACGGTGCACCGGGCGGATTGCAAGACCAGATGGATGCTCTATCGCAAATGATGGGCAAGCAGCGCCGCCTGATGGACGAAACCCAAAGGCTTGGCCAACAGGGCGATAAAGGCGATGGCCAAGGTCTAGGTGACAAGCAGAAATCTCTGAAAGATCAGCTGGGCAAGTTAGGCGACGGAATGCAAGGTGGAGATGGCGGACAGAGCCTCAAAGACGCCGGGAAAAATATGGGCAACGCCGAAGGCTCTCTTCGCGGCCAAGACAAGCGCGAAGCGTTGAAGCAGCAAAATGAAGCCTTGCGCAAATTGATGGAAGGCATGGGCAAACTGGCCCAAGAGATGAAACACCAAGGTCAAGGCAATCAAAGCAGCGATGGCCAACGGGGTTCCGATAAAGACGACCCGCTTGGCCGCCCGCGTGCTACTCATGACTCAAACCTAGGGCCTAACAAAAATCTCGTGCCGTCAGAACTTGCCATGAAGCGCGCCCGTGAGATTTTGGAACAGTTGCGCAATAAGGTGGGCGAACAGGGGCTGGATGGAGAGACCAAGGCGTATATTGACCGCCTGCTTAAAGAGCAGTTCTAAACTAACCTAAACTGAGACGGAATCGGTTCTACCTTTCCCCTCCCACTTGTGGGGAGGGTTAGGGTGGGGGTCTGGTGGTGTTGAAACGGCTTGGATAAGCTTAATTAACCCCAGTTACGTTTAAGCCATCATGCTGATTACGGTACCTATTTTTGGTTTATTGGAACTGAAACAATAGGCTACCAGACATGACAGGATGT
>JAYVOQ010000004.1:0-10500 GCA_043757845.1 Hyphomicrobiales bacterium | reverse complement strand
GCCGAAGTTCAACAGCTGAAAAATCAGTCCTCAATCCAATCGATGATGGCATGGCGCAGGCCCTCCTCGCGCCATGGAATCAGAGTTTTCGATTCGTGGGAATCCCCAGTGAGTCAGAATTGGCGACCTTTGGTATTAGAGGTTGAAAATGTTGGAGATGGCGGCATTGTGTGGCCGAGCAATCTCTGGGCTGAAGCTTTGTAATTTTAAAGCGCTGTTTGCCTTGGCGCAGGCGGATCGGCAGATGAGAGTTCTCAGTACGAGTGTTATCGCGAAGCCTGCCAGCCAGAGTGCGGCTGTCTTGTTCCGGCATTTTGGCACCAGCATATCCATCCCTCGCCTTCATCTGGTCCATGAGGTCCTCGATATTCCGAAAGCTCAGGGTGAACCGCAAATATAGCCAAACCACCTCGCATATGACATCTGGTGGCAATCGGTGACGGGCAAACGAAACTGACTTCATGAGCGGCAGCCGCCCTCACTCAAGGTACAGTCTAATGAGGCCCCTGCGTTCGCCGGCGGCTTCGTTCCGGACGTGCAACAGTGGAGTGGTGCGATAGCTCGATTGGAAAATACGAAAAGCAGGTTATATGAAATCAGGGCGACGCTAAGATTGATCGAAACTATTCTTCGCATCCAATAGTCTGCGAATACTCATGCGCGGTGCGATCCATCGCAGAAACTTCCAATCCATTTTCGTGCTCTGACTTGCCTCTTCCAAAACTTGCAAAGCCAGGGGAGTGGAGAATTCAGCGAGCCGCGCGATGATGATTTCTTGGGTCTTCTCAATGTTCTCGTGCAAGATCCCGTGGCGGTCAGACGTCACAATGTGAAACCGCTTGTCGGTTGAGCCGACCCGCTCGTGAATCATCCCGGCGCTTCTAGGATCGGCCACTGGGTCATTGGATCCATGAATGATCAAGACCGGACAAGAAACATGCGGCAATTGCTGGTGCAGCGCTGCAGCAATCTGGTGCAGTTCCATCAATGCCTGGACAGGCATTTTGCTGTGTTCAAACTCAGGATGTTCCGGTTGACCCTGCTTGAATGGCTTGATGCCGTTCTCCATGTAAAGCCATTTGCTGGCCGAGTTGACCAAACCCAAGATCGGCACATAGCGCAAATCGCGGCCTCGGAACTTAAGTGGGGCGGACACGGAAACAACAGCGGTCAGCCGCTTTGGTTTTTCTGCCGCCAGCAACAACGCCAATGAGGCACCCGAAGCAAAGCCCACCAAACTGACTCCTTGGGTGATGTGCGACATGATCTCGTAGCCTCGGCGCACGCAAGCGAGCCAAACCTCCCAGGTGCGATCGTGCAGGTCTTCGGGCACGGTGCCGTGGCCTTTCAGCCGAACGCACAAGACGGGATGGCCTTCAGCAGCGAGGCGACGCGCAAAATCCTTCAATTCAGCAGGCGATGCCAAAACTCCATGCACCAGTACAACGCCTTGCCGTGATGCCTTCGGCGGCATCAGGAGGGCGGCGCTGCCAGAGGCGTATTCCACTTCCGATGAGGTTGTGGCCGCTTTCAGGTGCTGTGCCGTACGTATCTTATCCTTTTGATAGCTGCGCAACTCGTCATCATAAAGATGACAGCCAAGTGTGACGCCAGAGAAGGGCACGGAGTCAGCGATGATCCGGCCTACGTTTGTCAATGATGCAATCTCATTGGCATAGACGCGGATCATATTGGTCAATCTTGGATCGCGCCCGTTCATTTTGGCGGTGAGCGCAGGCAGCAAGGTGATCCGCCTGTCATCAACGGCCAAAAGGTCTGTCTCATTCGCACTCACATACAAATCATCAACCAGGTTTGAATGATTGTCGTGAAGGCCGCCGTAGACGTCCGGATCAGCGACGCTGCGATGCAGGTGAAGCCCTGGTTCTTTTTGAACACGCTTGATGATTGCATATAGTCGCGCGTGGAACTCAGCTTTTGAAATTTCCGAAACCTCCGCCGCGGCGAGACGCATGATCAGCGCTGAGGCAAGATGGCTTATGTTGACTGTGACATTGGCATACATCTCCACCATGCACAGGTCGCGCAGCCGCCCCATGGTGCGCTTCATCGTCAGGGCAGCAAGGTAGTCACTCCAGGCGCCGGCCTTATCCTTGAATCCGAACAGTTCATCAAGACTGTCAATTTTTTCGAAAATCCGGGAGAGGCCGAGGCGCGCCGCCCGCGTCCATGCAATCTCCGGATCGATGGGTTTGCCAAAGCGGATATCCATATCCGTTTTGCGCAAGAGCAAATTGCCTTCAACCATCAGTTCATCGCGGCCCTTCTGGTTCATGTTGAACTTCAGGAAATCGGCCGCGCGCAGCAAAACATTCTCACCCGTGTGGAGGGGATGGAAGGTGATGTTGGAGGGAACAATCAGGGTGGGCTTGCGCGCCGCGGAAATGAGGGCTTCCTGGTCCTTCACGCCCAGTGCTGCTACCCACCGATCCAGCCGCGCCAGATCATTGGCTTCATGAACAGAGAGTATCCGTTTCTTGAAAACTTCCAGAATCACGGCCAGCGCGGCGGCACCCAGATGATGGCCGCTGCGCTGTTGCAATGATTGAAGAAAACTTTCATGTGGCGCGGCCGAAATCCCGCGGTCCTTCATTATTGAGCCTTCCGGAAAGATGATGACTTTCTGGCCGCGCAGGATTTCCGCCGCGAGGAAGGGCAACAGTCCCGGGTGATTGGAAGGCACGGCCCCTACGCCCCACAATACATTAGCGAAGCGTTCACTGCCTTCGAACAATTCATGCGTTGCGACACAGCGGCAATAGGCGCCCGTGGCCTGATAAATGAAATATTGTGGAATGATCGTCTCAAAGCGAGCGAAATGATTGAACAGGAAGATTTGTCCATCCTCAATCACACCCGGCGCGGCATGGGTTTCAATCTTCATGCCGACGCGCCTGCGCAACAGTGTGAAGGCCCGCACACTCCACTGGTAGAAAGGCTCGTTGATTGCGAATTTTGACCGCGCGGCCATCAATGTCACCTTATACTGCGTTTATGCGGCGGAAGATCGCCCAAGAACCCGAAACCTTAGAGCAAAAATGCTAAGGTTTCATTGCCAGGTTAAAAAGCCTCCTCGCGCAAGCCCATGACCGTGGCAGAACCAGCCATAATGCTGGCCATCAAACTGCCGGTCTCCGGCAGAATTTTGGCCATATAGAACTGCGCCGTGGCGATTTTGGCGGCGTAGAACTCATCGGGGGCTGCCATGTTCATCTTGAAAGCCTTTTCCGCCATGCGTGACCACATGAAACCAATGGCAACAAGGCCGAAAAGCCTCAAATATTCCGTGGCAGCAGCCCCCGCCTCCTCCGGATTGGCAGTGCCCGCCTTACCCAGCCAAAGGGTGGTTTGCTGCAGGCGGCCAAAGGCCTTGTTCAACGGGGCAATGTGGGGGGCAGTGAAGGGATTGGCTGCGCGCTTGTCGATGTATTCGCCCACCGGGCGGAAGAAGCGCCGCGCCATCCGCCCCATGCCTGTGGGGAGCTTGCGACCCACCAAGTCTAGGGCCTGAATGCCATTGGTGCCTTCATAGATCTGGGTGATGCGCGCGTCACGGGCCAGTTGCTCCATGCCCCATTCTCGGATGTAGCCATGGCCACCATGAACCTGCATGGCATCATTGGCGGTGGCAAAGCCGAGATCGGTGAGCATGGATTTGACGATCGGAGTCATCAAAGCGACCAGGTCTTCCGCCGCCTGCCGCCTTTCGGCATCGGGATGGTGGAGGGAAACATCAAGCTCCTGCCCGATCCACATGGCGAGCGCCCGACAGCCCTCCACCATGGCGCGCGCGCGCATCAGCATGCGCCGAATGTCGGGATGTACGATGATGGGATCAGCCGGCTTGTCAGGATATTTGGCGCCATGGGGAGCCCGCATTTGCAGCCTGTTCCTCGCATAGTCCACAGCACCCTGATAGGCCGCTTCAGCCACGCCCAGGCCCTGGATGCCCACGGCAAGGCGGGCGGCGTTCATCATCGTGAACATGGCAGGCAGACCCTTGTTGGGCTGGCCAACCAACCAGGCTGTTGCGCCATCGTAATTCATCACACAAGTGGGCGAGGCCTTGATGCCCATTTTCTTTTCGAGTGAGCCGCAAGTCACAGGATTGCGCTCACCGGGCGAACCATCCCGCTTGGGAAGAAATTTGGGGCAGACAAAAAGCGAAATGCCTTTTACGCCCGCAGGCGCGCCGGAGATCTTCGCCAGCACCAGATGCACAATGTTCTCGGTGAGGTCATGTTCGCCAGCGGAAATGAAAATCTTTGTGCCAAAGATTTTGTAGGTACCATCCGCCTGTGGCTCGGCCCGTGTCTTGATCAGACCAAGGTCTGTGCCACATTGGGGCTCGGTCAAATTCATGGTGCCGGACCAGGTGCCGGCCACCAGCTTGGGCAAATAGAGCTCTTTCTGCGCGTCCGTGCCATGCGCTTTCAACGCATAGTAAACGCCCTGGGTAAGCAACGGGAAAAGCCCGAAAGAAAGATTGGCCGAGGAGATCATCTCCTCGAAGGCGAAGTTGACAGGAGAAATCAGCCCCTGCCCACCATAAGCCGGATCAGACGCCAGGCCCGGCCAGCCGCCTTCAACAAACTTTGCATAGGCATCCTTGAAGCCGGGAGCTGTTGTGACCACACCATTTTCAAAGGCGCAGCCCGTTTCATCTCCGCTGCGATTCAGTGGCTGCAATACATTGGAACATAATTTGCCTGCTTCCTCGAGAATAGCCGAGACGACATCCGGGCTGGCTTCGCCATAGGCAGGAATGGCGTTAGCCAAATCCTGAATCTTCAAGATGTCGAAGAGCAGGAACTTCATGTCACGCAAAGGGGCAGTGTAACCGTGCATCGCTAACCTCAATTCCGAAGCGGCTTGCCGGTGGCAAGCATCGCCTCAATCCGCGCCAAAGTGGGTTCTGTTTTGACCAGTGCCATGAAAGCCCCGCGCTCCAGTTCCATCACGCGATCTTCGCTGGTGATCTCGGTCACATCGGTATCTCCACCACTGAGAACCCTTGCAAGGTGCATTGAAACAGTCACGTCATGCGGCAGGGCCAGGCCTTGCTGGGCGTAGGACTGGATGGCCAGGTTTAGGGCTGCCTTGCCGCTCGGGCCGGGAAGGCGCAGCTCGACTGGCTGCAGTGGCTTGTAGTCCACCGCCAATTTCAGAGCCAACGCCTTGGCGTCCGGCAGGAGGCGGTCCCGGTTCATGGTAATGCCGTCCGTCGTGCGCAGATATTTCAGCTCCTTCGCATTGGCGGCTGATTTCGAAACCTTGGCCAGCGAGATGTTTTCAAAAGCCGCTGTCACAGAAGGCATGGGGCCGTGGGGCGCGTTGCCCGAATTCTGGCGGATGAGCATCTCCTTGCAGCCACCCCAGCCCGGCACAATGCCAACCCCCACTTCGACGAGACCAATGTAGGTTTCAGCATGGGCCTGAACCGCTGTACAATGAAGAAGGAATTCACATCCGCCACCCAGGGCCAGGCCGCTGGGCGCGCCAACCACGGGAAATGGCGCAAACTTCAGCGCCTTCATCACATGCTGGCCCTGCGTGATCAAATCCTCAAGCACGGGCCACATGCCGATGTTGGCTGCAAAAAGCGCCAAGCCGATATTTGCGCCAACTGAGAAGTTATCGCTGTCGTTGTAAAGCACCAGTGCGCGCATGTTCTTGGAGACAATCTCGATAGCCTTCGCCGCCATGGCCAATGTGTCAGGATCAATGCTATTCATCTTGCTGTGGAACTCGAGACAGGCCACGCCGTCGCCGAGATCCCACACACTCGCAGATCCATTCTTCGCCAAGGGCATGGCTTTCACCTTGATGTCGGCAAGCAACAAGGCGCCCGGCGGACGGATAATCGGTTTATACGCGCCATCACCGCCCAATTGCTTCCGGGCGTCCGAGGAGGCCTGATAGAAGCCGCCGAGCTTTGCGGCCATCGCCAGAAATGGCGGCACTGTCATCTTCTCCGCGGCGAGTTTTTCAGCAAACCACGCAGCTCCCATTTGATCAATCAATTCAAATGGCCCGCGCTTCCAGTTGAAGCCTGTGCGCATTGCAAGATCAACATCATCGACGTCATCGGCAATTTCTGGAACTAGTTCGGCCACATAGCTGAGCAGGTGGCTGAGGACCGTCCACGCAAACTTGCCGCCAAGATCAGGATGCGAAACCAGCGCCCGCAAGCCGCCCTTGGCAGCGTCCACTGATTCAAGCGAAACCTTCGCCAACGGGCGGTATTCGCCCGTTTTCAGATCCATCGCTTCCTTGGTTCTTTTGGAGCCGGATTTGCTCAACCTATAGAAGCCGCCCTTGCCTTTGCGGCCTGTGAGACCGTCTGAAATCATTTTCAGAAGCAGCGGGAAATCGGAAGAAAGCCTTTGATACGCATCACTCTTTGGCAAAGCCGCGCGCAATGATGCGTCGATATGCGGCTGCAGATCGAGACCGACAATATCGAGAAGATCGAAGACGCCTGATTTTGGCGCGCCGATGGGCTTGCCCATAACAGCGTCGGCTTCTTCAACCGAAAGGCCCAATTCACGTGCGGCATTGACCGCACACTGAATCCAATAGATGCCAATGCGGTTGGCGATAAAGCCGGTTGTGTCCTTGGCGCGCACTACCGATTTGCCGAGCCTTAGATCTGCAAATTCAGTGATGGCGCTGATCGCATCAGGCCTTGTTTCCGGTCCAGCAACAACTTCGAGCAAGCGCATGTAGCGCGGCGGGTTGAAGAAGTGCGTGATGCAGAAATCGCGTTTCACCCCGTCCGGCATCCCTGCCATCAACATGTTCAAGGGCAGGGTCGAGGTGTTGGACGAAAGGAATGACCCCGGTTTCCGCGCCACGTCGATCTTGTCATAAAGCGCCTGTTTGACATCGAGCCGTTCCGTTACCGCCTCAATGATCCAGTCACATTCGCCTAAGCGCTTGAGATCATCCTCAAGGTTTCCCGCTTCGATGAGTTGCGCCGCAGCTTTGGACATCAGAGGCGCGGGTTCCGCTGCTGCCAATTTCACCAGCGCAGATTTGGCCAATACACTGCGCTCGGTTGCGCCTGCAGGAACAATGTCCAGCAACAATACCGGCACACCAGCATTGGCAACCTGGGCAGCGATGCCGCCGCCCATCACCCCCGCGCCGATGACGCAAACTCTCTCAATCGTCATGACACCGCCTCAAGGATCGTCGCTATACCCTGCCCGCCGCCAATGCATTGCGTGGCCAGCGCATAGCGCTTGCCTTCACGCTTCAAGAGCGCTGCGGCCTTGCCGGTGATGCGCACACCCGTGGCACCGAGCGGGTGACCGATGGCCAAGGCGCCGCCATCAATATTTACGCGTGAGGCATCAATATTGAGATCGCGCAAACACGCCATGGCCTGAGACGCAAATGCTTCGTTCAATTCAATAATGTCAATATCGTTGATCGAAAGATCAGCGCGCTGCAGTGCTTTGCGCGTGGCAGCTACGGGGCCGATTCCCATCAGTTCCGGGCTGCATCCCGCAATGGCGACCGACTTAATGCGCGCCAAAATAGGCAGTTTGTGTTTCTTGGCATAGCTTTCCGAAACCACAAGGCAGGCGGCGGCACCGTCTGTCAACGGTGACGACGTGCCCGCTGTCACAACCCCGTTTTTGACAAAGGCCGGTTTCAAGCCAGCGAGTGCCTGCCCATTTGTATCGGGGCGGATGCAGCCATCTTCACTTGTCGCACTCACAGCGATGATCTCGTCCTTCAGTTTCCCCTGATGGCGGGCCGCTGCGGCCTTGGCATGGCTGGCCACTGCAAATTCCTCTTGCGCCTGGCGTGTGATGCCATACTTCCTTGCGACATTCTCTGCCGTGATCCCCATGGAAACGTAGGCTGCAGGCATGCGCTCGGCCAGCTCAGGATTGGGCAAAGGATTGAATCCCATCATCGGCACACGGCTCATGCTTTCAACCCCGGCGCAAATGAAAACCTCGCCAGCGCCGATGGCAATGGCCCCGGCGGCCGAATGTATGGCCTGCATCGAAGAGCCACAGAACCGGTTGATGGTCGCTGCGCCAACCGATTGCGGAAGGCCAGCGATGAACGAGATTAATCGCGCCACGTTGAGCCCCTGTTCACCTTCCGGGAAGGCACAGCCCAGAAGCAAGTCTTCAATCTCTTCAACATTCACGCCTGTCGCGCTGACGAGGCTCTTGACAACCGCAGCCGCAAGATCATCGGCCCGCATTTTTGCCAGCGCCCCTTTGTTCGCGAAATGGAACGGGGAACGGACATAGCCTGCAATAACGGCCTGGGTCATGCGTGTGTCTCCTTGTTCTTCAAGTTGTACTCATCAATCAGGATTTTCTTCTGAATTTTACCAATTGCTGATTTTGGCAATTCGCTCCGGAAATCATAGGACCGCGGCATCTCGATGCGCGAAAGCTTGTGTTCCAAAAACACCTGGAGGTCGGTTGCCGTCAGCGTCATGCCTTCCCTGAGGCAGATTGCGGCCCGGATCGCCTGCCCACGATAAGGATCAGCAATGCCGAACACGGCGCAATCCTTGACTGCCGGGTGTTGGTAAATCGCTTCTTCAACCTGCCTTGGATAAACTTTGTAGCCGGAGGTATCTATCATCTCCTTCAGCCGATCCGTAATGAACACATAGCCATCTGCGTCCATGTAGCCAACGTCACCGGTGTGCAGCCAGCCATCAATGAGAATTTCGGCGGAGGCGGCAGGGTTTTGCCAATATCCCTGCATCACTTGCGGCCCACGAAAGCAGATCTCGCCCCATTGCCCTAGCTTCATTTCCGTCTTGCGGTGTTCGAGGGACATGATGCGGCACAAGGTTCCGGGAATGGGAAGCCCAACCGATCCGGATTTATTGGGCAAATGCACCGGATTGATGCAGCAAGCGGGTGAGGCCTCGCTCAAGCCATAACCTTCCAAAATTGCCACGCCGGTCTTCCTCTTGAATTCTTCTTGTACCTGCAGCGGCAAAGAAGCTCCGCCAGAGATGCTGAATTTGAGCGACGACAGATCATAGGAAGCAAAGTCCTGCTGGTTCATCAGCGCAGTATACAACGTAGGCACACCGATCAACACACTGGGTTTGCGCTTGTGAATCAGCGCCAGCAAGCGTGGCGCTTCAAACCGCGGCTCCAGCAACATCGAACCACCAACCAAGAGCGACCAGTTCATCACAGCTGTCATTGCCAGGGCGTGAAACAGTGGCAAAACGCCAACCGTCTTGCTGTCTTGCATAGCCGCAAGAGCGAACCACATTTGGCACTGAAGCGCATTGGCGTAAATATTAAAATGTGTGAGTGCTGCTCCTTTGGGAATACCCGTGGTGCCCCCGGTGTATTGCAAAAGTGCGATTTGCGTTTTCGGCTTGACGGGCAAAGGCAAAAACACCCCATTATTGTTCAGCAGCTTGCGCGCGGAAATATAGTGTTCACTCTGTGGCAGGCTGGCGATTTCACGGCGCTTCATGGCGCGGAACAATAGGGCTGTCATGGTTGGCAATTGGTCGGCCAGCGAACACACAATGACGCGTTGAAGTGCCGTCCGCTCGAACAGTGTCGAAAATTTGCTAAGCAGCGCGGCTAAATCCAGTGTGACCATGAAGTCGGTGCCGGAATCGATGATTTGGCGCGCCATTTCATCTTCAGAATAAAGCGGGTTGAAATTCACAATCATTCCCCCTGCCTTGAGCGCTGCGAAATAGAACACCACATAATAAGGGCAGTTCGGCAGGAACAACCCCAGCTTCATGCCGGGTTTGAAGCCCGCCGCAACCAGCCCTTTGGCGGCTTGATCGCTGCGCCTCCTGATGTCGGCGTAGGTGAAAATGCGCCCACGGAACTCGACGCAAGGCCGCGCGGTAAACTTTTCAGCAGCTTCATCCAGCAGGGCAAACAGCGGCTTTTCCGGAAAAATTGGATTGGCTTCCACGCCGGGTGGATACATTTTCAACCACGGCAAAGCAGCTGCGGCAGCTGGTCGAGCATAACCCGTGCCGGCCTCCTTGGCGCTCACTTTGGCCTTGGCCATGAATGTCACCTGCATCTTTCCGGTTCTGGCACGACAGATGCAGCAGAACAATGTGGTGAAGGTTAGCTCCTACCAAAATGCATGTCACGCGTTAAACTTGGGCTGCATCTGAACTGGTGAAAAACAGAATTGGCTTGCGCTAATCGACCCGGGCCCCAGCCAGGTGCTGTCAGACGAATGCGAACACGTCTCGGTTTGCCCTCACCCGCCCAGTGTCAGGCCACGCAGAGTTGACGCCACTCAGTGAGAGCAGTGTCGCGGTTGACCTTGAAGTTCTGCCGGCTGGAGAGGCTGCGTTCCTTGTTGAAATGGTTGAAGATCGAGGCATGAAGGGCGTGCGAACTTTTGTAACGTTCGCATGCGGCGGAAGCGCAGCATCGCCCGCTCTCGTCTTCGAAAGGGTTGGTGCGCGTTTTCCGCGCGATTGTTCGCCCA
>JAYVOQ010000003.1:0-37215 GCA_043757845.1 Hyphomicrobiales bacterium | reverse complement strand
ATCGCCATGGCCAAATATCTTGCAGAAAAAATCAAAGCCGAGCCGACTCTTGAGCTGATGGTGCCACCCGCTATCAACATTTGTTGTTTTCGGCACCGCGCAGGCAGCGAGGCGGAGGCCAAGGCCGTAAACACCGAAATCATGTTGCGCCTGCAAGAACAGGGGATTGCAGCACCTTCAGACACAACCATTCACGGCCGCCATTGCTTGCGTGCAGCGATCGCCAATCACCGCACAAGATACGAAGACTTAGACTTGCTGGTGAGCCAGATGGTCAGGTTGGGCAAGGAAATCAACTCATAATCATCAGACACTGGTGCGTTTTGATGTTTCGTAGATGCATCAAAAATCGCCGTAATGTTCTATTCGCGTTCAGATTGATCTAGTTCTTGTTAATATCGCCTGAAACAAATAATTTGGGATCAAACTTGCCGCCAAATTCCACGTTGCTCAGTTGCACCGTGGTACGGCGATCCTTGCCGTCGACCACCGTCCATTGGGTGAGGCGCTTGAGCTTTTGGTCATAAATGAGAGTGATATAACCGCCAATGCTGTCTTTACGGTCTTGCAGAGATATTGTTGTCAAGCCATCTTGGTTGTCAAAAGCAATCACATTGGTCTCTGCCAAAAGATCCACCTGTGGCGAAACCACAAGTCTAAGTGGCGTTGCAGAAAGCGGGAACTGATCGCCACGTTCGCGCTGACGATCTTTGATGGTGAGCCAACGGCCGTCAGAAACGATCAACAGCGGATTGTTTGAATAATCGAAACGCAGCTTGCCGGGTTTTGCGATATAAAGCGTTCCACTTGTCACTGTGCCTTTCGGGCTCACTTGGCTAAAGGCGCATTTCAGGGTTTGGAAGCTGTTGATGTAATCATTCAGCTGCCGCACCGCCTGCTGTTGCTCTGGGTTTAAACTCAGGGCCGCGTTCTTTGCTAACGCACCGCTGATGGGGATCATAAAGATCACTGCCATAACAATTCCAAACCGGCGTAATAAATTCATCATATCGCAAATCCTATCCTCAATTACCTGTCCATACATAACATGGATTTTTGATCACAAGCAGGCCAAATTAGGGTTTAATCTAGCCTAAAGACGCGCACTTTCTCCGGGTACCAATATCTCACGTTTACCTTGGCCATTAGGCGAAGAAATTACGCCCTCTTGCTCCATGCGTTCAATCAAAGTTGCGGCTTTGTTATAACCAACACCAAGACGGCGCTGCACATAAGAGGTTGAAACCTTCTTGTCGCGTAACACCACTTGAACGGCTTGATCATAAAGATCATCACCAGAACCTCCTTCGCCGCCCAGCGCAGCGCCACCTTCACCACCAATGCTTTCGTCTTCTTCTTCAGTAACTGCTTCTAGGTATTCCGGCGCGCCTTGGGCCTTGAGGTGATTGACGATGGCCTCAACTTCACCGTCTGACACAAATGGCGCATGAAGGCGCGAGATGCGGCCACCGCCTGCCATATAGAGCATATCGCCCTGGCCCAGAAGTTGTTCGGCACCTTGCTCACCCAGAATGGTGCGGCTGTCGATCTTTGATGTTACTTGAAATGAAATGCGGGTTGGGAAGTTGGCTTTAATCGTACCCGTGATCACATCCACCGATGGTCGTTGTGTGGCCATTACCACGTGAATGCCCGCAGCACGGGCCATCTGTGCGAGGCGCTGAACAGCACCTTCAATATCCTTACCAGCCACCATCATCAAATCCGCCATTTCGTCGATGATCACAACGATATAGGGCATGGGCGCTAAATCTAATTCTTCTTGTTCAAAAATGGGTTCGCCCGATTCGGCATTAAACCCCGTCTGCACGGTGCGCGAGAATTTATCGCCTTTGGCCGCCATCTGCGCAATCTTGGAATTGTAACCATCCACGTTACGCACGCCGGTTTTGGACATCTTTTTATAGCGATCCTCCATCTCACGCACCGCCCATTTCAAAGCCACAACGGCTTTGCGGGGATCGGTCACGACGGGGGCCAGGAGATGGGGGATGCCCTCATAAACAGAAAGTTCCAACATCTTTGGATCGATCATAATCATTTTGCATTTATCAGGCGGCAACCGATAGAGCAGCGAGAGGATCATGGTGTTAATGCCCACCGATTTGCCCGAGCCTGTGGTGCCAGCGATCAATAAATGCGGCATACGTGCAAGATCTGCAAAAATTGGCTCACCACCAATGTTTTTGCCAAGGGCTAAAGTGAGGTTAGTGTTATTTTTTATGAAATTATCACCTTGGAACAATTCACGCAAATAAACTGTTTCACGTTTGGAATTGGGTAACTCAATACCAATGGCATTGCGGCCAGAGACAACTGCCACGCGGGCGGAAACAGCGCTCATCGAGCGGGCAATGTCATCTGCCAATGAAATTACGCGGGATGATTTGATGCCGGGCGCAGGTTCAAGCTCATAGAGCGTGACGACGGGTCCGGGGCGCACATTGATGATTTGGCCCTTCACACCAAAATCATCCAACACCCCCTCAAGCTGCCTGGCGTTCTCCTCAAGTTTTTCCTTGGAAAGTTCCGGCAAACGGCCCACTTTCTTTGGCTCGGCCAAATAATCCAAAGATGGCAACACAAATTTTCGTTGTGAGGTTTTTGGCATGGTGCGGGGTGCTATTTTTATGGCGACTTTACGCTCAATAGGTTCATCTGTCGGCTCTTCATCTTCGAATGTGGGGCCATTCAAAAAATCTTGTTGGTCATTTGCAATAAATTCATCTTCAACATTTTGCTCATCTAAAATAGGACGGCGTAGGCTCAGCGGTCTGAACTTGGATAAAATATCCAGCTTTTCTGACTCTCGCCCTTTTGCAAGCGGCTTTGCAAAAGTTGGCCAGACAAACCATGCCGCACATTTTGCCCACAGGGATGGTTTTACGACAACCTGATTGCGGCTTCTATTTTTTGTAATGTTCTTGGGCTTTGATCTTTTGAACAGAGCCGACGTAATCACCCTTAGTTCGGCAAAGCTGGTTTCAAGTGCCCGTGGTAAAAGCCACAGGAATGTTATTACGGCCGCAACAAAAACCAAAAACTCGGCAATCATGCCCTTAATCCCAATGGAGAGTATTGAGAGCAATCCACCAACGATGATTTCACCACAGCTTCCGCCCAGGCCGCTGGTTAAGGCCCAGCCGGATGGTTTAGGCAAATCGGCCAAGAGGCAGCAACCCGCAATTGTGGCCGCAAGCCAAAATGCGAAAGTGGTTTTAGAATTCGCAATGGGTTCATGGCGCAACAGGTTAGCCACCCACTTCAGAGGAACAAAAATAAAAATCAGTGCGCCAAGACCTAATAGCTGGATAAGCTGGTCTGATACAATCGCACCATAGACACCGAGCAGATTTGAAGGGTGCATGCCTGTTGCATGATTGAGCGACGGATCATTCACCGACCATGAAGCCAAAGAGATCGCAACCGAGATAATCACACCGAGCAAAGCTAGTCCACTCAGTTCAGACAATCGGTTTTTCAAAAACCTTCGTAGAGCGGCAGGGATGGTTGATTCGTCGGTATCGTAGGTGTCGTGGATAGCCATGGCGTTCTCCACCGCGCTAGGCATTACCTGAGGCGGTTTTAGATTGGTTAATGCCAGTCTGAAGGCAGAGGGTTAACCACACGTAAAAACGCCATAAAAAGACCCCCGGTTTTCAGGCCGAGGGTTTTCAGGTTTTTGGGGAGAAACAACCCCGGAGATCATCTCTCCGGGGTTCAAGAATGGTTTAGTTAAAGGCGCGTTCGCCATGGCTGGAAATATCCAGGCCTTCGCGTTCGCTTTGCTCGTCAACCCGCAGGCCAACGGTATATTTGCAGATCAAACATGCAATATAGCTGACAACGGCCGACAGAACGACTGCCGTTAAAACATCAACAAACTGCGAGTAGAGCTGAGCCGAGAATACATAATCTGCCGTTTTGGTTGAGGTATCGGTGGCAAGGTAGTTCACAATGCCTTGGCCCGAGAACGCGCCCATCGCCGGATTCACGAATATGCCGGTCAACAATGCACCCAACATGCCGCCAATGCCGTGCACGCCGAACACATCAAGAGCGTCGTCATACCCGAACAGTGGCTTCAGCCAAACAACTGCCATCAAGCACACGATGCCCGCTGCAGCGCCGATTACAATGGCGCCCATTGGCCCCACGAAACCGCAGGCTGGGGTGATGGCCACGAGGCCCGCAACAGCACCCGAAGCAGCACCCAAAAGGCTAGCATGTTTTCGCGTTACAGCTTCGCCAAAGGACCAAGCCAGCGCTGCAGCAGCAGTGCCGAGGATGGTGTTGAGGAAGGCCACTGCCGCACCGCCGTTGGCTTCCAAATTGGAGCCCGCGTTGAAGCCAAACCAGCCGACGAACAATAATCCCGTGCCCAACAAGGTTGTGACCAAGTTGTGTGGAGCCATTGGTTCTTTGTTGAGGCCAACGCGCTTGCCCAACATCAGGGCACACACGAGGCCGGCAACACCGGCGTTGATATGCACAACTGAGCCGCCGGCAAAGTCGATGGCACCTTTATTGAACAACCAGCCATTGGCGGCATTCACGGCGTCGTTATAAGCGTTCAGAACGTCAGCCACTTTAGCGGTATCGGTTCCGGCAGCGGCCAGCTTGGCCAAGAAGTCTGTTGCGGCAGCGTCACCCACAGCAGCTTTCACATTGTCGATGTTAGCAGCAGCGAGTGTGTAAGCGTCTGGGCCAGCCCACCACCATACCATGTGGGCCATGGGCAGGTAAGAAAAGCAGAACCAGATTACGAGGAAAATCAGCACAGCTGAGAACTTCATGCGCTCAGCAAAAGCACCGATGATCAAAGCTGGCGTGATGCACGCAAAGGTCATTTGGAAAATGACATAAACATATTCAGGAAGGTATGTTTCCTTCGAGAATGTGGCGGCCATGGTGCTTGGACTTACGCCCGCTAAGAAAGCTTTGGACCAACCACCAATGAATGGTGCAAGGGCGCCGGAGCCATTTGTGAAGGCCAGTGAATAGCCAAACAAAACCCATAGAATTGCAATCATGCAGAAACAGGTTGTCACCTGCATCAGAACGGAAAGCACGTTCTTGGTTCGAACGAGGCCACCGTAAAATAGTGCGAGGCCAGGGTAAGTCATCATAACAACGAGGGCCGTTGCAACAAGCATCCAAGCCGTGTCGCCCTTGTTGATCGAAGCTGCGGCAAACGCCTGCGTTGACATCAAGAACGCGGCGAGGCCGGTTCCTAATATGGGCGGGACGAACCGCCGTGAAATTGAACCTAGTCTTTCCATTGTGTTACCTTTCATATTTTTTCTGAATTGAGCGCCATTAAAGTTTTATAGTGCAGCCGAGCCGTGTTCGCCGGTACGGACGCGGAAGGCGTCATCCAGGGGCAAAACAAAAACTTTCCCATCGCCAATTTGACCGGTTTTGGCCGCTGCAGAAATTGCTTCGACAACTTTTGCGGCTTGAGACGATTCAACTGCGACTTCGATTTTCACTTTGGGAACAAAGCTCACGGCATATTCTGCCCCACGGTAAAACTCAGTGTGGCCGCGCTGACGGCCGTGACCGCGCACTTCTGTAACGGTAATACCTTGGACACCGAGGGCACCCAAGGCGTCTCTTACCTCTTCTAATTTGAAGGGCTTGATGATTGCGATGATGTATTTCATTGATCGGCCTTTCTTTTAACCTTTTGTTTGCTTTCAAGGCGCGTGCCATTTGATGAAGAGTATTAATCATTTGAATCTATTTGATAATTTTTAGGTAGGCCGATTCAATCTCAGATTTTGTGCCTATTATTTGTTCACATATCAAAATTTGCTTATAAATTAAGCGGTTGCCGTTAGATGTGCTTTTGATCTTCTTGGTGTATTAAGGTTGACATGGAAAGATTTGATGTGATTGTGCTGGGTGCGGGGCTTAATGGGCTGGCGACAGCGCTGGCTTTGGGCGGTCAGAAATGCCGTGTGCCGCTAAAAGTGGTTGTGGTTGATCGTGGAGACCCCGTTCTATCGGCTTCCAAGCGCAGCGATAGCCGGGCTTCGGCTTTGACCTATGCTACGCAGGAGATGATGCGGGGCTTGGGTGTTTGGGATAGGATTTCGCCCTATCTGCAACCGATGCATAGCATTGTGGTGAGTGACGCCAAGGACGGTACACCAAGAGACACTTTGCTTTCCTTTCTTTTTGCCAAAGGAGAGCCCACGTCTGCCATGATTGAGAATGTGGTGTTACTGAGCGCTTTGCTGGAAGAGATTGCCCAAAGTCCATCAATCAAAATCCTGCCCAATGAAACAGTGACAAATTTCGAATTTGGGCCGGGCAAAGCCATGATTGAACTTACGAGCGGCTTATCGCTTAAAGCTGATCTGATTGTCGGCGCGGAGGGCAGGGCTTCGCCAAGCCGGATTGCATCAGGTCTCAAAATGACGGGATGGGATTATCCTCATTCCGCAATCACGCTGACGGTTGGCCATGGGCTTCCACATAACGGACGTGCCGAAGAACATTTTACTGAGCATGGGGTTTTTGCAATATTACCTTTGACCGGAAATCGAAGTTCCATCGTGTGGACAGAACCACACGCCAAGACTTTGGCAATTTGCGCTTTGGCGGAGGCGGAATTCAAATCGGCACTTGAAAGGCAATTCGGCGATCACCTCGGCCCGCTTACAGTTTTATCCAAGCCGTATGCTCATCCCTTGGCAATGCAGCTGTGTGAAAGTTTCACGGCGACGCGGCTGGCACTTGTTGGAGATGCGGCACATGTGGTTCATCCCCTTGCTGGCCTTGGCTTGAATCTGGGATTGAAAGATGCTGCCGCACTTTCAGAATGTATGATGGCAGCTGCGAGTTTGGGCGGAGATATTGGCTCAGATGCCGCTCTCGATTCCTATAATCAATGGCGGCGTTTTGATACTTTGACGACGGCGATGATGATTGATGGATTGCACCGTCTGTTTGCAAATAACGTGGAAGGCTTAAGGCTGTTGCGCCAATCGGGCTTACGCATTGTTGATAAAGTTGGCCCGATCAAGGCAATGTTTGCAAATGAAGCGGCGGGCATTGCCGGAACCTTGCCGCGCTTGATGCGCGGATTGGCGGCCTAGAGCGGAGGATGCTCACGTGGGTTCGCAAGGCCGCTCTAAGTATTTATTTGGTCGCATCTTTTCGCTCGCAAGTGATTCCACTTACTCGCCCGATGCTCTAAGGCTCTCTTGATTTGCCTTGTTGATTGAGTTTTTCGAGATAGTCAGGCCAGAGCTGTGTCTGTTCTCGTCCGAGCTTTTCAAGATAGGTCCACGTGTAAAGACCCGTGGAATGACCATCACTAAAATTAATACGCGCGGCATAACTGCCCACTGGATCAATTTTTGTAATGCTCACAAGACGCTTGCCGTAAACCAGCTGCTCTTGTCCCGGCCCGTGGCCTTTGACTTCTGCGCTGGGACTTTCAACACGCAAGAGTTCGGCGCTCAACTCATGCGAAGTTCCGTTGTCAAAACTGATTTTTAATAGGCGCCCATGATCAGAGACCTTGAGTTCAGTAGGCCAAATATCACTCACGATTCAATTCTCGAGCTTCGCCTGCCAGCATGATGGGTATGCCGTCACGGATTGGATAGGCGAGGCCCGACACTGCTGAGATGAGTTCCTGCTTTTCCGCATCATAGCTCAGTCGCGACTTTGAGATGGGGCAGACTAAAATTTCGAGCAGCTTTGGATCAGTCTTGCGAGGTTCATTCATCATTGCATTCGCGTGGAATTACCGCCGAGTGATTTTTTGAGCGCCAGTTCAGTTAACGCGACTAACACATCAGCGCGTGATTTCAGATCAGGGGCTTCGAGTAAAGCTTGCTTGTCACGTGGTGGATAAGGAGCCAATAATGACAACGTGTTGACCAGGGCCTCAGTGCCCACGCTGTTCACTTCATCCCAATTCGTTGTCATGTTGTTGGCTTCAAGATATTGCCGAAAGGCTTCCAGCAACTGTTCTCGGTTCACGCTGGGAGCACCTGTGCCGATCACAAGATCTGCCGCAAAGGGTTTGAAATCCACCTGAGCCTGACGGTACGATGTATTTACCCGCAACTCTTTCTTTACGACAAAACGGCAAATGCCGGTAATTGTGACATGCAAGCGGCCATCATCTGCTTCGGAATAGGATGTTATGCGACCAGCACATCCGATGCGTTCCAACTTTGGCTTTTCGTTCAGTTGATCCTGCTCAGGCTGAATGATGCCAATGATGCGGCCCGCTGTCATGGCTTCTTCAATCATCAACACGTAGCGCGGCTCAAACACATTCAACGGCAAATCACTGCGCGGCAGAAGCAAAGCGCCAGAGAGCGGAAAAAGGGGGATGCTCTTTGGCAGATCGGCCAGCACTTTATACCGGGCCATCATGAGAATAGCACCGCTGAAAGACTGCGCCGACCTGCCAACGTGGCATCATCCTTCGGGCCCCAGGCTTCAAAATACGAGACAAGCTGCTTGCGAGCACCATCGTCTTTATAGGTACGATCTTTCTTGATGACATAGACCAATTGTTCAATGGCTTCGAGGCGCTTGCCCGTGCCGTTGAGCAGATTAGCCAGTTCAAGGCGCGAATCGTAATCATTCGGATTGCTGCCGATTGCGGCTTCCAGTTTAGCAATGCCGGATGTGTCAACAGGGTTGAGCAACAAATTAAGTGCCGCTTTGGCGCTGACGATATTGCTATCCAATTGTTTGTCAGGTGGGGAGGCCGCCAGAGTAGCTTGTGCGGCATCAAGTTGTTGAAGCGCCATCTCGGCGCGCGCCTTCAACGCATAGGCTTCAACGGTGGTGGCCTCTGCTTCGATAATCTGAGTGGCAATGTCGCGGGCAGCTTCAAAATCTAAAGCTGCTATTCCATCTCTTGCCATCTGCAGTGCAGAATCGATTTGTTCAGCGCGACCACCCATGGCACTGAGCTTGTTCACAAATTGGCGGATCTGTGATTCAGGCACGGCACCCATGAATCCATCAACGGGCCTGCCGTCAACGAAGGCAAAAACGGCGGGAATAGATTGTACGCGCAGCTGGGAAGCAATCTCAGGGCTTTGATCAATATCAACTTTCACTAACTTCACTTTGCCCTTGGCTTCGCGCACCACCTTTTCGATCACCGGGCCTAGGGCCTTACATGGTCCGCACCACGGCGCCCAGAAATCAACAATCACCGGCACTGACTTTGAAGCATCGATCACGTCGATCTTAAAAGTTTGGGTTGTTGAATCCTTAATCAAGTCTTGATCGGCGGCTGGTGTATTTAACATGGTCATAATGGGCTAACTCTAAACGGGTTCACTGACGGCGACAATGCGTGGATTATGGCCGGTGGCCCTGATGAAAGTAATAAGGTCTTGCGAGGAAATAGTAGTTGTGGCGTCGTTCTTCAAGGGATGGAAGTTGAGTTGACCAAGCTTCATCATGGCGTCATCCAGAATTACATTGGTTTTAACTTGCGTGTCATTGATCAATCCAAATGGCGTGACGGAGCCCGGCTCAATACCTAAGATTTCCATCAGCAATTCCGGTTTGCTAAAGGTCAGACGCTTTGACCCGATACAATCTTTAGCTGCCTTCAGATCAATGCGCGCATCTTCCAATGCCACAATCAACCACAGCGCAGCCTTTTCATCTTTGCAGAACAGGTTTTTGCAATGTCCACCGGGAATTTGGTCGTGCACCTTCTTTGCCTCGTCGACGGTGAAAACCGGGATGTGTTCGACCGTTGAGGTTTTGATCTTTAATTTATCAAATAGTGCAAATAAGTCTTGGCGGCTGGCTGGCATGGTTAAAATGAGCTCGGATTTGAATTCGCAAGTGGCTATTGCATTTTTGATGCTGTTGGGCAATAAGGCAGCCGTTCGGCGAAACTTACCTGTCTGCCGAACCGCTAAGCGGGCGTAGCTCAGGGGTAGAGCATAACCTTGCCAAGGTTAGGGTCGGGCGTTCGATTCGCCTCGCCCGCTCCAATTTCTTTATGTTTGACGAATTTTTTCGTCGAGAGCTCATCAAAGCATCGCGTTCATTTGATATGATCAAGCCGGGGTGTGAGGGCCACTGGGTCATCCACCAATGGCTTGTCTGGCAAAGTTGATTGATCTTCGTCTGACGTGAAGACAGTGTCTTTGCGGTCAAGTTCTTTGCCAGTTTTATCGATCAAGCGAATAGACACGTTATATTTTCCGCCTTTTGTGAAGCCGGTGAGTTTTGGTGATTGCAGCATGTAACTCAACTTACCGTCGATGGCAGGCGAGCTGACAGTTTCGCGCGTGTTGGTGCCGGGCACATCGAAAAGCGCCTCAACATGGCTGCTCTCAGGCAGTGGATGGGTTTGCTGCGCCACCACAACCATTGACGCTTGGGAATAGCGATAATTGAATTGAATGCCTCCACCGGCTATTTTCAGATATTGGATGGGACCAGATTCGCCGCAACCTGCCAACATCAGCGCTAATAAAATGAACCACTTCACGCTTCACTCTCCCTGTGGGTGGCATCACCGCCCAAACCTTCGGGCTTCAACAGTAATATGACGATGATAATGCCAAATACACCAGCATCACGGTAAGCGGTGCCGAAGCTTGCAGACCATAGCACTTCCAAGGCCGCAAGTGAAATTGCACCTAGCAGAGCACCTCGCACCGATCCAAAGCCACCGACAACGGCTGCAAACATTGCCTTAAAGCCAAGCATGAGGCCGACAAAAGAACTTGTCCCGCCATAGGTGATCGCAGTTGTCCAACCCGCCACCGCGGCAAGGGCCGAACCAAAGATAAAGGTTAGTTCAACCACACGCGAGGTTTGGATGCCACAGAGCAGGGCCAACTTTTCATTTTGTGAGACGGCCTGCCAGTTGCGACCAAATTGTGTGCGACGAAGAAGCAGCCCCAGTGCGATGAGCGAAGAAAGCGAAATAGCTACCGCGACGAAATTATTGAGAGTTAGAATGACAGGATAGTCACCCTGCACCAAATAAAGAGTTTGGCCATGAAACAGAGGTGGAATCCAAATGTCACGGCTTTCCGAAGTCAGGCGCATCAGTTCTTGTATGGCAATTGAAAAACCAAGCGACGCAATCATGAAGGGCAAGGCCCGGCCTTTGATTAAAGGCGCAAAAACATTCTTTGCGGCGACTTGCCCCAATGCCCCTGCGCAGATCATAGCCACCGCTAAGGCCACAAGTGCCGCGACGAAATCGCTGTCACCTTGCAGCAATCTGCCAAAGCAAACATATACGGCTGCGAAAGAGCCAAACATGGCAAAGTCTCCGAAGGATAGAAACACGCGTCTTGTGATGGATTGGATCAACGCAAAAGCGGCGGCCAGCGGCATATAGAAAGAAGCAAGCTGCACCGTGTTTAGAAACTGCTGAAGAAAATATGCAGCCTGATGACCCATCTTAATGTTTGAAATGGCGTAGGCCGGCAAAGACCATTGCAAGACCGCATTCATCTGCGGCTTTGATCACATCACCATCACGCATGGCTCCGCCGGGTTGAATAATGGCCGTCGCACCTGCGTCAGCGGCGGCTAATAACCCATCGGGGAATGGGAAGAAGGCATCTGATGCTAAAGCGGAACCTTCTAGCGAGAGGTCTGCATCTTGGGCTTTGCGAACTGCAATACGCGTTGAGTCGATGCGCGACATCTGGCCCGCTCCGATTGCCAAGGTTGCGCCACCTTTAGCAAATACGATGGCGTTGGATTTGACGTGTTTTGCCACGCGGAATGCAAACAGCAGATCGGCCAATTCCTGTGCGCTGGGTTTGCGCTTTGTGACA
The DNA here is from genome assembly GCA_043757845.1 of Hyphomicrobiales bacterium. Lineage (GTDB taxonomy): Bacteria > Pseudomonadota > Alphaproteobacteria > Rhizobiales > Aestuariivirgaceae > Aestuariivirga. The sequence goes on along the minus strand of JAYVOQ010000003.1, from coordinate 25,384 downwards.
ACGCGTAAATCCTCAGCCGAGACGTGTTTATCATCAGGCGTCTGCACCAAAAGGCCGCCAGAGATGGATTTCACCATAGGTAAGTGCAAGCGTGCGCCGCCGAAATTCGGCAACAGCAAGAGGCGCAAATTCTTTTTTGCGGCCATGATAGCGCGCGCTTCGTCATCTGCCTCGGGTGCAATGATGACTTCAGTGAAGAGTTTTGAGATTTCAGTTGCTGTTGCCGCATCCAGTTTTTTGTTCAATGCAATAATGCCACCAAAGGCAGACGTTGGATCACAAGCCAAGGCTTTGAGATAAGCCGCTGTGGAAGAAAGCCCAACTGCCACACCACAAGGGTTGGCGTGTTTTACGATCACACATGCAGGTTGGTCTGAACCAAACTCTCGCAACGTTTCGACGGCGGCATCGGCATCATTGATGTTATTGTATGAAAGTTCTTTGCCTTGCAGTTGCTGGGCATCGAGTATGCCGTTGCGGCTGTCACCAGTTTTATAGGCCGCGGCAGATTGATGCGGATTTTCGCCATAGCGTAAGCCTTGGGCCAATTTACCGCCGATAGCGAAATAGGTGGGCGCTGCAATGTTGTTGTTGCGGTTGAACCAGTTGGCAATGGCCGCATCGTAACTTGCGGTTCTGCCGAAAGCTTTGGCGGCAAGGCGCTTGCGTGTTTCTGGTTTGGTTCTGCCTTGGGCTTCAATCTCGGCAAGAACCGATTGATAATCAGCCGCGTCAACAATAACGGTGACGGCGATATGATTTTTTGCAGCCGCGCGAATCATTGCGGGGCCGCCCACATCAATGTTTTCAATCATTTCATCTTCAGCTGCACCCTTAGCGAGGGCTTCTTCGAATGGATAAAGATTGACGACAAGCAAATCGATGTTGCTGATGTCATTGGCAGTTTGGGCTTTCTGGTGAACTGCATTGCCACGCACTGCGAGCAGTCCGCCGTGAATTTTTGGGTGTAGAGTTTTAACACGTCCATCCATGATTTCTGGAAAGCCGGTGACGGACGACACATCTGAAACGGTAAGCCCAGCGTCTTTCAAGGTTTTGGCCGTGCCGCCTGTTGAAATCAGTTCAATGCCCCTTGCAACCAGGGACTTGGCAAAATCAATAAGGCCAGTTTTGTCGGAAACCGAAAGCAGGGCACGTTTGATCGTCATCTCTCACTCCAAAACACAGGCCTTAAGCTATCTTGTTTGGCAAGAAAACCTGAATTTGCTATGGTGGGGCTATGATTGAAAAGCCCATTCCAGATGCTGCCAAACGCGCCCTCGCCGAAGCCGAGATAAGGCGAAAAACGGGAGTTCCAAAACCCTTACCTCCTGAAGAAGGTGGCCCAAAGGGCTTGGAACCTACGCGCTTTGGCGACTGGGAGAAAAAGGGCATCACCTCGGATTTTTAGAGTCCCAGAGATTTCCAAACATGAATCGATTTCATTCACAAAAGGATTTGGAAATAGCAATTGCGCGGCTCATTGAGATTGAACCTCGCTTTGCGCCGATTCATGTGACGCACGGAACGCCATCACTGCGGCGGACTTCTGTAAACTTGGAGTCACTTCTCTCTATTATCACTGACCAGTTTCTATCGCTGCAAGCAGGAGAGGCCATATGGGCGCGCTTAAAGGCGCGGTTGGGCGATATCTCTTCGCACAGCGTTATGGCATGTTCGCAAGAAGAATTGTTTTTGCTAGGCCTTTCGAAAGCCAAGGCGAAATGTTTTCACAGCAGCGCATCGGCGGAGTTGGATTTTCTTGCTCTTGCCAAAGCTGAACCGGACAGGATTCGCGAAAAACTGCTGGCGATTTGGGGCATTGGGCCATGGACGGCTGATATTTTTCTGCTGACCGCTGTAGCCGATCAAGATGCTTGGCCCGCTGGGGATCTTGCCTTGCAAGTTGCTGCACAAAATTTGTTGGGCCTCAGTCAACGTCCTGATGTGGCGAAAATGGAAACAATTGCAAAAACTTGGCAGCCTCACCGGGCCGCGGCCGCGCGCCTTTTATGGGCCCATTACCGCGGCCTAAAAGGGCTTGTACAGGCCCCTTCACAGAATTGACAACTGTCGTTAGTATCGCTGCTGAAAGAGAAGGTTTGAGTGTATCACGCACCCGTACAACCCGAAGCTTGCCCGGCCCTAGTTCTCAATGCTGACTTCCGGCCATTGAGTTACTATCCGCTGTCTTTGTGGTCTTGGCAGGATACAATCAAGGCGGTGTTTCTTGAGCGCGTGAATATCGTTTCTGAATATGACACGGTGATCCATAGTCCAAGTTCTGAATTTAGGCTGCCTTCAGTTGTCTCACTTAAAACCTATGTGAAGCCTTCGCGCACGCCAGCGTTTACGCGGTTTAACGTTTTTTTGCGCGATAAGTTCATGTGCCAATACTGTGGCGCGCCTGATGATCTAACGTTCGATCACGTAGTGCCGCGCTCTAAGGGTGGGCAGACCACTTGGGAGAATGTTGTGGCGGCTTGTTCGCCCTGCAATCTGACTAAGGGCGGTGCAATGCCCAAAGTGGCCCGGATGTTTCCGGCACAATGGCCTAAGATGCCAACCGTCAATCAGCTGCATCAAAATGGGCGACTATTCCCGCCCAATTATTTGCATCAAAGCTGGATGGATTATCTTTATTGGGATGCAGAGCTGGATCCGTAAGCCTTGCCTAATGCGAGGGCTGATACAAAAGCTGAAACAACTGCATTCCAGCCCGCCAAAGATAGGCCTAGAATTCGGATCGCAGGTTGATCACACATCACGGCTTTTTTGGTCAGATCAGGCAAGCCAAGTTTGAAATCGCCGCCGCCTGTACAGGTGGTTGGGCCAGCCCACAATTTCCATTCTACGCCGGAATGATAAATTCCGAAGATGCAGCTGCCGAGCATAATTAGGCCCAGCAAAATTAAGCCACTGCGCAAGAGTTTTGGATTGTTTTGGCTGAGAAGCAAAAATAGCAAGCTCAATGGCACGGCTGCATAATAAGCAAAGCGCTGCATAAGGCAAAGCTCACACGGCGCATAACCGGCATATTCGAAAACCCAGGCTCCCAGAATTGTGGCCAGTGTGATGAGAAACACCAGCATCATGGCTTGGCGTAGGGAGAGTGTATTCAGCATGCAAGAGTTCCGGATTGTGCGAAGAATTTGAAGGCGAAGTAGAGTGCGATAAGAATGGCTGCAATAAGGCCTGCAATGAGGCCCAAGCGTTTTTCAATGAAGTGGCGAATTGTCTCACCCCAGCGCCGCAATGCCCAGGCCAGAGCAAAAAATCTGGTGCCTCTGGCGATGATGCAAGAGATCACGAAGAATGCAAAATTGATCTGCACAACGCCTGCCAAAATAGTTACGATCTTAATCGGCGGAATATGTGCAAGGCCGGACGTGGTGAGGAGAATGAGGAGCGTCTGGTCACCGGTGCATGATCTCAAATGCTCGAACTTTTGGAGTTCACCGAAAGCATTGAAAACAGGCTTGGCGAGCTGCTCAAACAAAAACATGCCCAGAGCATAGCCCAACATGCCACCAACAACTGATGCGACGGTGGCGATCAGCGCATAGCGGTAAGCGCGGTTGGGTTTGGCCAGTGCCATAGGTAAAAACAGCACATCTGCGGGTATAAGGAAGAATGAACTTTCAATCACAGCAATCAGGGCTAACCAAAACTCGGCCCATTTGCTGGCGGCAAGGCTCAGCACCCAATCGTAAAGCTTTTTCAACATTGACTAATCCGAATCGATCCGACTGCGCCGGAGTTGTTTGGTTTTTCCACGTTTCTGTTTGCCATCAAGTCGCTTTAACTGCGAAGAGTAGGTTGGTTTTGTTGCGCGGCGCTTTTTGGGGCGGATGAGGCATTTGCGCAATAGAAGCACCAGCCGCTCTAAGGCAGCGCTGCGGTTGCGACTTTGCAGGCGGAATTCTTGGGCCTGAATAACAAGTACATTATCTTGGGTGAGCAGGTGTCCGGCCAATTTGCCCAAGCGCTCCAAAGCGTCTTCAGGAAGGCCAGCGCGTTTCACGTCATAGCGCAGCTCCACCGCAGTCGACACTTTGTTCACATTCTGTCCGCCCGGCCCAGAGGCGCGGATGAAGCTTTCCTCAATGTCATTGTCGTCAATCACAAAGGAATCGGTGATTTTAAGCATGGCTAAGGCTTAAACGTGTTTCAGGTTGACGGCGCAAGGGCTTCCGCATTAGAGAACGCCTCTTGAAAATGCCCTTGTGGTGGAATGGTAGACGCGGCGGACTCAAAATCCGCTTCCGAGAGGAGTGGGGGTTCAAGTCCCTCCAAGGGCACCATCCAAACCGATCGCCCAAGATCGGGCGCATTTCTGCGGGAAGCAGAAATGGAAACTAAGAAGTTGTCACAGGTTTGATGTTTAAAACTGTCTTGCAAAGTGGTCTGGCGGCAGTGGTAGTTTGTGCCACGCTGAATGTTGGCCGGGCGGAAACAGTTTCTGGCCCGGTGCTGGTGTTTGATCCTTTCAGTGGCGAAGTTATCCAACAATCGCGGGCCGGTGAACCGTGGTATCCGGCCTCGCTCACCAAGTTGATGACGAGCTATATTATTTTTAAAAAGCTGCGCGATGGAAAAATGCAGTTGGATCAGGAATTGCCAATTTCTGACCGCGCACATTTGCAACCGGCCAGCCACACAGGGCTTCCTGCTGGCAAACTTGTGACAGTGGATTTTGCGCTGCAGGCGCTGCTCGTCTATTCTGCTAATGATATGGCTTATGTATTGGCTGAGGGTGCTGATGGAACGGCCGAAGTTTTTGCAGACGAGATGAACCGAACGGCACAAGGCCTAAGCTTAACCGCCACGCACTTTGTTAATCCTAATGGTCTGTTTGATCCGCGCCACATTTCCAGCGCCCGTGACATGGGCGTGATAGCGGCCCTGATCATTAATCAGTTTCCTGAGTATCTGCATTATTTTAATCAACCCGATGTGGCCGTGGGCAATCGTCGTCTTCCCAATCACAATAGTCTCATCCGTGTGATGCCAGAGGCTGTGGGCATGAAAACTGGGTTTGTGTGCAATTCCGGCTATAATCTCGTAGGCTCGGCCATTCGTGGCGGCAGGCAACTTGTTTCTGTTGTTATGGGCGCTCGCTCTGGTGCGATGCGCACTAAAGTTACTAAAGAAATGTTGGATGAAGGCTTCGATGAATTGGGCAAACCCGATCATAGCCGCATTGGCGAAATTCCAGACCAGTCTTATGGTGCAGTCGTTCCCGCCGATATGACAACCGCAGTTTGCAAAGCAAAAGAACCGGTGACGCCGGTGAATGCGCGCCGCACATCAGGATGGGGTATAACTTTTGGCACCTTTGATACGGCGATGAAAGCAGACATGGCCTTGCGAGGGCGGCTGATCAGCCCCATTGGCATTGACGCTGGCGGCACAGCTGGGGTTATCGAGCTGGAAAATAAATCTGGCTATGCTGCGATGTTGTGGAATTTGGGCGAAGAAAAAACCACTCAGCTATGCAATCAATATAAGTCTGATGGTGCAGCCTGCGATGTGATGCCCGATACTTTATTGCTGCAAATGGCGGCAGTTGCAGCGCCCGATGATAATGTCGACCTTCAAATGACAGATGAAGGCTCGGACGATGCAGATCTGAAGCCACCGCCATCGCATAATAAATCATTAAAGTCAGCTAGGCACAAACGCATCCATAAGAAACTGCAGTGAAGTGCCTGTGAATTCTTTAAGCCTCATACCTTCAGTCATCCTCACCGGATTTTTGGGCGCAGGCAAAACGTCACTGCTCAACACGCTTCTGAAAGATCCGATGCTGGCCAATGCTTGCGTTGTGATCAATGAGTTTGGCGAAATTGGCATTGATCATTTGCTTGTTGAAAAATCTGATGACAATATCGTGGAACTTGCGGCTGGTTGTTTGTGTTGTACTATTCGCGGCGATCTCATCAACACACTTTCAGATTTGATTGCGCGGCGCGATGCCGGAACGATAAAAGCATTTGATCGCATTGTGATTGAGACAACAGGGCTGGCTGATCCGGCCCCGGTGCTTCATGCTTTGATGCGTGACGAACTTTTGCTGCATCGCTTGCGCCTTGAAGGCGTGATCACCGTCGTTGATGGTGTGAATGGCTGGGTCACGCTCGACGCACATCCCGAAGCGTTGAAGCAAGTGGCCGTGGCCGACCGCATTGTGTTGACCAAGCTTGATTTACTCAGCGGACTTGAAGGTGAAGACAAGATGTTCGCCATTATCGGTCGTTTGCGTAAACTGAACCCAACGGCAAGGCTGCTTACCACCCACCGCGGCGAAGCTTCAGCTGAACGCCTGTTTACCATGGGCCTTTTTGATGCGGCTAGCAAAACGCCCAATGTTCAGGCGTGGTTGAATGACGAAGCCTTAGTGCGGCATGATCATCACCATCACGACGTGTCGCGGCATGACGCACATATCAGGTCTTTTGCCTTGCGTGAGGCCAATGCTATTTCACCGCAGGGTTTGGAATTATTCTTTGAGCTGCTGTCACATTTTCACGGTGCAAATATGTTGCGTTTGAAGGGGTTAATTAAAGTTTCTGATGACCCAACGCGACCTTTGGCTGTGCACGGGGTGCAGCATGTGTTTCATCCGCCATTGCGTTTGGCCGCATGGCCCGACGGTGTGGATGAGACGCGATTGGTGTTTATCGTGAAAGATATTGCGAAGCCTGAGATTGAAAATCTATTCAAGGCCTTCACCGACCAAATCAGCGGTGGGGCCGCGGCCTTCACTGATAAGACACTTTCATTAACGAGGTAGTCATGCCGAAATCTATCAAAGCCTGGGGCCTCAAGAAGTGCGACACCACCATGAATGCGGTGGATTACATCAAGTCTAAGAAAGTGGTGGTTGAGTTCACTGACTACTCCGTCGACAAACCCTCCGTGGCACAAATCGAAAAATGGGCCAAAGCAGTTGGTGGCTGGGAAAAACTCATCAATCGCTCAGGCTATACATGGCGCGGGCTTCCTGCTTCTGCAACGGCTGATCTCGACGACAAGAAAGCCGCAAAACTCGCCGCTGCCCACACATCCCTCATCCGCCGCCCGCTGATTGAGTATGAAGATGGTACAGTGACCGCAGGGTTCCCGCCGAAGGTGAAGGCGTTGTTTTAGTTTTCGTCACTCGCCCAATTCGAGCGATTATCGATCACGCGCATAATCTCGACATGATCTTTCGTCACACGATAGAGAAAAGAAAACGGGGTGCGTGAGATATGAAACTCGCGTGCACCTTTGATTGCCTCGGATGGTTGACCGACGAGCGGATTTTCTCGCAGAACATTTAACGTCGCCAAATATTGCTTATCCGTTTTCCTGCGTCCTTCAGAAAAAACCGAGACGTAGTAGCGTTTGAACCACCTTAGATCATTGCGCGAACTGGCAAGAAAGATGATATTCATGGATCAGTTTCGGTTTAAAAAAACATCGGGTTCGGGCATCGGGAGTTCATTTTCAGTATCGAGCGACATGAACCACGCGGTCATTTTTTCTTCTGAAACAAACATACCTTTGTCCGCCTCAGCCATGGCATTGCGGATCATTTGATCTTTGGCTTCGGAAGCGCGTTTTGTCTGCTCCATGGATTGTGAGACCATGTAACCCACGGAACGGTCTTTGCGCTTGGCTTGTTGCTCAAACCATTGCCGAAGTTCTGGTTTCACACGAATTGTAATTCGGTCACTTGCCACAATCTTGGCTCCTGTCTGCTGTTGTCAGACAATGTATGCTTGGCGACTCAGATTGTCAAATATCCCTTCCCAACGTCGTCTTCAGTCAGCTTGCGAAACTTGTTGGGAGTGGAAATCCAATTGTGTAGATTAGCCATAGATATGGCATCCACCGTACGCTGTCAAGCACTATTTTCCTATTTATGGGATTTTCTTATCCGAAAGCGAAAACTCTGATCCGATTTGGATTGCTCCAAAAGCTCATGTCCCTGTTCATTGCAAAAATGTGGAATGTCGATGGCCGCCATCGGGTCTGTGGCGAGAACGACCAGCACCGCATTTGGTGCCATTTCATTCAGGCGCTTGCGGGCTTTCAACACTGGCAAGGGGCAAAGCAGGCCCGAGACATCAAGGGTGGTTTCTGAGTGGCGTTCAGACATGGCCGCTTATATAGAGGAGGTGAGATGAGGAGGCCAGCATGGCATTGCAACGCAGGGCGGGGTTTGAAGGTAAAGTGGAGCAACTTTACGCGCGGGCCTCACGTGCTGATGGCTTTGAAAAGGCCAACAGTGGCACCCTGAACTTATTGTTCTCTGGGCCTGAAGGAGATTGCCATACGGGCCTCACCCGCGCTTCCGACAGCCGAACACTTTTGCTCTATCCGCGCAATACCGAAATTCGAAATGTGCGGCAGATTACTATCGTCTCGCCAGAGGAATTACAGGCCATTGCGAAAGCATTAGGTGTTTCGCATATCGACTCCAGTTGGCTGGGGGCCAATATGCTGATTTCAGGTATTCCTGATTTGACTTTGCTTCCCCCTTCAACGCGCATTCAGTTTCCATCGGGAGCAACATTGGTTGTTGATATGGAAAATGCGCCGTGTTCTCAAGTTGCCAAAGTGGTGGTTCAGCATCATGGTGAGGCGGGGTGGAATTTTGTCAAAGCTGCCACCCAAAAGCGCGGTGTGACGGCATGGGTGGAGCGTGAGGGCGAGGTGAAGGTTGGCGATGCAGCAACTCTGGTTTTGCCGCCCAATCGGATTTATGCGCACGCATGAAAGTTTTAGGTTGTATCATTGCCGGTGGTGCTTCCGGCCGTATGGGGCAGGAAAAGGCACTGGTTCAGCTGGGTGGCAAGCCGCTTATCTCACATGTGACTGATCGGTTATCAGAACAAGTTGAAAGCCTGTGCGTTAATGCCAATGGCGATGCAGCACGGTTTTCATTTTTGGGACAATCGGTTTTAGCTGATCGATTAATTACAGGCGGAACTCCGTTGGCCGGGATTCACGCAGCATTGTACTATGCCAAGAATGCTGGTTTCGACGCGGTGCTGAGCACTCCATCTGACACGCCGTTTTTGCCTCTTGATTTGAGAGCGCGGCTCGAAGCTAAGTCTCCGGCGTTTGCGGCGTCGCAAGGCCAAAAACATTATCTCACTGGGCTTTGGCCTGTATCACTTTTGCCAAGGCTTGAAGGGGCAATGGTTCATCAAAGTCTCAGACGCGTTTGGGAATGGGCTGAATTGGCTGAAGCCACGCCTATTGATTGGGCCATCGGGCCTTATGACCCTTTTTTCAACATCAACACCCCCTCAGATTTAGCTAAGGCTGAAACTTATCTGGCCCTGTCGGAAAAGCTGTGAGGCTTGTCGTTCCAATCTTATGCGCGGCGAAATATGCTCACTAGATTGCCTTGGGAATTGTGAAAGCTGAAAACATGAAAAATAAAGCACGCGTGGTGGTGATTGGCGGCGGTGTGGTGGGTGTTTCCACGCTTTATCATCTTGCCAAAAAAGGCTGGAGCGATGTTGTTTTGGTTGAACGTAAAGAGCTGACGTCCGGTTCCACTTGGCATGCCGCCGGATTGCTTCCGCTGTTCAACATGTCTTATTCAGTTGGACAAATTCACAAATACTCGGTGCGCTTTTATCAAGAGTTGGAAAAAGAAACGGGCCAGAATGTTGGCTTCAAGAAAGTCTCTAACATTCGTTTGGCGCGCACTAAAGATCGCCTTGATGAGTTTATGTATTATGCTGGCATTGCTGAAACCCTTGGCATCACTGTCAACTTTCTAACACCACAGCAAGTGAAGGAAATTTGGCCACTGTGTAATGTTGAAGGAATTCTAGGCGCGATCCAACACCCCGATGATGGCTACATTCAGCCCGCTGATTTAACCCAGGCCTTAGCCAAAGGTGCGCGGGCGCGTGGCGCCGAAATTTATCGCAACACAACGGTGACGTCGATAGAGCAACTGCCCTCTGGCGAATGGTTAGTGAAAACAGATCAAGGTGACATCACCTGCGAGCATGTGGTTTCATGCTCAGGCAATTTTGCGCGGAAAACCGGTGCTATGGTTGGTCTGGATATTCCGGTCATTCCTGTGGAGCATCAATACATCGTCACTGAAGCGCATCCTCTCATCAAGGAACGCCAGGCGAAGGGCTTGCCCGAAATGGGTGTTCTGCGCGAGGCGGATTCCAGTTGGTATATGCGCGAAGAAAATGGTGGGTTGTTGCTGGGGCCTTATGAAAAGGGTGCGCCTGTTTGCTATGTGGATGGACCATCTGACCAGAGCGAATATGAATTGTTCCAAGAAGACTTGGACCGGTTGGGGCCCTATATTGAAACTGCAATCATACGTGTGCCGGCGTTTGGCGAAGTGGGCATCAAGAAGGTTTATAACGGTGCCATTGCCTATACGCCCGATGGCTCACCCATCATCGGACCTGCTTGGGACAAAAAGAATTTCTGGCTGAATGAAGGGCATTCATTTGGTGTGACTGCGGCGGGTGGAGCTGGCTGGCAACTTGCTGAGTGGATTGTGGATGGTGAATCTACGATTGATATGATGGGTGTCGACCCACGTCGCTTTGGGCCCTATGCCACCAAGGGGTATCTCAAAAACAAGAATGAAGAAGCCTATGCCAATGTTTTTACCCCGCATTATCCGGAAGAAGAACGCAGTGCTGCAAGGCCCTTAAAGCGTACAGCAATTTATGACCGTATGAAAGATTTGGGTGCGGTGTTTGGTTCAGTCTATGGCTGGGAGCGTCCGGGTTGGTTTGCGCCCAAGAGTTATGCGCTTTCAAAAGAAGAACTCAATTCAGATGATACGCTCACCAATCATAACCATGCGCCAGCATCCGATGACGGTCGCATCGTTGAGAAGTGGTCGTTCCGTCGGTCGAACTCATTCAAGTTTGTAGGCGAAGAATGTTTGAACGTAATGAACAACGTTGGCATTCAAGATATGTCGGCGTTTGCAAAGTCATTGGTTTTTGGCCCCGGTGCACGTGCTTGGCTTGAATCTATTTTGGCAAACAAAATTCCAAAAAAACAGGGTCGTATTGCGCTTTGCCATCTGCTTACGCCCAATGGCGGCGTGCGCGCTGAATTCACCGTTTATGAGCGCAGCCCCGGACGGTTTTATTTGGTTTCAGCTGGTGCGTTTGAACGTCATGACCACGATTGCCTTCGTAAGCTCTTGCCTAAAGATGGCTCAGTGGAGTTCCGAACGATCACGCAATCCACAGGTGTTATCGTTTTGGCTGGTCCCAAGTCGCGCGCACTTTTGAAAAAGCTCACTGATGCCGATCTCAGCAATGAAGCTTTCCCGTGGCTGTCGGGAAAAGAGCTTTCCGTCGGAACCGCTACAGCCCATGTCCTGCGCGTGAACTTCGTGGGCGAGTTGGGTTATGAATTCCATGTTCCAGTGGAACAACAAGTGGCGTTGTTTGATCAACTTATGGAAGCGGGCAAGGAATTTGGCATCAAGCCGTTTGGTATTAAAGCAATGTCTTCACTATCGATTGAAAAATCTTATCGTCTAATTGCACGAGAGCTTTCGATTGAATACTCTGCTTATGAGTCTGGCCTTGACCGATTTGTGCAACCAAATAAGGGGCAGTTCATCGGGCGCGACGCTTTAGTTGCGGGTCGTGAAAAAGGCCTCAACTGGAATTTTGTGACCTTGGAGGTGCAGGGCATCACGACCACGGATTCCGATGTGCGAGGATCTGAGCCTATCTACAGCAAAGGCCAACTTATTGGTCGCGCCACCAATGGGGGCTATGGCTGGCGCTGCGGTAAATCTTTGGGCTTAGCCATGGTAAAGCCCAGTCATTCTGTTCTGGGAACAGAACTTGATATCAAGATTCTTGGCAAATTGTTTAAAGCTAAAGTAATCCCTGAAAGCGCTTACGACACGGATAACATCAAACTGAGAGGCTGAGCGCGTTAAATTAAATTTAAAGTTGAAAATGTGAGGTAACTCGCTTTTTTATGTTGGTAAGGTTTGCTAGCGTCTTTTGCGATTCGGGAGACGTTTTTGCTCAGCCCAGCGCGAACCAGCAGCGGACTTGTTTATGTTTTTCTAGCTACGATTGGCTGGAGCCTTTCCGGCGTTTTTGTGCGCATGATGCCAAGTTTGGATGGGTGGCAGATTAATTGTTGGCGCGGGCTTTGGATGTCGATCGCGCTTTTAGTCTATTTAACGATCACCCATCGCGGCAAAGGTTTAGAACGTTTCGATAAGATACCATTCCTCGTTGTGATGATTTCGGCCTTATCTTTCGCCCTCGGAACGACACTTTACGTCACTTCTCTGACCCTCGTTGGCACAGCCACCGTGTCTGTCATTGGGGCAACTTCACCCTTGATAACAGGGCTCCTCAGCCCGTGGATTACGCAGGAACGACCTCACATCTTGTCATGGATTTCCGCAACATTGGCAATGGTGGGCATGGTCGTTATTGCGCGTGCGGGTTTCGGGGCAGGCAATGTGTTTGGCTTACTGACGAGTTTTGGTGTGCCCATAACCTTTGCGCTGCAAACACTCTTGTTGCGCCGTTACCGTGATCACGATTTAATGATGTCGATCTGTGTTGGCGGCCTGTTCAGTTTCATGTTCGCGGCGCTTGCGAGCGCGGTCTTGGGTCATAGCTCCCCGTTGGACATAAGCCGACATGATTTCCTGCTTTTGATGTTGATGGGCCCAATACAACTGGCCATTCCACTGGTCTTTTACGGCTGGGGCGCTAGGTCAGTTCCTGCCATAACGCTAGCGTTGGTTTCCATGTCGGACGCGGTGTTCAATCCCTTTTGGTCATGGTTGGTGGTGGGGGAAATGCCAGATACCGCTGCGGTCATCGGCGGCGTCATTATTCTGGGAGCCGTTGTGGTAAGCATATTTGGTGGCCAATATTTTCCACAGAACAAATACGAATGAGTTTGAGCCTATTTAAAATTATTTTTGCGCGTTCTCATTTCAGTGAATACTTCCAAGTCGCTCGCATCTGCCATGCCCAGTGAGCTGCGAATCGCAGGATCATTCAGCCGTAAATAAGGATTGGTTTTGAACTCGTCGCCCATGGTGACGGGACAGGTCATTCGGCCTTCGGCGCGCAGTTTTTCAACCTCATTTATACGTGCTTGCAGGCGCCAGTTGTCAGGATCAAGCGTGATGGCAAATCGACAATTATCTGCGGTGTATTCGTGACCACAGTAAAGATAAGTATGTGCGGGAAGTTGCCTGAATTGGCTCACTGAATTCCACATCTGCTCCATCGTTCCCTCAATCACGCGACCACAGCCCACTGAAAAAAGAGTATCGCCTGCGAAAATTGAAAATTCATCGGGCATATGAAATGCAATGTGCCCCGTTGTGTGGCCCGGACAATCCCACACGTCCACTTGCCGATTAGCCCAAATAAATTTTTCACCTCCGCCCATGGCGATGTCCAGACCCGGGATTTTCTCTGCTTCAGCTTTTGGTCCGATCACTTTGCAGCCAAAAAGCTCTTTCAACTGCAAAATGCCCTCAACATGATCTACGTGGTGGTGGGTTACAAAAATATGGGTCAGCTGGCGGCCAAATTTTTGTAGTTCTTTTTCGATGGCATTGGCATCGGGCGCGTCTATTGCTGCCGTGGCCCCTGAAACATGATCGTGAATCAAAAGTCCGAAATTGTCGCTGCGGCAAATAAATTGACGCATATCAATGTGGGCCATTGTTTTACCTTGTTATCAGCCCGTGGATGACGGGCGGGTTTTTCTGCTCTAGTCTTAAGTTCTGATGAACATTTTAGACATAGCTCAGTTTTATACCCAGCCGCTCGGAAAAACCACGCAAGAATTATTGGCGGGTAAATTGACGCGGCCCTTGCGCGTTACGTCCGATCAGTTGGTATTGGGTCTTGGATTTGCCTCACCTTATCTGAGCGCAGAACATCGCAATGTTTCGTTTATGATGGCCCGCGCCGGAGTGATGCATTGGCCTGCAACTGGCCAAGTACGTTCGGCCTTAGTTGATGAACTCGATTTGCCACTCAGCGACAATAGTGTCGATGTGGCTCTTCTCATTCATGCCTTGGAGTTTGCCGAAAGCGCTGATGATTTGCTGCAAGAGGTTTGGCGCGTACTTACACCGCAAGGCAAACTCATTCTTGTTGTGCCCAACAGGCGTGGTCTTTGGTCTAGCTCAGACTTAACTCCATTTGGCCAAGGTCAACCTTTCTCAAGGTCACAACTCATGACGTTGCTCAAGGATAGTCAATTCGTCGTCAATTCCATGCAGCAGGCGTTGGCTGGGCCTCCAAGAGCAAGCGCAGCTCTGCGCAAACTTGTTGAACCCGTTTGTAACACTGGCCTTGGCTTGCTTGCGGGGGCCATTATGGTTGAAGCAACCAAGCAAGTTTATGCCTTTTCAACGGGCAAATTGGTGCGGCGGGCGATGCCCCGATTGCGCCCGATGTTGCTGCCCGGAACCCAGCCCGCAACCCGACTGATGGGTAGTGTATCAGTTTGAAATTTAGCGACCTTGACAGGCTATCGCATTCGGCTTTGAGTTCCTATATGCTTAGCGAAAAGCATGGAGAGTTTGCAATGCTAGTTTATATTTTTTCGGGCCCGAATTCTTATTATGGCTTTACACAAGTTGAGGATGGCACAAACCTCCCATCTGAATACGGGCCATGGCAATTTCGCAATAAAATTGATTTACAACTGAATCAATCCAGAATTGCTTTAAATGTAACAGAGGCGCTGAAAGCAATCGAAGATCGTGGATTTTATTTGAACCAAGCATCAATCACATTCGATGTGAAGATGAGCAATGCCTAAAGGCCCCAAAGGCGAAAAGCGCCCCGCAGATGTAATTGGTAATGCCGTGAAGGTTATGCGGATTGCTGTGGGTGAAGATTCGGATGCTGTACCATATGACGGCAAGAACAAAGCCGCTCAAGCCTTGGGGAAACTTGGCGGCGCGGCGCGGGCAAAATCTATGACGGCCAAACAAAGGACATCAATTGCAAAGAAAGCAGCATTGAGCAGATGGAAATAGTAAGCATTGATAAGGCTTAAACTTTTTAATGCTTGCAAACATCACAGATAGCAAGCATAAGGGCTCATAGTTTAATCCGAGTCGGAGCCCTTGATGACTGACAAACTTTCTCCACAAGAAAAAGGTGGTTTAGCGCGCGCTCAGAGTCTTTCTCATTCCAAGAGAAGGCAGATTGCATCAGATGCGGCGAAAACAAGGTGGGTTGGTGAATCCTCTTTGCCAAAAGTTGATTTTCCCGGGCTTTTGAAGCTTGGGGAGATGGCAATACCTTGTGCTGTTCTTAGCGACGGTCGAAGAGTTTTGACTGAGAGTGGTATAGCCAATGCTATTTTAGGAGGCCGCAGCGGGGCTTCAATTAGGGCAAAAAGAGCAGCACAAGGTTCCGGAGCCCCTTTGCCTGTATTTATCGCACCCGAACGATTAAAACCATTTATTAACAAAGAACTAGAGGGTGAGCCCTTTGCTCCAATTCAGTTCAAAGATGGCAGGCGGGTCAGCATCGGATATGACCCGAGAGTTTTAAGAGCTGTTTGCGAGGTTTGGTTGCGTGCCCGCGCAGCTGGTGCGTTACTCAAAAGCCAAATTGACAAAGCACAAAAAGCCGAATTGTTAATGCGTTCATTAGCAGATGTGGGCATTGTTGCGCTCGTTGACGAAGCTACAGGTTATCAACAATTTCGAGCCCGTGACGAACTTCAAAAGATTCTGGCAGCCTACATCGCGCCTGATTTATTACCGTGGTCACAAAGATTTCCACAAAATTTTTACGCTGAACTTCATCGCGTTCGTGGCTGGCCCTACAAAGAAGGCTCGAATAAACGCAACCACTATATAGGGAAACTTACGAACGAATTGATTTATAAGCAGCTACCGCAAGGGGTGCTTGACGAGTTGAAGCGGAAAAATCCCACTATTCCCATGATAAAACGTAGGAAGCATTTGCACTATAGGTTTTTGACGGAGGAAGTTGGTGACCCGCATCTCCAAAAGCAAATTATTTCCGTTACCACCCTGCTTTCTGTTGCCGATGACTGGGATGAATTTACCCGGCTGTTTTGCAAAAAATTTCCGCCTGGACCTGGTGATTTGTTTGCTTTGCCGCCTCCATCTGAAAAATGATTGACATTTTATGCTTGACTGCTTAGCAAGAAAGTTCATATATTATGGGCATGAACAAACTGTCCATCAAAGCCCGCGCTCAAATGTTGAACATGCTCTGCGAAGGCTCTTCAATGCGCTCGGTATCGCGCCTTGCCGATGTGTCGATCAATACAGTGGCAAAGCTCTTGATTGACGCTGGCACGTTCAGCGCAAGCTTCTATGATGACAATGTGCGCGGTGTAACCGCAAAGCGTATTCAGTGCGACGAAATATGGAGTTTTACCGCAGCCAAGCAAAAGAACGTCCCGAACATGAAAACGCCTATCGAGAATGCGGGCGACACTTGGACATGGACAGGAATCGACGCTGACTCCAAACTCATTGTCTCTTGGCTCGTTGGTGGCCGGGATGGTGAATACGCAATGGCCTTTATGGACGATCTGCGCTCACGCCTTGCCAATCGGGTTCAACTAACTACAGACGGCCACAAGGCCTATTTGCAGGCTATTGAAGGCGCATTTGGTGATGATGTGGACTATGCAATCCTGCACAAGGTTTATGGCAACACACCTGAAAGCGCTAAGGGCAAGTATTCGCCCGCCGAATGTGTAGGCACACAAAAGCACCGCATCACGGGTGAACCGGATATGAAGCACGTTTCAACTTCTTATATTGAACGCAACAATCTCACAATGCGGATGCACAACCGTCGCTTCACGCGCCTGACAAACGCATTCAGCAAGAAGTTTGAAAGCCATGTTCACATGGTGGCCATTTGGACGGTTTGGTACAATTATATCCGCATTCACAAGAGCCTGCGCATAACCCCTGCCATGGCTGCAAATCTAACTGACACGGTTTGGGGTTGGGACATGATCGTTGCCAAGATGGATGAAGTTGCACCAAAGGCCGGACGGCCTAAGAATTACAAAAAGCGCGATGAACAAATTTCAAACTGATACACTACCGACTGATGCGTTAGCTTCCCTTTTTCAGTTAGTTTGCTTATGGAGAGAGAAAGCTCAATGATTGAAATTTATGACCCTTCATAAACCCGCCAACTCCCTCTTGGAAATTGCACGTGAAGATATCGATGCGATTGATGACAAGCTGGTTGCTTTGCTGGCCCAACGTTTTGCTGTGACCGCTCGGGTGCGCGCCGTTAAGGCTGGTGAGGCGCAACTTTGGCCTTTGCCGCTGCGGCCTGCACGAGAAGCGCAAATTATGCGGCGTGTCATCGAGGCTGGAAAAGATAACGCACTCAATCCCCACCTTATGGTGCGTCTTTGGCGCGCCATCATCAACCAGTCCAGCCTCAATCAATCTTCGATCACTGTGCATGTAAGCCGCCATTTGAAAACCAATCAGGCCTTGCGTCTGGCGGTTCATGACTATTTTGGTGAAATGCCTCTGGAAGAATACCGCGACGAGGCCCAAGCACTCATGCAAATTAATGCAGATCCTTCGGGCCTTTGCATCGTTGAAACAGAACAGCCTTGGGCCGAAGCTTATTTGACGGGCCAGGCGGGTTCCGCTCAAGTTATTGCAAGCTTGCCGCTGATTGCAGGTGAAACCGCCCAACCTAGCCTTTTGGTGCTTGGGCAAGCGCCTTTGGTTGAAAGCGGCAATGATGAAACGTTGATCATTTCCTCTGGTCGCCTACCGCGCGATTTTGCGCTGACACCGCTGTGGCAAGCAAAAAGCGGGGCGTTCAGGTTGACTGCTTTGCCGGGCTTTATTGGGGAACATGAAAACCCATTGGTTGGCCTTTCACGCTCTAACCTCGCGCTTGGCTTGCGCATCGCGGGCCATTATAGCCGCCCCATTAGCTTATGAGATTGTAAACATGACCACGCAAATTAAGAATGGTCCGCAACCTAAATCTGGCATTCTGGATATTCACCCCTATGTGCCGGGCAAAGCGGGCACGAAGGGCGGCAAAATCTACAAATTGTCCGCAAATGAATCTGCCGTTGGGGCCAGCCCCAAAGCCCTCGCCGCCTATGCCGAGGGTTCGAAGGATATTGAGCGTTATCCTGATGGCTCGGCTGCTGCATTGCGTGAAGCCATTGCCAAACGGCATGGTTTGAAGGCGCAGAATATCGTTTGCGGAGCTGGCTCCGACGAGCTGCTGCAACTCCTCACACATGCTTATTTGGCACCGGGTGATGAAGCAATTTATTCGCAGTTTGGTTTTTTGGTTTATCCCATCGCCATTTCATCAAATGGTGCGACGGCTGTTATTGCAGCCGAAAAAGATCACCGAACTGATATGGGTGAAATACTGTCACGCGTGACGGCTAAAACCAAGATGGTGTTTCTGGCTAATCCAAATAATCCCACAGGCACTTACCTCACGGCCGAGGAGGTTTCGCGGTTGCATCAAGGTTTGCCGGCACATGTTTTGTTAGTGTTGGACGGCGCTTACGCAGAGTTTGTCATGGCCAATGATTATGATGCAGGTGTTGACCTTGTCGAAAACTATGACAATGTGGTGATGACGCGCACATTCTCAAAGATTTATGGGCTTGCTTCGTTGCGCTTGGGTTGGGCCTATTGTCCGCCCGCTATCGCTGATGTGCTGAACCGCGTTCGGGGCCCTTTCAATGTGAGCATTCCTGCAATGAAGGCTGGCATTGCCGCATTGGAGGATCAAAAATTCTTTCATGACGCGTTAAACCATAACACAAAATGGATGGCTTGGCTGATAGTTGAAATCACCAAGTTGGGCCTGACGATCACGCCGTCAGTTGGTAATTTCTTACTCATGCATTTCAGTTCCGCAGAACAAGCACAAAGTGCAGATGTGTTTTTGAGCGAACGCGGATTGATCCTGCGCTCTGTTGCAGCTTACGGCTTACCCGCGGCCTTGCGCCTTTCAGTGGGAACTGAAGA
Organism: Hyphomicrobiales bacterium; assembly: GCA_043757845.1. Lineage (GTDB taxonomy): Bacteria > Pseudomonadota > Alphaproteobacteria > Rhizobiales > Aestuariivirgaceae > Aestuariivirga. The sequence goes on along the minus strand of JAYVOQ010000003.1, from coordinate 6,336 downwards.
GGCCAACCACTTGGTGGTGAGCGCATTGAAAGATTTTTTGAAATGACAGTGATGTTTGAAAAGGTGGCTATTCTTGGCCTTGGCCTCATCGGCTCTTCCATCTGTCTTGGTGTGCGTGAAAATAAGTTGGCCAAGTTAATTTCCGGCCATGCCAAAAGTGCTGAAACGCGCAAAGTGGCACTTCAGCTTGGTTTTGTTGATGAGGTGCATGAAAAGGCATTCGATGCCGTCAAAGGTGCTGATCTGGTGATTCTTTGTGCTCCTATCGGGGCCTGTGGGTCATTGGCTAAAGCCATCGGGCCGGAGTTGAAGTCGGGTGCGATTTTAACGGATGTTGGCTCGGTGAAAGGAGCGATCGTTCGAGACTGTGGCCCACATGTGCCGAAAGGTGTGCATTTCATTCCCGGTCATCCCATCGCTGGCACGGAGCAATCTGGCCCCCACGCTGGTTTTGCGTCGCTGTTTCAAGGGCGTTGGTGCATTCTCACCCCTGTGCCGGGTTCTGATGAGCAGGCAGTGGCCAAACTCACGAAGTTTTGGCAGGGTTTGGGTTCCATGGTGGACGTCATGGATGCCGATCATCATGATCTTGTTTTGGCGATGACCAGCCATTTGCCGCATCTTATTGCTTACAATACGGTGGCGACAGCCGCTGATCTTGAATCGGTGACGAATTCAGAAGTGATAAAATACTCTGCATCGGGCTTTCGAGATTTTACACGCATTGCAGCATCTGACCCAACCATGTGGCGCGATGTGTTTTTGAACAACAAAGACGCCGTACTGGAAATGCTCGGTCGCTTTTCCGAGGAGCTTGCGGTTTTGCAACGCGCGGTGCGTTGGGGTGATGGCGAGACACTGTTCAATTTATTTACGAGGGCGCGCGAAGTGCGGCGCGGCATTATTGCGGCGGGCCAAGATACTGCCGCTCCTGACTTTGGTCGTGGGCAGGGCAAGACTTGAGCGCGAAAGCAGCGCATTATTTGTTTGCCTATGGATCACTTATGTGGCGGCCCGGGTTTGAATTTGTTTCCGCAAGACCAGCAAAGTTGGAAGGCTATCACCGCAGGTTGGCAGTGTTTTCAAATCATTACCGTGGCACCGACGAAAAACCGGGCTTGGTGGTAGGGCTTGATGTTGGTGGTGAATGCTTTGGTTTAATTTATAAAATCGTTGCGCCGCAATGGGAAAGCGTAATCGATTATGTGCGCAAACGTGAACTGCTCGGTGATGTCTATGATGAACGCAAACTTAATTTTTCAATCGTTGAAACCGGTGAGGCTGTTGCCGCCCTCACTTATGTGGTGCGCCACAAAAGCAAACAATATGTTCCGGCGATGACGGTTGGTGAACTTCTTCCCTATATCGATCAGGGCCACGGCACGATGGGCTCATGCAAAGATTATGTGGCCAATACCATCACTCACTTGCGCCAGCTGGGCATTCACGATGCAGAGTTGGAACGCTTTGCACCTTATGTGATGGCCTAAAACAAAAAGCTACAAACTCACGCAGCCATAGACTGGCCATGAACCTCTTCACAAAAACCATGTGGCAAGGTCAGAACGTCATCCATTGCGGAAGCCAGATCACGACGCACATCTTCCGCCGCCTCGGGTTTGCGAGCCAATAAATGCACATGCACTTCGTTACAGTCACCAAAATCTGGCATTTCACCATAGAAAGAATTGAAGCGCCCCACTGACAGGGCAATACGCATACCGCTGGTGCGTTTCACCGCCACATACACTGCACCTGGCAAAGGTGGGCAATGATCCGGCGCATAAACCGAGTGAATGTAATTCTGCCCTGAAGCCCCGCGCCAGAACCAGAAACGTTCTAACAGCTCTGGGCTATCAATGGCGGCAGTTTTCGAGATCGGTGAGCCATGAATGTTCATGAGAACATAAATAGAACATAAAATAGAACATGTCAAGAACGATTTTCACAAATTAGCGCTTCCGTTATTCCCTCGATGGCCGTTTGCATCTGCTGTTGAAAGGCTTTGCGCGCCAAACCGGGCGGAATAACCTTGCCAAACTCGATGATGATGGTTCCTGGAAAACGCAGGAATGTCCGCCGCGGCCAAAACAGACCAGCGTTCAAACCGAAGGGAATGCAGGGCACATTGAGTGCCGTATAAAGTGCAGCTGCACCGGGTTTATAATCTGGCACAGCTCCAACCGCTTTGCGCGTGCCCTCCGGCAATATAATAATTTGGCGTCCTGCTGCTATTTCTTCGCGTCCGCGCGCGATTAGCTCCTTCAGGGCTTTTGAACCCGCAGCACGATCAACGCCGATCATGCGGAATTTATAGGTGTAGGGCCAACCATAAATTGGAATATAAAAAAGCTCTTTCTTTTCGACCATACAAGGATCGTTGAAGAGCGTTGGCAACATCAGAGTTTCCCAAAGCGATTGATGTTTGCCCGCCACCAGCAAGGGGCCTTCGGGTATGTTTTCGCGGCCGCGCACTTCAACTTTGATGTGACACACAGTCCTCATCAACCAGTTCGCAGTTAGGCCCCAGGCTTGCAAGGCGCGGATGGCATAAATACGCGGCATCAACAACACAGGCGCGCACACGATTAAGAACACGATGAGCATCACGTAAAAGGCAACGTTGAACACCAGTGAGCGCATCCAAATCATGATTTGGCTTTCAAATGCTGAAGTAAAGTCAAGCGCGAAGCCCAAACGGCAATTAAGGTTGCAAGCAGCGGCACCAAAGCAAGACTTGCAAGAGCGCGCCCACCAAAATTTTCAAAATTAAACAATGAACCCACACCTGCAGAATCTGCATCAGCAAATCCGCTGCCAAGGTAGATTGCACCAGCCGTCAATAATGCTGCCAACATTCCAATAACACCAGCAAACAATCCAGTGGTAAAAAACTGCTTATCATTCTGGCGACTGATAAAACGCGGCTCGGCGCCCACCAATTCAAGTACTTCAATGATGGCGGTGTTTGCCGCAATAACGCCTCGCGCCGTATAAGAAACCAAAATGATGCTGGCCAAAGTGATCAAGGCCAGAATCAAACTTGCCAGAAAAACTAAGCTCGTTCCCATACGAGACAGTTGGGCCTGCCAGCGCTTATGCGTATCAAGACTGACGCCTTTTACTTGGGCGGTAAGTGTTGCTTCCAGTTGGACGAAGTTTGGTGGGTTTTGTTCGTCAATCGCAATTCGGATGAGGCGCGGAATTGGTAAATCGTCGATTATACCTTTGCCCAGCCAAGGCTCTAGCAATTTCGCCCCGGCATTCTTTTCAAGCGCCGCAGCGCTGACCACGCCGCGTGTTGATCTAATGATCGCCAAAGCCTTGCTCAACTCCTGTTCCTCATCAACACCAGAGATATATCGAAGCTGTACCGTCGCTTCGTGGGCCAAACCTTGTGACCATGTTTTTGCCGTGTGCTGCACAATCAGCAGGGATACAACAGCAAGCCCCGCCAAATAACACATCACAGCCATGGTCATGGCGAGAGATCTCAGATGGGTTGCCGTATGCGGGAAAATGGTCGAAGGTTTCGACTTCAGGGGCTCACTCATCGTGACAAACGTCCGCCCTGTGTGAGGTGAATAACTTGGCCGCCGGCTCGTTCAATCAGATGATTGTCATGGGTTGCTAAGAGAACGGTTGTGCCCAAGCGGTTCAATTCTAGAAAAAGCCTCAGCAAACGCTTTGCCATGGCAGGATCAACATTGCCTGTCGGCTCATCGGCGAGAATGAGTTCTGGCTTGGTGACAACTGCCCGCGCAATTGCCACACGCTGCTTTTCACCGCCCGAAAGCGTGTTTGGAAAATCACCGCCCCGTTTTTTCAGGCCAACCCAATCCAACAAATCATTAACATCATTGCGTTGAGCGCCAGGTTCGCCTCCCGCGGCACGAAGTGGCAGTTCAACATTTTCAAATATCGTTAGATGATCAAGCAGCCGAAAATCCTGAAACACCACACCAAGCTTTCGGCGCAGTCGGGCCCGGCTCTGCGGTGTATGGCTGGCGACGTCTTTTCCCAATACACGGGCCACGCCGTGGTGCGGTTTCAGGGCTAAAAACAGCAGCCGCAGCAAGGTTGATTTGCCCGAACCTGACGCGCCGGTCAGAAAGCGCAGATCACCGCGCCCCATAAGCAAGCTGACGTTATGGAGGATAACGGGGCCCTCCCCATAAGATAGGTTCACATTTTCAAGTTCGATCAAAGCGGCCTCTTAACCACACGTTAACCATGACGGCGCTTAGCCTAGTATGCCCACGCCAATATGGCAGGCTAGCCCGAATCAGATTTACTCAAAGCCAACATGATCGTTTCTTGCCCGTCTTGCACCACCCGATATGATCTTGGTTCCGGCCACGGCACGGCAGCCTTTAATGTCTCATGCCAACGATGCGGTCATCATTGGAAAGAGCTGCCCATCACCGATATTGTGGAAATGCCTCGCCGCACTGCAATGAGGGTGATTGAGCATGATCATGCGGAACCTGAGCTTGATGTGGCACGGTTGGTTGAAGGTGCGCGCCTTTCACGTTTGGCCTTTGCCGAAAAGCGTAAGGCCCGATGGAAGAGAATGGCCGGCTGGGCTTCATTTGGAACTATTGCTGTTTTACCTTTTGTTTTCGCACTCTTAGCGCCTGAAACTATGGTTTTGGCAGCCCCAATTACGAATAAAGCCTATGAACGTATGGGGTGGCCGATCAACATTTTTGGCCTTGAGATCAAGCGCACCGAACAGCAGAACCGTTTGATTGATGGCGAACATGTTTTGATGGTGAAGGGTGAAATCAGCAACGTGACGAATGATATTCGCCGTATTCCGTGGTTGCGCTTCGCCTTGAATGATCAAAATGGCAAGGAACTCTACATTTGGACGCTGGATACCGGGGCAAGGCCGCTGCGGGCAGGCGAAACCACGTCTTTCACTACACGCGTTGCGGCCCCTCCAGAACTTGCTAAAAACTTGCAGATTCGCTTTGCACATGTGGATGAAATCGGCTCAAATCCTACCCCATGAGCTCAATTAACATTGACGGGCATCGCATCGATGTTCTGTTTACAGAAGACCAAATCGCCACCCGCATCAAAGGGCTTGCCGTAGAGATTGCGGTGACTAAGCCTAAGCGGCTGTTGGTGGTGCCGGTGCTAAAAGGTAGTTTCATATTTGCTGCCGATCTTATTCGTGCCATGCACCACGCGGGGCTTTCGCCCGAGGTGGACTTTATGATTCTAGCTTCCTACCGCGCTGCAACCACATCTTCCGGTAAGGTGGATGTGCTGCGCGACATCGAGTCAATTGTCCAAGACCGTGATGTGCTATTGGTGGATGACATCTTGGAATCTGGCCGCACCTTGGCTTATGCCAAAGACCTGTTGGCAGCGCGTGGAGCGTCCTCGGTGAAGTCTGCCGTGTTGTTGTACAAGCCCGGCCACTTGGCAGCTTCGATCAAGGCGGATTTTTGCGCTTTCGATTGCCCGGATTTGTTTGTTGTGGGCTATGGCATGGATATGGCCCACCAATTCCGCGAGTTACCGTTTGTGGGTCACATCGTACAATAATGCGCTTGATATTCAATAAATTGAATTGATATTCACTATTTTGAATGTATATTCATTTGAATGAAAAGTCTAAAAGACAAAACCAACAGTATTCGTCGTGTCCATATTCTTGAGGCAGCCATTAAGGTTTTTGCAGAAAAGGGCTTTCATGCCGCCACGATCAAAGACGTGGCGGCTGAGGCCGGTATTGCCGATGGCACGATCTATAATTACTTCGCAAATAAGACAGCATTACTCATGGGCATTCTTGAGCCGCAGAGCGATGATGTTGAGGCCTCTCCAGCAACAATGCCCCCACCGTCAAATGACCCGGCTTCTTTTCTAACGGACATGTTCGTGCGCAGCTGGAGCGCATTGAACCCTAAATCGCTCGATGTTTTGCGCATCGTATTTTCGGAAGCGCTGGTCAATCCGGAATTACGGGCGGTCTATGCGGAAACGACAATCGGCCCGGCGGTTGATATGAGTAGGCCCATGATACGAAGTTTTGTGAAAGCCAAATCAATGCGGGCCCATGACGCTGATCTGAGCAGCCGCGCCCTGATTGCCAGTATATTTGGTTTTGTGATGTTACGATTGCTTGGTGATGAAATCACGGCGCAACGCTGGGATGAATTACCAAACCATCTTGCCAAACTGTTCCACGATGGATTGACATCTTAAGTCACGGAGCCATGATAATTAACCCCAGTTACGGCTAAGGGTGGGGGATTCTCAAATCAGTTTTGATGTGATTCATGGGGTGTTGTGAAAGCAACCCACGGAGAGAGCCCCATG
>JAYVOQ010000002.1:0-10833 GCA_043757845.1 Hyphomicrobiales bacterium | reverse complement strand
CCGCCGACATTCGACAATTGGGTACATCAGCCCTATTGAGTTCGAAAGAAAGGCAGGTGTAACTTAAGATCCTGTCCACGAGACCGGCAGCAGCTCAGACAAGCAGATTTTGAAGCGTGGCTAGAAGAAAATAAGTTTCTTCCTGCGGACATTGTAAACGCATACGTGAAGCAATCGGCAAAAAAGAGAAGTGAGGAATAAGGGTGGATTTCCGTGGATAAAACGCGCTGAAACTTTCTGCCTCTTGCTGACTTCCGTGTGAATCTGCCTACTAAGGCAATCCATCTACAACGATGGAGTTCTCAATGGCACATATCGAAACAATCCAATCCGCTACCAATCTGGGTGGTGAAGAACTTTTGACCACAAAAGAACTGGCAAAGTTCCTGAAGGTCGATGATCGGACGCCGGAAAGCTGGCGCATGCGCGGCGTCGGCCCAAAGTTTATCCGCGTTGGCGGGCTTCCTCGCTACCGGCCATCGGATGTGCGGGAATATCTTGATGCGAACACTGCCATTTCAACCTCTCAGGAATCGGCCCACGCCGCCGAAAGTCAGGTAGCCTGATCATGAATTACTCAACTGACATTTCTGAAACTAGCAACCGACCATTTCAAGTACAAATGCGCTTAATGCCTACGAGTCTTCAAGTGATGCGAGCGCAATTCCTGGCCCAGGCCGAACCTTGCCCAGAGTGGTGGGCCTATCTCACAAAGCACGGACTAGACGTGCACAGGTTGCGCACAAATCATATTTCGCTTGGCGTTTGCCTATGTCGATGCTTCGATTATTCCAGCGGTGATCTTGGTTTTGAGTTTAACCCGAGCGGTGTTCCTTGCGCCGTGATTGAGGCCCTTACTTATGCCAAGATCGAAGGCTTAATGGAACCGGTGGTTTCGGATTTGACCGCTTGGCCCTTGTCCGATCCATACAGCTTCGCCACGGCTTGCGGGCCGGACGATGGTTGTGAATTGCTCGGTGCGCTTGCCGCTGTTGACCGCGCTGGCCAGCCATTGCGCCTGTTTAGAACAGCGCTCGAGTGGTTGCAGGCTGATTGCCAAGGCTCGGTGCCCCTCAAATCCAGTGCGGGCCATTGGCTGCGCAAATGCGGCGGCCCGTTTATTGTCGATGACACCAGTCATGCTACCGAAATTCGTGAACTACTTGGCTTAAGCGGCGCGCATCACAAGATCGTAGCGCCCTTTCCCATCCTTCGGAGGGTGGCTTGATGCTCATAGAATCAAACGTAACATATATTGACGGCTTGGCCTATCGCGAATTCACCGATGCTGACTATCGCCGGGTGAAAGCTGAGCAGGATAAATTTGGCGCTACTCCGTCTGTCAGCAAAGAGTTAACAAAGCACAGTGAAGTGATCTGCGACACAATCAGCGCGTCTGACTTGCAGAGCCAGAATTTTCCTCCTGTCCGCTTCGTCATTAACCGCTTGCTTCCAGTAGGCTTGCTCCTCTTTGCCGCGCCTCCGAAAATCGGGAAAAGCTGGATGTGCCTTGACGCTGCGATAGCGGTGGCGTTAGGCGGCCAGTTCCTGGGCAGTGACTGTGAGCAAGGGGACGCGCTTTTCATCGGCCTTGAAGACAGCCAGCGCCGCTTGTCCGAACGCATTGGCAAATTGCTGCCCGGTCAGTCATGGCCTCAGCGTCTTGTCCTTGCAACCAAATGGCCCCGCGCCGATCAAGGCGGACTGAGCAAAATTAGGGAATGGGCAATCTCAGTTCAAAAGCCCACGCTGGTTGTCATCGACGTGTTGACCCTTTTCAGGGCTGAGCGTCGGGCCAACTCTCAAGTCTACGAAGAGGACTATCGCGGGATTAGGCCGATTCAGGAACTAGCCCACGAACTTGGCATTGGCATCATCTGCGTGCATCATAATCGCAAGCAGGTTAGTGATGATGCTTTCCAGATGGTGAGCGGATCAACCGCAATGACCGGCGCGGTGGATGGCACTTTGTTGCTGTTGCGTGGCGGCGCAGGCATTGAGTTGCACCTCCAGCACCGCGACATTGAGGGATTTGAAAAGGCAATCCAGTTTGACAAATGGGCCTGTCGGTGGACTTTGCTGGGAGATGCATCAGAAGTTCGCCGCACGGATGAGCGGACTGCAATTCTCAATGTCCTTCAGGAAGCGGGCGAGGCAATGACGCTGAGCGACATTGCAGCCGCAACTGAGATGCAGACCGGCAACGCCAAACAGTTGTTGTTCAAGATGGCAAAGTCTGGGGAGGTAAAGCGAGCCAAGCGGGGAAGTTACTTGCATCCCGACTTTGATAGCCCCGTACCTCCCGATAATCACGATAACCAAGTAACCAAGACTGCCAAGGAGAGGCCAAAGACGGCCACAATTGGTTATCCAGTTACTGAAGTTATCGATGGTTTAGGGGGTGCAGCATGAGCCTGGATGGCTATAGCAACCAGCGTGACGCCAATGAGCGGGCCACCTTTGCCTCATCATGGCCTTTGCATGTTTTGCGCTTGGGGGACGATGCGCTTGCCTTCGTCCATGACCTCTTAAGGATTAGAACATGACTAGAACCAGCAAAAAAGTTACTGATCATTTGCAAAAAGAACTAAGCACCGTACAGGGAAAGCCTGCGCGCACCGCAGCTCAAAAAGCCGCAGTCGAGATGTTTTGCGTCGAGGGTAGCAACTTTGAGCTCGAATTGGCACGCGTTTTGGCTGGGCCTAGTACAGCCAGCGCAGTCGTCATGAACGGCATCACTTCGAAATTGTTTGGGGGCGGGGAGAATGCACTTGACGTGACAGCAACGCGCCATGCACTTCGCGAAGCTTCGGATCGGATCAAAGCGGGTGATTTAAGCGATGCGGAATTTATGCTCTATTCGCAATCTGCGTCTCTCAATCTTATGTTTGCTGAAATGAATCGGCGCGCCCTCAGTGCGCTCTATGATGGAAATTCGTTTGAGGCTGGTAAAGCATACATGAGCATTGCGCTCAAAGCTCAGAACCAATGCCGAATGACGCTGGAGACATTGGGCAACATCAAAAATGGCCCCATGATCTACGCTCGACAAGCTAATGTGAACAATGGTGGACAACAGCAAGTGAATAACGGCACCACCCCTCGCGCGCCCGCGACAGAAAGAAAAAATCTGCCAAACAAACTATTCAAAATAATGGAGGAAACAATTGAGCAAAGGATGGACACTGGAACGGAAGTCAATGCAAGCTGCATCGATTCATAATTGGCAACCGTGGAATCACTCTACAGGCCCCAAATCCTTTGACGGTAAGGCAAAGGTGGCCCGCAATAGCTGGAAAGGCGGCAAACGGCCAGCATTCAGGCACACGATGCGGGAGTTGCAGGAGGCTCTCCGGTCTCTTAGGCTTTATGAGCAAGTTGAAGCCATGCCGGTCGTGGTTAATCTGAAATTAACATGGTCGATAGATGTCAGCCTCACCGATAAGTCAGGCTAGGCAAGCGGTTGACCTATTCACGGTCAAATCCATGATACTTCGCCACTGACACCAAAGCCACGGCCCCTACAACTCCCGCTTTTCCAACCTGAAGCATGGAAAGACCTAGACGGAGTCCCTGAAACGGTGCATAAAAAGGTTAGTGGAGATGGAGGGAGTCGCACCCTCGGGCTGACAGGTGGGTAACCGACCGCCCGCAACTTGCCATCCCCATTGATATTTTTCTGAGCCCGCTGCAAGATAAGCTCTTGTTCAGCGGGCTTTTTTTAACCCAGTTCAAATATTATACTTTATAAAGTATAAAACAACATTAGCTTGATTCGCAAGATATTCAATATATATTATGACAGTATGGGAATTCTGGAACTATCGAGAACATGGGGGAAACATCCCGTTTGAGGATTGGCTTCATGGCATTCCCATGGATGCTGGTACGTTTATCGGCAACAGAATTGCACTGATGGAAGGTATGAGAAAATGGAACGACAAATGGGTTTCAAGTTATGAATGTAATTACCCACTTTTTGAGCTTAGACCCACATTCAAGGGTGTCGCCTATAGACCGATTTTTATTTACTGCCCTCATGTGCGGATGCGTATTATAATTTTGTGTGGGGCAATAGAAAAAAGCAAAATTCCAAAACGCGATATAGACAATTCAATCCAGAGAGCCAAAATTTATTCAACGGATCCTCAACGTGCCATCAAACATTTCCGATAAACTTAAAAGCATCTGGGCTAGCTTTTCCGACAAAAGCTACAGACACGCCTATATGCGTGCGAATAACAAGAATGGAATCGCCGCCCAAATCTATGCGTTGCGTTCACGCGCGGGAGTTACGCAAAGCGAATTTGCCCGAAACTGCAGGATGGGTCAGGCTAGAATTTCGGTTTTAGAAAATGGAACCTTCGAAAATATCACCATCGATACGCTTGAACGAATTGCCGAGGCCGAGGATGTAGGGCTTATGGTCAAATTTGTTCCATTCAGCGAAATAGCGGAGTGGGTGTCGGAATTCGACGATGAGAAATTATTGCCGCACAGTTATGCGAAAGATTCAATCAGTCGGAGTTCAATAAATTATGGCGGAGCAAGCTTCGTTGCAGTGGAGCAAATTTATGCAACGCCGTCTGGCGTGAGTATGGGTCATAGTCAATTACCTAGCAGACTTAATCCTTCGAGCCACCCCGAAACAGGCTCGTCCAACACTCACCATCCTCCGGTTATGCAATTACGAAAGCAACAATATAACAAAAATTTGGCCGCTATTTATGGGTTGCATGCTGCTCCTCCCGTAAATGGGAATGGGAAAGCGCTCAATTCAACTTTGTCCAAGCTAACGAAAGTGATTGAAACAAATGACTTTGCCCTTTACCATTAATAGCGTTGTCATTTGCGACGATCTTAGGCGCGAATGGAACGGAAAAGATATATTGATCGGCGTTTACGGTGGAGGCATGAAAGTTCAAGTCTTGCCTATGATGGTCTTGATTTCGCTCTGGTTAGAAACAAATCCTCTGACCATTGGAGAGTATACGGCCAGTTTGAAGGTAGTGGGACAAGGAAATTCAATTTTATTCGAGCAGGTACTGGGCAAATTATCCATCGCAACGTTAGAACCCTCTAACGCAGCATTTGCAGGCATTCCCCTCAATCTACAGGCCGAGGGAAAGATAGAATTTCAGCTATCCATAGATGGTGGTGAGTGGCAGGTGATAAAATCCTTGTATATTTCTAAAGGTGATATTGCCGCTGTCCCCACCAAATCTTAGTTCAACTTCGGCTCGCAGGCTATGAAGAAAAAACCGCTTGAACCAGCCCAACCCGAAAAATTTAAAGCCATGGCTAAAGAGGTTGAGGCCGATGGCGATGAGAAGACGTACGATAGGACGCTAAAATATATTGCCAAGTCTGAACCAAAAGCCAAACAAAAAAAGGAACAGTAAAATGGATGACAGCGAAAACCATCTAAGAATTATTAGCATTCATCTAAGGAACCTAAATCAAAAAGCATCCGTCATCACCGCATTAATGGTGATTGTTGCATTTTGGGAGGGCCGAGCTGTTGTCCTTCAGTTTGGTTTATGGAATTTATTGGGATTTTAAGACAAACTGAGTGTTGGTTTGTCAAGTATACACTCACCCCGCGCTTTATTAAAAATATACTCGCAGTCCTGCGCAAGGCTTCATGGCGTATTGGCATTCATCCAGCTTCGCGGCCCATGCGTCCACAACACACTCCAAGGCGTGCTGACTAAATTTAACTCCCATTTCTCGATTGGGGCGCAGCCACCCCGTGAGTTTTCAGTAATTGCTTCAAATCCACTATCTCAAATCCAATGAGATTCTTGCAGCCCATTCAGTCTGCCTCAGCAGTACAAGTGCAATCGCGGCCACTGCGAAAAACAAAACTTGAATAGTAGCACCGCTCTTTTTCACAGTAGTCCCTTTCATTTAAAAAAATCAGCCAACACTTAGCAAATTACAGTGGCTTTAGCCTCCGTGCTCATTGCGGCAAGTCGAGCGTCAATTGCAAACAGAAATTTTAGTTGGCACATTTCAAGCGAAAAGCCGCATTGGCGATCTTGGAGAACAATAAAGTGTGGCCCGGGGCTTCCAGCCTCCGAGAAACTACCCTTTATCATCACTTAATATCCCAGATACGGAATAATCCGAAACGACTTGTGGGTTATAATCAAGGACTTCAAGCTCTTCGAATTTGTGATTTGATTTATATGCGGTTTCATGAATTTTCCCGTCACCGAAAACATGTTTCGCCGCAATTGCGTATTCGTTTGTCCTCTTAAAAAAGAAGCCTGTCCGGATTTCAAAGTCGTGTGGCAAGTTCCAAACAGTGAAAAGGTCATTTTCGAAACTTGGATTTTTCGAGGGCGAATCTGCGTTGAAAATTCGCTTATGGCTATAGAAGTCATTGGCCAGGTCTAATTTTATTTTGAGCTTAGTGGCTTTGATAATGCTTACTTGTCGATCTAGAAATTTTAGCTCACTGTCGCTAGGGGGATCGGCTGATAGCCATCGCGAGTCCAACGCGCCTCTCTGAATCAAAAAAGTCGCAATATCTCTGTAACCTGCTGCAAGCTCGTTTTCGCTTCGCAAGACATTCCCGCTATAAATTACGAATTCTTTCAGTCCGATGATGTCAAAATCACTGAAGGTTTTGTATTTTTCGCAAAGGCGTTTATGCGCTAACTCGACTTCCGCAGCACTATAATTTTTGATATTCTGAGCTTCGGCAATGAGATCAACATACAATTGACGGTAATGGTCTGGATTACTCCAAATTAGAATGTTGGATATTTCTCTTCGCAGCGTGTTAAGGAAATCGATTTGGTCACCTTCTTGCTTGAGCTTTAAGAAAGCTAGTTCTCTTTCTTTTGCAGCGTCTGATTTCACCCAGGCTATCGCAGTAATGATTGCACCAACGACCAAACCGGCGAGCAAAAGAATTAGATTTGTCCAGTTCATCTTCCATTCCCTCGAGTTTAACTTAGACTGTTTTTGGGATCCCAAAATTTTGATTTTTTGCAAATTCCTCGCTGGTGGAATTTTGCAATGCAAGGGCGCATGTGGTCAAGTATGGCGTAGCGCATCCGAGTTCGCCAGCGGGCGTGTTTTTGTTTTTTTAGTGCGGGCGGATCACAGACTTTGCCACTCACTGCCCAAAGCGGGTGATTATGCCTCATGGTGGTTGCCATGTGGTTGCCAGAATGTTTTCTGTAAAGGCAGGTTTTAGCTAAGTACCTGATTGAATTGGTGGAGCCAGGCGGGATCGAACCGCCGACCTCTTGCATGCCATGCAAGCGCTCTCCCAGCTGAGCTATGACCCCGTTATTCAGGTAATGGGGTTTGGGCAGGATTGCCGCCCAAACGCGTGGGGTGATCTAATAGGCCGTGAAGCCAGTGGCAAGCGGATTTTTGTGAATGTGGACAGGCAAAACCCATCCACATTAAACAAACGTCCTAATGCTCTTCTTCCTCTTTCTTGCCGCCGCCTTCAACCAAGCCAGACAAGCTGCCGCCCTCTTCCTCTTCTTCAACGAGGAAAGTATCGTCTTCATCTTCAGCGGCATCAGCCGTGTCTTCGCCCAGATCAACATCTTCAATCCCGGCGGTTTCGTCGTCAGTCTTTTCTTCGGCTTCCACGTCTTCGAGGCTCACAAGCTCAACATCGCCTGTTTCTTGTTCGTCGCTGTTTTCCACTTCACGTGGCTTAGGCACAGGTTGCTGAACAGCACCTGGCATTTCTGCTTTAGATGGCAAAATCTGCATGGCCACAAAACTTGTGGAACATTTTGGGCAGGTAATAGGGTCTTTCAACAAGTCATAAAAGCGGGTCGCACAATTGGGGCACGTCCGCTTGGTTCCAAGCTCTGGCTTAACCACGTCGGTTCCTTTCAAGGTTCAAGATCGGGTGATGGCGGGCTCATGCCATGCTCAGGCGAGAATGTCAAAACCCTGATGATGGGGGTGATGACAGGCCGTGCTTCAAAGTGGTATTGAGGTCAAAATGAACCCATCAACCATCATCGCCATTGATGGCCCCTCAGCCTCGGGCAAGGGCACCATCGCCAAGGCCATGGCCATTGCTCTTGGGTTTCATTACCTCGACACTGGCGCACTTTACCGCATGGTGGGGTTGACCGTTCAACGGCAAAACTTGGCTCCGAATGATGAAGAGGCCGCTGCCGCCATTGCCGCCAGCCTTCAGCCAGCATCCTTTCATGAAGCCGAGTTGCGCGGCGAGTTGGTTGGCGGCTACGCTTCTAAAGTGGCAGTGCTGCCTAAAGTACGTGCCGCCCTGTTAAAATTTCAACGGGATTTTGCAAAGCAAGTCCCCGGAACAGTTTTGGACGGTCGCGATATTGGCACGGTGGTTTGCCCTCAAGCCAACGTGAAGTTTTATATCACGGCCTCGCTTGAAGCGCGTTCTCAGCGCCGCTTTCTGGAAATTCATGGTTCAGATTTTAATGCGGTGAAAGCAGACATTCTGGCACGTGATGAACGCGATCAATCAAGGCTGGTTGCACCCCTAAAAATAGCTGACGATGCCGTGGTCATCGACACATCAGATATGACAGCCCAGCAAGCCATTGCAATGTGTTTGCGAGTGATTGCAAAATCGCAAGGCTAACGCCCAGTTGAAAATCCCGGCTTTAGAGATAGCCGACGAAACAAAAAAAACACCAGAATTGTCAACAGTGCCAATGGCAACCATAGGGTCAAGCCCACAGAGATTGCACCGCTTCGCGAAAATGAAACGGCAATGCCCAAAAATTGATGAAAACCCAGAATGGTCAACAATCCTGCCAAAAACCGAAATGGCCGCGGATTTCGTTTGGCTTCAACCACAAACAGCGTTGCAATAAATGGCAAAAGCAAAATGAATAGCACCTGTACGATGCGGTAGTTAAGTTCGGCCCACGTATTACTATCAGCAACTTGGAAACCATTCGGCGGTTGCTTGCTGGCCAACTCATCAAAGGTCATTTCCCATTCCGAAGTGCCGCGCTTCCTGAAGGTGCTTGTATCAATGGCTTGTACCGGGCCCTTTAGATTTGAGCTTGAGCTGGCATTATAAGACTCAGGCAGTTTGCGCTTATCATCATTTGGCCTGATCACTTCAACCATACGCACGTCTGAAACATCATAATATTGGTTGGGGTCGTCCTCAACAATACTCAGATGTCCTTTGGCACCACCCGTGGCGATGGCTTTGCCGTCGCCATAGGTTTGGTAGACAAAAATCTTGTCAAAGCTGTTGCTCTTGGGCGCGATGCCGTCGATCAATACGGTCTTGCCTTTTTCGGTAACAAACAAATCTCCGCCTTCCGGCAGCAAGCTTACAAAGCGTTGCACCTGATGCACAAAGGATTCACTCTGATAAAGCGATACAGGTTGAAGCCAACCTAGAATTCCAAAATCAACGATGGCCACTAAAACACCCAGAAGCGCCAGAGGGGCCATAAGACGGTGCAAACTAAATCCCAGCGCATGCATGGCGTCTAATTCGCGGTTTTGGGCCAGTCGCGTGAAACCTAACATAATCCCCACGGCTAAAGCCATTTGCATGGCAAGTCCGGAATAAAGCGCCAGCCATTGACCAAGATAGGTGAACACCAGCGTAAAAAAATTATCCTGATGCAAGGCGAGACCAAGCCCCACGCGAAAACGCACACATTCAAGTATAATCAGCACAAACAAGAAGATGTTGCGCATGGGCTTCACCACGGCCCAAAGCACGTACAGATCAATCCGAGTAGGTTTCAGGGTGAGAGGCAGCGACATGATGTTTCGAAAAAGCTTTTGCCACAGCCAAGCGCCTTTGACATCCCTAAAATTCAAGATCCATAAAATCAGAAAAGGCACGAATTGACACTAGTCAAGCCGCTCTATAAGGGGCTGCACCTATCGCAAATTGGCGGTGGATTGCGACTTGGGAGCTAGAATTTGTGCCCTCGGTTGGGTTACAATGGCTGAGAACCACTGCGCCGAAGCAGGACGGGCTTGCCAGACAAATGAGGTTGCGAGATTTTGAATTTAATCAGCGTCGTTGTTGAACTTGCCGGATTTTTGTCTGTGGCCGCCATTTTGTTGTTTTCACTTGGTCAGACCTGGCTTGCCGTTCAATATTGGCAGTCTAAGCAAGGTGCAGGTGCGAATAAACAAGCGCCACCCCCGTGGGACGGCCCTTTGCCAACGGTATTGCTGCAACTTCCAATTTATAATGAGAAATATGTTGTTGAGCGGCTCTTACGCAACGTCGCGCTGATCGATTATCCCGCCGAAAAACTCAGCATTCAACTGCTTGATGATTCAAACGACGAAACAACCACAATCGCCGCCCGCGTGATCGCCGATTTGAAACGCCAAGGCTTTAACATAGAGCATGTCCGCAGGCCCGTGCGCAATGGCTTTAAGGCGGGCGCCTTAGATTATGGCCTCAAGATGAATGATGCGGAGTTTGTAGCAATTTTTGATGCAGACTTTATGCCCAGGCCAGATTTTGTTAAAGGCGTATTGGCTTATTTTACAGACAAGTCAGTTGGCATGGTTCAAACTCGTTGGGAACATTTGAATGCAGATTATTCCATCATCACCCGCATGATGGCATTTGCCATTGACAATCACTTTTCAGTTGAACATGGCGGTCGTCAAGCGTCTGATAGTTTTATTAATTTCAATGGCACTGGCGGCATGTGGCGGCGCAAAACCATTGACGACGCGGGTGGCTGGCGCAGCGACACATTGACGGAAGACCTTGATCTCAGCTTCCGCTCGCAAATTAAGGGCTGGAAATTTCTTTTCACAGAAATCATTACTACTCCCTCAGAGTTGCCCGTACAAATGAGCGCGGTA
>JAYVOQ010000001.1:0-2944 GCA_043757845.1 Hyphomicrobiales bacterium | reverse complement strand
CATGGGTTCTACCGCTTTAGACATGTGTTATGTTGCGTGCGGCCGTCTTGATGGCGCTTGGCACATGGGTCTCAAACCATGGGATTTGGCTGCGGGTGTGCTAATAATCCGCGAAGCTGGCGGCTTCGTGCACGGTTTAAACGGCGAAGCAAATCCGCTCTATACAGGTGGTTACATTGCCGCCAATGCAGACCTCCTGCCCCAAATGAAATCAGTATTAGCTGAATCAAAAAAGCTCAAAGGTCTCTGACTAAACAAAATTTAGCAATTTATTTGCAGAGCACTAAGGTGCTGCGCTAAACACTTGAGATGCTTCGCTGCTTGAGCCTTTGTGCTTTCACCCTGCTATGCGCAAACCAACTTCGCGCGGAGCAACCAACAAGCTTTGGTTATCATCTGCACACTTGGCCAGAAACGGGGTTCAACCGTTTTTCTCAGATGCTTGCTGCATCCAAAAATTCAGCTGGAAAATCGGTACGTATTGATACGAACTGGGCTAATTTCCAGTCTGTACCCAAAGTAAAATTTAATCCGCAATCTGCAAAACTGAAGCCTTTGGCATACACGCAATATCTGTTTGATCGCGGCTACGGCAACAACGGTTCAAATCTTTTTGAAGCTTACCTGGATCTTCATCAAGCTTACGCTGCTCGCCAAAAAATAATTTTTAATTTCGGCGTAATTCCAGAATGGGCGAGGCAACCTGCCGCTCATTTTAAAAATTGGAAATCTGGCATCAACCAAGAATTCAGCTTTCACCCTAATCCAGAGCAAATTGTGTTTTTGGCTGAAAATTCACTGGCAAACACCGATTTTGTTGGCCAATTTTTTGCCGACTTTATCGTTTATATTTCCAAGCAACCAGACGGCAAAGCAACTTTGGAAAATGTTGGCGGCTGGGAAATTTTCAACGAAGTTGGCGGCATTTATGGCAACGGGATACCACCTGGAAATGGCAGCAATGATGTGTCGGAAGCGTGGCCCAGATTACCTTTCACACAATACTTATCGACCATCGATAATGTTTTGGCGCGTGTGCACAACGCTTACAGTTCAATTGGTTTGAAAAATGGGCCGCCAGTTATTGCCCCTCCTGTTGGCGGCACCTACAACCCTGCATTCTGGCAAGCCATCGCCGATTACAAACCGCAAAACGCCAGCAGCAAAAATGCGTCTGGCCACTTGGCACTCGATCAAATTGGCATGCATCCCTATGGAATTAATGTCCAAGCATGGCTTGAGCCAATTACCCAATATCACAAATTGATCGAGGCTGGCCCCAGCGAGGTGCGCGATAATTTAAGCTATGGCCACATTTTAATGCCAACAGACGATCGTTTCACGTGGGAGAGTTTAATCGAACGCGCAAAAACAATTGAGCTGCGTTCCCGCATCTATAGTTACGCTTCGCGCAACAACAAAGCTGATCAGTTTTTTGATGAAAACACCGAACTGGGTATAACCCGCACCATGGCCCGCTTTGCGCAAATGGGTTATGGCAAAATCAATGTCAATTTTTCTGAATGGGGTGCCAGCTCATTTGTTGGAGACATTACCAGTTCAAATTATTTTGCACAGCTCAACACAGCTTTTATTGACCCTTTTAAATATGGCGATGTGCCAATGGGCCTAACACTTTCTCAACAATTGGTCGAGACCACGCAAACTGAAAACATTGTGCAAACTCTTGGGTTGATGCGCAATTGGGATTTTGTGAACACAGCTACAATTTACGAAATGTTTGATCGACCAGCAGAAGGCGCAATGCAATCAGAACAATATCAATATGGTTTAGCGCTATCAAAGTTGAAGGCTGATGGCACCCCAAACTGGAAACCCGCAGGCCTCGCTTACATTGCCTTCATGCGGGGCCAAGAACACCACAACATCAGACCCGAAGGCCAAAAGGGCGTCGATATTCATATTTCGTCTGATGGCGGCGCACTCGACGAAAATCAAATCAATCCAAACGCGCATAATCTCATTCTCTTCAACGACAATCAAAACCACTCAATCGCAACAGGCATAGGTGATGACATCATTTTTGGCGGTGGTGGCGATGATTTCATCTCTGGTGGCCCAGGCCATAATCGGCTTTATGGCGGCTTTGGCAATGACATTATTGTAGGCGGTTTGGAGAATGACAAAATCAACGGCGGCACCGGCGACGATTTGCTGACGGGTGGTGGCGGCAAAAACCAATACATGTTTTCAGCCTATTCAGATTCAGGAAGCGGCTATGACGGCAATGATACGGTTACAGATTTCAAAGCAGCTGATATTCTCAATATCACTGGCGGCTACAGTTTTGAAAAAATGCAAATGAAGAACACCAGTGAAGGCGGCATCAAAGGCGTGAAAATTAACTACGCTGCAAATGGTGCATCAATTTTCATGCAAGGCTTCACACAAGAAAACCTCAAACCAGAAAATTTCCGAATTTTCGAAGCGGATGACCTCGCAGCTCAAAAATAGAGTATCAAGCGATACAGAATTCTCAAATTACGTCTAACCCCTCAATCCGTCATGCCAGTGAAGGCTGGCATCCAGCTAAACTAACCATGCAAGTCGTTGGAAGAAAGCTGGATTCCTGCCTTCGCAGGAATGACGGGTAGTAGGAGATTTGATCAAACAAAAAAAGCCGCTGATCACTCAGCGGCTCTTTCAAATTCAAAATCTCTAAATCTTAGAAACCAGCTCCACCGCCGCCGCCGCCAGCACCGCCAAAGCGCTTAGGCTTCTCGATTTTCTTAGGCATAGGCAACAGACCTTCGCGTTGCAACTTCTTGCGGGTCAATTTGCGCGCACGGCGGACAGCTTCTGCAGCTTCGCGGGCGCGTTTTACGGATGGCTTTTCAAAAGCATCACGCATCTTCATTTCACGGAAAATGCCTTCACGTTGCATTTTCTTCTTCAGAACTTTCAAAGCCTGATCAACATTGTT